>CAZXVT010000125.1:0-13533 GCA_964644015.1 uncultured Maribellus sp.
TGTTTGCTAAATATTTAAATGTGAGATACTTAAATATAATCAAAACCTTGTTTTTTACAAATAATTTTACCGATTTTTTTACATCGAACTCACGTTAAATTAAAATCTGATGAAGAACTCATTTTCAAGGCGGAAATTTATTCAAACCACCGCCACAGCAGCCATCGCAACTCCTTTCATTTTACAATCCTGTGCCACAGAGACCAAATTGAGGCACGCCTGTGTGGGTGTGGGCGGAATGATGGGACTGAACGACCTGAAGAATTTCCAGAGCCACCCCAATGTTGAAATTGTGGCCATATGCGATATCGACCAGGAAAGTCTGAAAAAAGCGTTGGAAGTGGTTCCCGGAGCCAGAACTTACACCGACTGGCGCGAGATGCTGGAAAAGGAAAAAGAAAACATCGATTCGGTAAATGTGACGGTTCCCGACAACCACCATTTTTCCATATCATTTGCAGCCATCGAAGCCGGCAAACATGTTTACTGCCAGAAACCGCTTTGTCACGATGTGGCGGAAGTCAGAAAATTAACGGAGGCTTCCATTCAAAAGGGTGTAAAAACGCAACTCGGAACGCAATACGCTTCAACCGGGAATGACAGGAATGCGGTTAAACTGATGAAAAGTTCAGCCGTTGGAAAAGTGAAGCATGTTTACCTGTGTTCCAACCGGCCGGGGGCCGAACAATACCGTCTCGAAGGGCCGCGCCCCGCAGAAACAGAAGAAGTTCCGGCAGGTGTAAACTGGGAAGTGTGGGTTGGCCCGTCGCCGATGCGGACGTATGTTTCCAAAATTTATCATCCTGTTTTATGGCGAAGCTGGATCGATTTCGGAACCGGCTGGTCGGGCGATATTGGCTGCCATATTTTCGACGCTGTGTGGAAAGGACTGGGTTTGACAGCACCCAAATCGGTGGTTGCCGAAGTGCAGCAATCGTGGGTCGATTCGCCGGAAAGAAGAGCCGACACCTGGCCGCAAAGTAACCATGTAACCTGGGTTTTTCCGGGCAACGAAATGACCGAAACCGACGAACTGACGGTGGAATGGTTTGATGGAGAATTCTTTCCGCCACAGGAAATCAGAAGTTTATACAACGGGGATTATCCACCGGAATCGGCTATGATCATCGGAACCGAAGGAGCGCTTTTGGTGCAGCACGGCGGAAACCTGGTTTTACTGCCCGAAGAAAAGTTTGCCAAATACAACAAACCCGATTTCAAAGACAGAAACCATTATCATCATTTTGTGGATGATTGCCTGGGAGGCGAAAAAACCGAATCGCATTTTGCACAATCAGGGCCAATGGCGGAGGCAATTCTGCTGGGGACTGTCGCCATCCGCGTGCCGGGGGTAAAACTCGAATGGGACGCTGCCAACCTGAAAATTCCAAACTATCCGGAAGCAGAACAATACCTCAGCCGCAAATACCGTGATGGCTGGAATATTGGCGGGTTTTAACCTGTTTCATATTTCGATTTGAAAGAATACCGATAAAAAAGGAAACCAGGTTTTTGCAGTTTTACTGTAAAAACCTGGTTTCTTTGTCATTAAAAGCAAACAGTCATAGAACTAACTTTTTACCACCATTTTACCTGACGTTAAGGTTAATTCATTTAAGTTTGGTAAAAACAGTTTCGAGGGTTCCATTTTCAAGCATCTTGTTTATTTCACCTAATGTGAATTCCTTAACTGCACAATCAAGGCAACCCATCCAGTATAGCTCGGTATAAGGATCTTTGTCGATAATACGAGGCCAAATTAACTCATCCGGCCAATGATCAATTTTATTTTTCTTATTGTATTGCAAATATTCAGTAAGAGTAATGTTTGTAAATACTGCTTTTTCATGTGCAGGACCGACTATATAGCCGCTTTTTAATAAAAACCATCGTGTGCGGTTCACATTTCCATTTTTGTCGATGTACATGTTTTGAGAATTTTCAGTTAAAACAGGAATTGCATTAAGTGTTCCTTCAGGTGTAATTTGAACCCAGATTTTGTCTGAATAATTACCCTTGGTTTTAAAAACAAAAACTCCGGGATGGTTACTAACAACAATGCTTTCATCAGCGTATTCAATATCATCATTCTGGCAGCCTGCTCCCAAAATAAGGACAAGCAAAACCAATGGGAATAGGTTTAAAATTTTTGATTCCATAATTTTGATTTTTATTCTGTTCAAGCCCAAAAATAAGGCTTGTAAAACGATTCGTATTCGAGGTAAACGGGGTTACCAGGTGTGAGAACAAATAAGGGCGTAACAAACTTTGCGCGGGGACCTGTTTTGCAACCTTGTTGTAAAAGCTTTTTTTATGGTTTTAAGGCGGTTTCCTCATGGTTAGTTTTTTGTTTGTTTAAGATGATGCCGCAAAGTATCAAAAAGTTGCGTGATTACAAACAATAATATTCATTTTTTCTGCCTGCAACATCCTGCCACACCTGGTACAAACCAGCAAGACAGGGTTGAACTCAAAATTTTTTGGCCTCGCCAGCCAGGGTAATTTAGATTTGATTGCAATTATCCAATTTAATTGCAAATGCAAATCAGCCCAACTACTCTTTTTTGTAACGATGAGTAGTTGGGCTGATGATTTGAATGACGGATTACTTAACTAAGCAACAGTGTATTCCAAATTGTCAGTTTCTGATCATCGTGGATTTCAAGGTTCTGCCGGTTAATCTCTGAATATCCCTGACCATTAAGCGCTCATCCTGAGAACAAAAAGAAAGGGCAGTTCCGGTGTTTCCGGCGCGTCCGGTGCGGCCAATGCGGTGTACATACGTTTCGGCCACGTCGGGCAGGTCGTAATTGATCACCATTTTCAGGTCCACAATATCAATTCCCCGGGCAGCAATATCAGTTGCCACAATCACACGGGTTGCTCCCGATTTAAAGTTCGTCAGTGCCCTTTGCCGGGCTCCCTGGGTTTTGTTTCCGTGAATAGCTTCACAATCAATTCCTCTTCTGTTCAACGTTCTGACAATTTTATCGGCTCCGTGTTTTGTCCGCGAAAATACCAGCACCGATTTATCCAGGTCTTCTTTTAACAACGAAACAAGCAGGTCGCTTTTTTGTTGTTTTTCCACAAAATACAGGTGTTGGTCGATGGTATCAACCACCGAAGCAACAGGTGTAACTTCAACTTTTACCGGTTTGTGTAAAATTGACCGAGCCAGACTATCGATCGCTGACGGCATGGTAGCCGAAAAGAAAAGCGTTTGTTTTTTGGCGGGCAACATGGGCAGCAATCGCTTGATATCGTGAATAAAACCCATGTCCAGCATCCGGTCGGCTTCATCGAGCACAAAATGACTGATGTGGTTCAGCGAAATATATCGTTGGTTGATCAGGTCAAGCAAACGACCGGGCGTGGCGATCAGAATATCGGTGCCCCTTCTTAATGCATCAACCTGTGCTTTCTGGCTCACACCTCCAAAAATAACCGTGTGGCGTAGATTTGTGAAAACTGCATAATCAGTAAAACTTTCGTCAATCTGAATGGCCAGTTCGCGGGTTGGTGTTATAATCAGCGCTTTAATCTCTCTTTTTCTGTCGTTAAACGGCGCTTGACTGAGATGTTGAATAATCGGGATGGCAAAAGCTGCCGTTTTCCCGGTACCGGTTTGTGCTATTCCCAGCAAATCCTGTCCGCTGAGTGCTACCGGAATTGCTTTCTCCTGAATCGGAGTGGGTATTTCATACTTTTTGTTTAACAAAGCCTTTAAAATAGGCTCTGAAATATTTAATTCTTTAAATGTCATAAAATTGTGTGGCTGCTTTTATGGCAGCGCTTTTTTAAATAAATAATAACCGCAATAAAAAACGTGGAAGAAGCCAGAGCGAAATGTCTGCACGAGATGATATTACGTGATAAAATACTGATACTGTTTTCTGTTTACCTGTTTTCAAAAAATGCCCTGAATACAGAAACCTGCTTTCAGAAACAATAACAAAACTAAAAAGTTGATTTTGATGTCGATTTTGACGATGAAACGATCTGCGGGCCAGAAGCAGAACAAAACATTGCTAAGAAAGAAGTCAATAAAAACCTGTTTGTCACGCGGCAAAGGTACATTATTAATCCGGATAAGAGCTCAAACAATGGCTTTCGTGGGTGCCACAAAAAGCAAGTCGCTGAAAATAGTGTTAATTTTCAGCGACTTACCCATAAAAAAAGACACAGAAAACTTATTTATTTGTTAACTCAACCCGTCCTTTTACTGTATTTGAACCGTTTGTTCCGGGTTGTCCTCCCCCAACCCAAACTGTAAACCAGCCGGGTTCGGTAACCGGTTTGTCCTCTTTTCCGATAATTGAAAACTGCTCCGGTTTTAATTCAAATTCCACCGTTTTTGTTTCACCCGGGTTCAGAGTGATTCTTTTGAATCCTTCCAACTGGTGAATTGGCCGCGGCGTTGAAGCTTTCTCGTCTTTCAGATACAACTGAACCACTTCGTCGCCCGCCATTTTTCCGGTATTCTGCACATTCACAGAAACTTTAACCGGTTCCCCTGTTTTGGCTTTTCCCACCATTTTCAAGTTTGAATATTTGAAGGTGGTGTAACTCAACCCGTAACCAAACGGATACAGCGGTTCGCCTGTAAAATAGCGATAAGTGCGGCCCTGCATGTCGTAATTATCAAAAGCCGGAAGCTGCTCCACCGATTTATAATAAGTTACCGGCAAACGGCCTGCGGGATTGTAATCGCCAAAAAGCACATCGGCAACCGCATTACCACCCTCCTGCCCCGGGTATCCGGCTGAAAGAATGGCATCCAGGTTTTCGTTTTCCCAATTCACGGCAATGGCGCTGCCATTCAGCAAAACAAGCACAACCGGTTTGCCGGTGGTTTTCAGCGCTTTTACCAACTCCGACTGTGGTTTTGGCAGTTTGAGATGCGTGCGGTCGCCACCTTCAAAACCATCCACTTTTACCGGCATTTCCTCGCCTTCCAGCCGCTGCGACAAACCAAGAACGACAACCACAACATCAGCTTTCTGTGCAGTTTCCACCGCTTGTTTTGTCATATCAGGATTTGGCATGGCCCAAAGCAGTTTTGCATCGCCATCGCCAAAATAATTTTTGTATTCATACACGAATTTGTATTTCATTCCGGCTTCCAGTTCCAACTGTTTTTCGCTGTGAAAAGCATGATGTTCAGAATTATGTTGTAGAATTTTTTCACCTTCCAACCAGATTTCCAGCGACGGCATTCCCCAACTGCCAATACCATATTTTCCCGAAACAGGTGGCACAATGTAACCCGTCCAACGCACACTGAAGTTGTCGCTGTCGAGTCCGCCTGCCGGAGAACCCGATTCCCAATAGAAATCAATATTTTCATCGGTACGCACAAAAGCCGGTTCGCCTTCGAGTTTTGAATTGGCAAAATATTCGCCGGTCACACCCGGTTTTCCATCGGCAGTCAATAAATATTTCTGCTCGATTGGTATTAAATTGTTGATTCCTTCGGCCAGCGGGGCACCTTCGGCATACAAAACGGTGCTGTTTTTCAGTTTATTCTGAATGCCTTCCAAAACTGTAACCGGATCTTTTGCGATGCCGTTGTAATTTCCAACCAGCGCTTCCCAATTGTCAGCATTCGGGCCAATTACCGCTACCGTTTTTATTTCTTTTGAAAGTGGCAGCGTGTTGTTTTTGTTTTTCAGCAGCACAATGCTTTTCTGCGCCGCTTCGAGCGCCAGTTTCCGGTTGGCTTCCGAGCAATTCATCGAAAAAGGGATTTGTGCAAATGCCACACTTTTCGGGTCGTCGAACATACCCAGTTTAAAACGGGCCGTAAAAACTCTTTTTACCGCCACATCAATATCTTGTTCAGTAAGCAAACCTCTTTTAAATGCTTCGCCAAGACTGTTGTACGAAACACCACATTCAAGGTCAGTACCGGCTTTTACCGAAGCCGCCGCTGCTTCAGCCGCATCTTTTGAATAATTCTGAAATGAATAATAATCGCTGATTGCCCAGCAGTCGGACACAAAATATCCCTGAAATCCCCATTCATTCCGCAGGATATCAAAAAGTTTCGGGTTAGCACAACAGGGAATTCCATAAAACTGGTTGTAGGCACCCATAATGGAATATACTTTGGCGTCAACCACCAGTTTTTTGAAGGCTGCGAGATACGTTTCGCGCAAATCGCGTTCGCCAACAACCGCGTTAAAATTATGTCGCAAAGGTTCCGGCCCTGAATGAACTGCATAATGTTTGGCGGTGGCCACCACTTTCAGGTATTTCGGGTCGTTGCCCTGTAAACCCTTCACATACTGAGCGCCCATTTCACCTGTCAGAAACGGGTCTTCGCCATAAGTTTCGTGTCCACGTCCCCAACGCGGGTCGCGGAAAATATTGATGTTGGGCGACCAAAAAGTCAAACCCTGGTACATTCCCCGTTTGTCCCGGCGGATAAACTCGTGGTGTTTTGCACGGGCTTCGTCAGAAACTGCGGTTCCGACACGTTGCAATAAATCAGTATCCCACGAGGCTGCAATGGTGATGGATTGCGGAAAAACGGTGGCGTAACCAGCGCGCGCAACTCCATGCAGACATTCGTTCCACCAGTTGTATTCAGGAACTTGCAGATGTGGAATTGCCGGCGAAGTAAATAATAACTGACTTGTTTTTTCTTTCAGCGTCATTTGCGAAACCAATAAGTCAACGCGTTCTTCAACCGGAAGATTCGGATTCAGAAATTCGAAATTCTCACTTTGTGAAAAGACTGTCGAAGAAAAGACAGCAGCGAAAAAGACAGTGAATAAATATTTCATCGGTGTAATATTGTTTAGATTTAATGCCGGTAAAATTAATATTTGAATCCAAAGAAAACTGAATTAATGTAATTTCGGCGCAAAATTCAATACATGGAAAACAAATCAAAAGACCACTTCGAAAGATACAGGGCTATCAGAAATAAAATCGACAAACACGTTTCGGCATTGGAAAAAACGCACCGGAAACACCTGGCCTGCAAAAAAGGGTGCGACCTATGTTGCATGGATTACAGCATTTTCCCGGTTGAATTTTATTCCATTCAGCAGGAACTGAAAAACCGTGAAAATCCTGTTCTGATCAACGAGGAAGCCGATGAAAAATCATGTGTTTTTCTTGTCAATCACAGTTGTGCAATTTATGCTGAAAGACCTGTGATTTGCCGCACACACGGCCTGCCACTGATATTTGCCAACGACGATGGCGAATTTGAACTCTCGGCCTGTGAACTGAATTTCACCAATTTTGATTTTGAGGAATTTAACATGGATAACACTTTTCACCAAGATAAATACAACAGCATGTTGTTTATGCTGAACCGCGAATTTGTCGCCTCACTGTCCGAAAATCAATTCAGCGAATTTGATTTGATTCCGGTAAAAAAGCTGGCAGAAGCTTTTTAATCCATCAAAATGTTTCGCCAACGGCAAAATAGAATCCTTTTGAGCCATTTTGTCCAAAAGCCATATCAGCCGCAAGGTTCATCCGGCCTGCCCTTTTCAGCATCAGCCTTGCACCAAAACCAGCCGCAGGTCTGATGGCATCGAAAAGCTTCAGTTTTTCAAAAGTTACATTTTCCAATACTAACTCTTCTCGGCTTGTTGAAGTAGCACTGGCAAAAACCACACCTCCCAATAAGCCGTTTTTAGTAATTGGAAAACGATACTCAGTTTCGGCAGTCACCCATTCTTTTCCCCTGAAACGGCCAGCCACATAACCACGCCCGATCCTGTTCCGCATATCACTGCTGTTTGATGGCAGATCGAGATAAGGCGCTTCACCCGATGTGATAAAACTTCCGATGGCCCAGAACGATAATAAATGCCTTGGCATTTTCTGCGAAAGTGCTTTATAAAGCCGGGTTTCAAGATAGAGCTGCTGATAATTTTGAGAACTTCCAAGCCATTCGGCATTAACCCTGTAGGATGCCTGTAAAAAACTTCCTTTGTATGGATTCATCGTATGATCGCGGCTGTCATAAAGAACATTCAGACTGGCTCCCGAAGAAATATAATTGGTGGGATCATAACCATTGAGAGTATTATATGCAAAATGACTTGTCAGAACCGTGTCAGGCGCTTCCAGATCAAGCAGTTCATCGTAAATTTTATAATGGTAATCAAAATGATAGCCTACTCCAAAATACAAATGGTCAGCAGTTTCCTTGAGCGCTGTAAAATGAAAGCGCCAATAATTGTAACTTAAAGGCTGAGCTCCGTTTATACCAGCTGAATTAAAACCTCCCATATTCCAGCCTTCCCTTATTGGTTGGTTATAATCACTACCCAAACCGTAGGTACCTTCCGAAAAAATAGAATATTTGAGGTCAATAAGCAGCTCCCAGTTGTTTCCGGGAGTCAGTAATGTACCTTTTAATGAAGTAATAAACTGGTTTTTTGTTGTTACCTGTGCAACGGCAATCAAATTCGAAATATTGGTGTTTTCAGGCGATCCCAGATAAATGGCTCCGGTACCGCCAAGTCCGAAAAATGTTCCCAACGATGGATTTGACCCGAAAACAGGAGCGGCAAATGCCATCAGTTTTCCTTTTTGGGGCAACCCTGAATCCTCTTTGTTCGATTTTTTACCCCTGATAATTTTGGTAAGGTCGGTTGCATCAATATATTGATGCGCAACACTGTCACGATTTGGTGGTATTGATTGTCCCTGAACTGAAATGAATGGAAATAAAATTACCACCAATGCCAGTAGCTTAAACGATGATTTATTTTTCATAAGTAACCGGTTAATAAACTCCGTTATCCAGGTTTTATTCGATAAAGATTTTGTGACTTGCCACACTTTTGCCACCGCCAATGTGCAGGTAATAAAGCCCTGAAGGAAGTTTTTGTTCTTTGTTCAAATCAATCTGAAACAGAATCCTGTCAGGGAAAACTTCAGTCTGCAAAACTTTCCGGCCTTGTAAATCGAAAAGAGAGCAAGTGTAATCATCGCCGGCAATGGCATCTTTCAATTCAATTGTAATAATTCCATTTGTAACCGGATTCGGGTACACAACCGATTCGAGGATTTGCAGGTCCTTGTTGGCAAAAGTAGGATTTGAGATTTCAAACCAATTAAAATTAAAGCCTCCTTTTATGACAATTTTCAGGATATGTTCACCGGCTTCAAGCTGAATCTCTTTTGAAACTGTCCGCCAGTTTTGATATCCACCCGTGTTTGGCGTGTTAATCGTAACTTTTAATTGGTTATCAATCAGAATATCTGCTGCACCTGCTGAAATTCCGGCCACTCTCGCATTCAAAGAGTAAGTTCCACTTTCCTGAACATTGATTTTATATTCAGCCCAATCACTTTTCTCGGCCCAGCCCATATTCAGAAAACCTTCTGTATCGGAAGTTGGTTCGGCATACAAACCCGACATCCGGTAATATTCTTCAGCTTCAATTCTCCCAGGAACCGGGAACCGCTGATTCGGGTCATAAACCGGAATATCCATGTATAATTGCCCCAGTTCTGTTAACATGCCTGTCGTTGAATATAAATCGAGATATGGATAGGTTTTTGCTCCGCCCGAAGTTCGTCCGATAAACCACGAATAGCGATAAACAGCCGAATCACGTTCAAGAAAATTAACTGCCCCGGCCAGGTATTTTTTCTGATCTTCAACTGTTTTAACAGGGTTGCTGGCGTCCCACGATGCAAATTCGGTCATCCAGATGGGTTTGCCATATTTCCGTGCATTATTTATATAACTTACAATCGAGTTACCACTGCCATACCAGTGCAACCCGATATAATCAACCTGGCAGGTATCGCAGGCTGCAAAAAAATGATCGAGATAAGTAAATGGATTATTGTAAGTTGTGCCTCCTTCCGAAACACAATTTCCGCAATAATTTACGGCCGGACTGACTATTTTCAGGTTGTGTTTTTTGGCAACTTTCTGTAATGCAGGCCAGGCAGCCGCTGCCTGTTTGGGTGTCATATTGGCCTGTTCCTTAAAATTGGGTTCGTTAAATCCAAGAATATAATTAATCATCGAATCTTTGTCGGCCCAACTGCTGACTCCGCTGATTCCGGAACTGTTCCAGGCCATGGGCGTAAAATCGACATTGTAATTCGAATACGTATTTCTGACCGCCAATTCAGGTTGTGTGGCCCAGTTGTACCACCATGAAATATTCTGTGACGCTTTTTCCATATCTTTCACAGAATGATATCCATACGCCACGCCGCGTTTGTAGCTTTTTGATTGTGAATAAACAACGCACGAAAACAATAGCATTGCAGTAATCAGCCAAATTTTCCTCATAGATTTTAATTACTGGTTATTTAACCATCAATTGTGTAACAATAATATTATTGATCAAATATACTTTAAATTCAAAGCAATCGGACATAAAACCAGTTTCCAAATGATAGAGTACAAGCATGACCAGCAATTATAGCCACTTGTTTTTCAGACAAATACGAAGTAATTCAACAATATTATGAGTCATGGTTTTTTCCATGCTGTTACGTTTATGATTTTTGATAGTATGTATGCTGAGATTGAGTTTTTCTGCAATCATTTTGCTGCTTAGTCCTTTATAACACAACCTTATAATCTCCAATTCCCTTTCTGTTAAAATGTGAGTTTCAATTCTTCCGTATCTTTTTGTAAGAGTTTTTAAATAGCCCAGTTCTGCAGAGTATTTATAAACTGTCATTACAATATTATCATTCTTTTGAGGATGGTTTGTTTCAAAAAACACTTTCAATTTAAGGTCAGGCAGAAGTTTATCTTCAACAAACGCAACCGTTCCAATATGAATGTATTGAATAATACTTCTATCCTCGCTGATATATCTGAGATTAAAAATGAAAGAATAATCAAGGGGATTTGATGCTGGTTCTGAATCGATTAACCTTAAAATATCAGGAAAAACCTCCTCACACCAAGTTATTCTGTCTTCAGGATGAAATTGAAGTTTGTGAAAATCAATATTTTCCTGCAAAAGTCCATTTCTGAAACAATTTGGTTTTTCATAGCAACTACCCAGGTGAACACAGGAATAACGTTTGCCAAAATCATTCACAATGCAATTGCTTAAGCGGGAAGCTCTGCCTGAGTCAGTCAAAAAATCATCAGGAGCAATACTGTCTGGTAATTCAAACTCATCCAGCAACAATTCATTTTCTGAACTCAGTTTATTTGAATCCGAAAGAAAAAGAATACGATTATTTCGAGTGTACCGCATAATTAACGACAATAATTTTATTGAACGAACAAAAAAAATTAGCAACAAATTCCAGTTAATATCAGAACCTGCTGATTTTATTCACAACCTGAATTCAGGAGAGACTAATAACTCTCTCACTGAATATGGCACGTTTGTGCTATTGTCTTAATGCATTGAAACGTCGTAACTTGAATCGATTAATGGTCGCAATTCAACTTTAAGCTGAATACAAAATACAAAATTTCCACAAATAGAAAAAATACGACTCTAAAATAAAAAGGCGTACCTGAAAAGCCTGAAAAGAGTAGGAAAACTAAAAATTCAGACTATGACAAGAAAAGCAGTAGTTATAGGAATTAATGATTATGCACCCATCGGGCCGGGAGGTCCGGATTTAAATGGTTGTGTAAACGATGCCAGAGACATGGCTAACACGCTGGTTATATGTGGATTTCCTCCCGCCAATATCAGAATTCTGACGAATCAGAATGCTAAAAAAGCAAATATTATTGCATATCTGAACTGGCTGTTATCAAATTGCAAAAGCGGTGACTCACTTGCATTTTACTATTCGGGGCATGGAACAAGGGTTGCAAACCTGAGTACTGATTTAGAGATTGATGGTTTGGATGAAGCAATTGTACCTCATGATTACTCTACAGCCGGAATGCTGAAAGACGACGACTTTAAGGCAATTTTCGATGGTAAATTAAAAAGGGGTGTCAATCTTGAAGTAATATTTGATTGCTGTCATTCAGGTACCGGTACAAGAAATTTCAATTTTGCAACCGATGAAATGCTTGTGGAAACTCCCCGTTTTATCGAACCTATGCTTGAAGATGAATTTTATTTCAGTTTTTCAAAAGAAATTGAATTCAAAAAGCAAACTGATCCGGAAATATTTATGAAGCCAGTGAAAGCTTTGGTTCCTGTTGCTGGATTAAACCACACTTTATGGGCAGCCTGCAAAGATAACCAGGTAGCCATGGAAGGAAATCTTGGCGGAATTACCCGCGGATATTTCACTTATCATTTATGCAAGGTTTTAAGGGCAACAGCCGGAAATATCTCCAGAAAACTTCTCGATGCACAGGTCAGCAATGCACTTGCTGCAATGGGAGCGGCACAGATTAATCAAACCGAGAGTACTTTAACCGAGTTAAGACAAAAAATTTTCACATGATTGTTCATTAAAATGTGAATATCTATAGACAGACAAATTATTAAATCACAAAAATTTATCAAAAATGAGTGACACGATTAACACTCCTCCTATGACTTTGGAGGAAGTAAGAAAATTAAAGTCCCTGAAAGGCAAGGCCTCAGATGAAAAGGCCTCTGAAATAGAGAAACTGGCAAAAGTACAGTTTGAAAGAGAAACAATAGATGGGTTGATTTATCCCAAAGGGACGCAGTCAATCGCTATACCCTCCGGACAAAAAGCTGCTAAGAATGTATTTGAAACAGACTCTTTTCGTCCTACATTTTCTGATTTCAATTATTTACCAAAGCTGGAACCGAAAATAAACAGGAAACCTATATTTTTTGAAAAGAACACTCTAACTGAATCTCCGGGTTTAAAAACTATTTTCGGTACAGACAACAGAAGGGTTTATTATTCCACCGCTTACCCCTGGAGATGTGTTGGCAGAGTGGAAAGCCCGCTGGGATTTGGAAGCGGGGTGATGATCGGTCCAAGACATTTGCTTACCTGTTCACATATTATCGACTGGAGACCGAATAATACTACCGGCTGGCTGAAATTTACACCCATGTATTATAATGGAAGTGCACCTTATGGGAGTGCCTGGGCCATAAGGACATACTACAAATACAAAGTAGCAGGCCCAACCATCGATTCCACTGAAATCCAGTATGATTATGTTGTGGTCGTTTTAGATCGATACATTGGAAACAGTACTGGCTGGATGGGATCAAAATCTTATTCCGACTCATGGGATGGCGGTGCATACTGGACTCATGCTGGATATCCTGCTGATTTAACCGGTACACAAAGACCAACATATCAAACCGGAATTGCTTTGGATGGTGATTTCTGGAGTGCCGATGATAACGAAAGCATGAAACACAAGGCAGATGTCTGGCCCGGACAAAGCGGAGGTCCGTTCTGGGGGTATTGGAACGGATTACCTTATGCTGTTGCCACGCAAAGTGCTCACAACCCCGACGATAATTTTGCAAGTGGAGGGTCAGATCTGGTAGATCTTGTAATCAGAGCAAGGAATGAATATCCTTAATTAACAGGCTTTTCATATTATTTAAACTGAACAAGACTGAAAAAAATGAATCATTAAATTGCGGTTATTACAGATATAAA
>CAZXVT010000126.1:0-13532 GCA_964644015.1 uncultured Maribellus sp.
ACTAATTACTATCAAACTGATAGTTAACTTCTTTCGCCTTACTTTTTATATTTAAAAATTCGCTTAACAATTGTTCCGGGTCCACAGCTACCACACCATTTTCGCGACAAACCAATCCACCGGCAAAATTGGCCAGTTCGGCAGCTAATCCAAGTTCGGCTCCCGCCGCAATTGCGAGCGAAACCATACTGATCACTGTATCTCCGGCCCCCGTTACATCACAAACCTGAGTTTCTGTTGCCGGCAAATGTTGCCCATTAATTCCATCATGAATAAATACTCCCCTTTCAGAAAGTGTCAGCAAAACCGAACCGATTTTTCTTTCTGTTATCAGTCTCCTGATATAAAGTTCAATCTTATCAAAATCGTGCTTTCCAAAATCCTCACCTACTCCTTCAGTAAACTCACTGAAATTAGGTTTCAGTAAATGAATATTCTCATAAATACCGAAATTTCGTTTCTTGGGATCAGCCACCACTTTTATTCCCGATTTCTGAGCAAGATCATTTACTTTTCTGAACAAATCGGGGGTAATCAAACCCTTGTCGTAATCTGAAAAAATAATGACATCTGGCTTCCTGTGGTTCAATAAATCTTCAAATTTCAGCAATACTTGCTTTTCGAGACGGGCATCAATTTCATAAGTTGCCTCTTCGTCAATCCTGATCATTTGATTGTGTCGGTCAGCTACCCGGTATTTTACAGTCGTGGGTCTTGATTTGTCAGTGAAAACACCTTCATCCGAAATGCCATTTTCTTTCAGCAAACTTCTGAGAATGCCAGCCTTTTCGTCATCGCCCGCCACAGTAATAAGAAATGGTTCCGCACCCAACTTTTTAATATTGAGTGCCACATTTCCGGCACCCCCCAAACGATTTTCGCGGTTTACGACAGAAACCACGGGAACACCCGTCTCCGGCGACATCCTTTCAACTATTCCCTGCAGATAGGTATCAATCATGGAATCGCCAATCACAATAATCTGCAACTGGCTGAATTGTTTGAAAATGTTATGTATTGATGATGCTTCCACCCACATTGTTTTCGCGGTGCAAAACTAAAAAAATAAACGGCAAAAACCGTCTTTTAACAACCTGTTACCGGCTTTATTGCGGATCAACATCAATATTAAAACTGCAACCGCTATTCATGGGGAGTTGCCTGATGTTTCCCATCAGCCTGACCAGCAAATCCTTAACTTGTGCCTGATTCTGATTTCTGTCGAACTTCAGCCAGATTTCACGATGATACCAGTTTTGTATCCGGCTGATCATCGGTGCAACCGGCCCCAGCACATTTAACTGGTTTTGCTTTCTCAGTTCAGCAGCCAGCAAAACCGAAGCTCTGTCGGCAGTTTCGTGGTTTTTATGTTTTACCATCACCTTTATCAACCTGAAATAGGGAGGATAACGAAACAGTTTCCGCTCGTGTAACTGAATGGCGGCAAGCGAAGCAAAATCGCGCTTCAGAATAAAACCAAACAACGGATTTTCGGGTTGCGAGGTTTGAATAAACACTTTGCCCTGCCGGTTTTTCCGTCCTGCACGGCCGCTCACTTGGGCAATCAGCTGGTAGGCTCTTTCGTGTGCCCTGAAATCGGGAAAATTAACCAGGTTGTCGGCATTCAGAATACCCACCGTGTAAACATGCTCGAGGTCAATTCCTTTTGTTACCATTTGCGTACCCACCAAAATATCGGTTTTCCCGGTTTCGAGATTGTGGATAATTTTTTCGACAGCATTTTTGTTCTGTGTGGTGTCTGTGTCCATTCGGGCAATTCTGGCACCCCTGAACAAATTTTTCAGCTCGTCTTCCACTTTTTCTGTACCTGTTCCGCGGGTCTTTAACTCAGGCGATCCGCAAGCCGGGCAGTGTGTCTGCAGTTTTTCAGTATATCCGCAATAATGACAAACCAACTGATTCCGTGATTTATGATAGACAAGACTGACATCGCAGTTTACGCATTTTGGAATATGCCCACAGGAAAAACATTCTACAAAAGGTGAATACCCACGCCGGTTCTGAAAAAGAATTACCTGGCTTTTCTCTAAAAGTGATTTTTCAATCTCGTTGTATAAAACCGGCGTGAGCACCGAGCGCATTTGCTTTCTTTTCCGGGCTTCTTTAACATCAATCGTCACAATTTCAGGAAACTCAATGTCGGCGTGCATTTTTGTGAGTTCCACCAATGCATATTTCCCGGTTTTGGCATTGAAATAGCTTTCGAGCGACGGCGTGGCAGAACCTAACAAAACCCTTGCATCGTGCTGCGAAGCCAGAACAACTGCCATGTCGCGGGCATTGTAACGCGGGGCCGGGTCGTATTGTTTGTATGAATTTTCATGCTCTTCATCCACCACTATCAATCCGAGGTCGGAAAACGGAAGAAACAAAGCAGAACGCGCACCCAGAATAACCTGGTAACCTTTCCCTGGTTCCCGGCTAAACCGAAGCACCTGTTCCCAGATTTCAACACGCTCGCGACTGTTCATTTTTGAATGGTAAATTCCCACTTTATTCCCGAAAACATTCTTCAATCTTTTGACAATCTGCGTTGTCAGCGCAATCTCTGGAACAAGATATAAAGCTTGTCTGCCCGATTTGATAGCTTCGTCAATCAAATGAATATAAACCTCTGTTTTTCCGCTGGCTGTAATTCCGTGAATCAGGGTCACCTGCTTTTGGTCAAACCCGGATTTTATTTGTTGCAACGCTTCTGCCTGATATTTATTCAACATATTCAGGTTCACCTGTCCGGATGTGTCTTCATCAACCGATAAAACCCGTTTTTCAAAACCTGTCAGAATGTTTTTTTTCAGAAGTTCGTTCAGCAAAGCAGGATTAAAATCTGTGTTTGCAAACAGTTCGTTTCGCGAAATCCCGACAGCTTTTCCGCTTTCTTCAAAACCCGATTTATGCAGAAAATGATACAACAATGCCACCTGTTTCGGCGCTCTTTTCAAGGCTTTTATTTTTTCTTCCAGAATTTCATCGCTGTTTATCGATGGATGCAGGTTGAGGATCGTTTCAGTTCTGGGTCTGATTTTTTCATCAATCTCCTCTTCCACAAAAATCAGGTTTTTGACTAACAAAGATTTCAACGCAGCAAATGAAAAATCTTTTCCCAGCTTTTTTTGAAGTTCGTCGAGAAACCGGTTTTTACCTTCGAGGTTATTTAAAATAATCTGCTCTCTGTCTGAGATTATATTATCGTATTCGGTACCAATGATGCCAACCACCGATTTACTTTCCATTTTCAGGCCGGTGGGCAGCGCAGCCCTGAAAACATCACCGAGTGTGCAACAATAATAGGATGCAATCCAGCTCCATAATTTCAGATTGATTTCGTGAACCACCGGCTCCTCATCAATAATCTGTTGAATTTCCTTGATTTCGATATTGGCAGGATTTTCTGTTGTAATTTCCACAACCAGAGCAGCATACAACCGCTTTTGCCCAAACTGAACCACTACGCGTTGCCCCGGCTTAATAGCCTGTTGCCACTGTTCAGGAACACGATAAGTGTAAGAATCGTGCAACGAAAGCGGAAGAATTACCCGGGCAAAAAGTTCTGTCATGCGTATGAAATCTTTATCCCAAAGGTAGAAAAAAAGAGGTCGGGGAAAATTTCAGATTGTTAATTGAAACGGCTGTTGATCCACTGTGCAAACTCTTCCATCAGCCATTCAGGCGTTGAAGTTGCTCCGCAAATCCCCACGGATTCAACGTTTTCAAACCATTTTTCGTCGAGTTCAGCAATCTCTGAAACGATGTATGAACGTGGATTTTCTTCTTTACAAATGGTGTATAAATACTGTCCGTTTGAACTTTTCTTTCCGGCAACAAACAAAACAACATCGTATTTTTGGGCAAATCCGCGCAAATGCGGCACCCGGTTTGAAACCTGACGACAAATGGTATCTTTTATTTCGAGCGGAATGCCCGGTTGTATTTTCGTTTTTACAAGGTCGGCAATGGCATGAAAATCCTCAACCCGTTTCGTAGTTTGCGAGTAAAGTGAAACAGGACGAGACATATCAATTTTATCCACCTCACTGATACTTTCAATAATAATGGCATTATTACCGGTTTGCCCGTTCAGCCCGATTATTTCGGCATGACCTTTTTTGCCGTAAATCACAATTTGTCCCTCTTTGTCGGCGTGTGTGTCGTGCGATTTTTTTACCCTTTCCTGCAGCGTAATTACCACGGGGCAGGTTGCATCAATCAGTTCGATATTGTTGTTCCGCGCATATTCATAGGTTTCAGGTGGCTCGCCGTGTGCCCTGATTAACACCTTGCAATTTTTCAGCGTAAAAAATTCTTCTTTCGAAATTGATTTTAAACCCATCTTTTCCAGACGCTCCACTTCCTTCCCATTGTGAACAATATCGCCCAGACAATATAATTTTCCGGCAGAAGAAAGTTCATTTTCTGCTTCCCTGATGGCATTGATCACACCAAAACAGAATCCCGATTTTTTGTCAATATCAACAATCATTTCGCCTCAATAATTTCGTTCACCCTATTTACAACCCATTCAAGTTGTTCTTCCCTTGTAAGATAACTGTTATCCAAAACCACGGCATCGTCTGCCTTCCGCAGCGGACTGACTTCGCGTGTTGAGTCAATCAGATCACGCTCTTTCACATTCTTCAGAATTTCGTCAAAATAAACAGTCAAACCTTTTGCTTTCAACTCGTCGAACCTGCGTTGTGCCCTGATTTCGGGCGAGGCAGTCATAAATATTTTCAGTTCTGCATCCGGAAAAACCACGGTTCCAATATCGCGGCCATCCATTACGATGCCTTTGTTTTTACCGTTTTCACGCTGTTGTTTTACCATTTCTGCACGAACTTCGGCAATAGTACTCACCGGGCTTACATTTTCGGAAACAGCCAGTTGCCTGATTTCTTCCTCCACATTTTCATCATTCAGAAAAGTTGTGTTTCGCCCCGATTCTTCATCCCATTTAAAAGTGATTTGAATGTTTTTAAGTCCGGCAACGAGTTGTTCTACATCAGGAAGCTGGTTTTTGATTAACCCATTTCGAAGTGCGTACAGTGTAACCACGCGGTACATTGCTCCGCTGTCGATATAAATATAACCGAGTTTCCGGGCCAGTTCTTTGGCAACGGTGCTTTTGCCACAGGAAGAATGCCCGTCGATGGCTATTACAATTCGTTTCTTCGAAGGATTATTCATTTAATGTTTCAATACGGTGCAAAGATAACCGGATTTTTCAATTCGGATACTTTTGTCTTTTAAGATAGGAGAAAATCAAAAATCATTATTGAGGTTGATGGAAAGTGAAAACAGGTTGGAGCTGCCGGCCAGGTGATATTGCGAAATGGCATAATCGAGCCTGAATCTTTTTATTTTCAACCCGAAACCTGCTGAAAAGCCAACCATTGAGCCAAATTCTTCAAATTTCAGTTCCTGGCGTCGCTGGTAGTTGTATCCAGCCCTGATTGTAAAGTTTTGTGAAGGAAGAACTTCAACTCCCAGAACCATGTGACGCATAACTTGTTTTGCAAGGCTTTCTTCCTGAACATAAAAATCTTCTGACTCGTTTTCTTCTGTTGCAAATCCAAGGTCCCATTTGTTAAGGTACTGCATGTTTGCAGAAAGAATCACCGGGGCATGTTTTAACCGCTGGCTGATTCCGGCCTGCACATTGAGCGGGATTTTCTCTTTTTCGCCATTGTCGTAATAGGTAGTCAACTGTCCGCCAATGTTTCGTGCTACCAAAGCCACGTTTGTGAGCTTCCCTTTACTGGAAAAACTTACGCCCAAATCGGCAGCCAAACCAAACGACTGGTAACTTTCGAACGATGAAAGAATGGGTTTCAGCGTTGCTCCATAGCGCAGCCTTTTGTATTCGTTTGAATACATAATATGAAATGCATATTCCGCGGCTTTGAAAACATTTCCGGTGAGTTCGCCCAATTCAGTGGCTTCGTCAAAGCTTCCATAATTAATGTAGTGAACTCCCAATGCAAAATTGCCAATGCTGTCGAAAGACTGTGCAAAAGATGCATAACCATAATTTACATCCGAAAGATAATTCACATAGTTTACAAGCACCCTGTTTTCCATTGATTTGTGTAAAAGAGCCGGATTATTATACGGAAGATTCAGGTCAGTAGAGTCGTCGATTGCAGTCTGATTTCCACCCAGGGCCCCAATTCTGGCTGAGTTGGTAAGTTCAAGAAATTCGTAGGTATATTCGCCACCGATTTGCGCCTTTGCAAAAAGCACCGGAAAAACAAAAAGAATAAACAGGTAAACCTTTTTCAACATGCTAAAAGCCTTTTGGTAGATTAACGGCAAATGTATCTAAATATTATAATTGAAGCAGCTACTGCTGAATTTTTAGTAAAACAGAAATTAATTAACTGCTCTAAAAACTCACTTTTTTCAACTCCTCAAAAATATCGAAGACCACCGGGCAGGTTTCGCAGTTTTTGTGCGATAAAGATAAAATCTGGTAAAACCGTTTGCGGTCGGTGTGCGGGTATTCACGACAGGCTTTCGGGCGACTTTCGTAAACCATACAATAATTGTCGGGCAGCAGAAACGGACAGGGATGTTTTCGAAAAACATAATCACCATCTTCGTCGGTTACTACATATTTTTCAGTAAAAGCTGCGGGTTTCATTTTCAGGTGACGTGCCAGGCCGGCAATATCTTTGTCAGTCAGTCGCGGACCAATGGTTTTACAACAGTTTGCACAATCGAGACAACTGAAACTACTGAAAGCCTCGTCGTGCAAATCATGCACAATATCATCGAGATTGCGCGGATTTTTGCTTTTGATTTTTTTCACCAAAGCCGTTGTTTCCTGCCGGCTTTTATCAGCCAGTTTTTTCAGTTCATCTGGTAATTTGTAAACAACTTTCTTCATCGCTCAGGATTGGTGTGCTTCCAATTCTTCAGGTTCTCCAGGCTTTTTTCTCTTAATCTGGGCCAGAAACAAACCGGCAACCACAATCACGATTCCCATAAATTTCTGAAAATTCAGTTCTTCTTTTAGAACGAAAAATGAAAGAATTGCCACGAAAACCGGTATCAGGTTGATAAACGAATTGGAACGGTTAACGCCTATTTTGCGGATGCTTTGTGTAAAAAAGGCAAATGCCAGCACCGAGGCAAAAACCGCTAACAATACAATTGCTTTGGCTGCTTCGGCATGAAAAGGCCGTTGCAGAAAATCGTTAAACTCGAAAGTAAGCCACACGGGCAAAAAGAACAAAATCCCTATAATATTCTGATAGGCAATAATTGAATACGTGTTGTATCTCGAAACCAGTTTACGCAGAACGACAGAATAAGCAATAGCCGCCAAAACTGCAATAAACTCAAGCCCTACTCCCAGCGGAGAAGCATCGAACTGGAAAGAACCGTTGAGTACCACAAGCCCCACTCCCAAAAACGAAAGTGTCAGACCGGCAGCATTCATCCATTTCAGCTTTTCGCGAAAGAAAAACCAGGCTGCCAGCGGCGAAATCAGCGGAATTGTGGCAACAATAACGGCAGCAACTGTTGAAGAAACATACTTCAAACCAAAACTTTCGCCCATAAAATACACGAAAGGTTCGAAAAACGACATCAGTATAAAAAGCCAGATATCTTTCCCTGCCGGCTTTTGTAAGCGTCGCATGAACAAACCGATAGCCACCATGATAATGGCAGAAAGTGTGAGTCGCAAAATAACCACGGTAATCGGGTCGTAACCCTGGTAGGCAATTTTGAACCAGATGAAAGAGAAGCTCCAGAAAAATGCTGCTCCCAACGCCGATAAATATGCCAGAAAATCCTTGTTCTTCATTTTAATAAGCAAGGTGCAAAAGTAATTTTTCTGCAACATCCTTTAATTTCAAAAGGAAGAAATGTGTGCCGATTTTGTGTTAAAACAAAATGAATCAATATTTTTGGTTCAGATTTAAATTTAAATTCAAACCAAAATAATTTAACATGAGAAAATCAGGATTTAAAAGCTTGCTGGTTATTGCTATGATTGCGTTTGTTTTGCAGGGAATTGTTTCATGCACATCGAAACCTAAACAACCTGCGGAAGAGAAAGGCGCTGAAAAATTTATCGGACTGCAGTTGTGGTCGGTTAGAGACAGCATGAAAAACGTGGCTGCCACCATCGATAGCATTGGCAAAACCGGGTACAAATTTGTTGAAGCAGCCGGTTACGGCGACGGCAAAATTTATGGCCTCGACCCGGTTGAATTCAAAAACCTGTGTGAACAAAACGGGCTACAGTTTTTAGGTGCCCATACAGGGCAGGATGTTCCGACAGCAGAAAAATGGGCAGAAACCATGGCATGGTGGGATACCTGCATAGCTGCTCATAAAGCGGCCGGTGTAAAATGGATTGTTCAGCCGTGGATGGGCGGAACCGGTTACGAAAGCCTTGACGGCCTAAAAAAATACTGCGAGTATTTTAATGCTGTCGGCGAAAAATGTAACGCTGCTGGTATTCGTTTTGGGTATCACAACCACGACAAAGAATTATCAACTGTTTTGGAAGGCAAACCGGTTTATGAGTGGATGCTTGAACTTACAGATTCGACAAAAGTGATGTTTGAAATGGATTTGTATTGGGTGGTTGTTGGCGGTGCCAACCCGGTTGACTATTTCAACAAATACCCGGGGCGTTTTGAACTTTGGCACATTAAAGACAAAGCAGAAATTGGCGGTGCCGGAACCATGATGAATTTTGCACCCATTTTTGCCGAACGCGCCAAAGCCGGAGCCAAATATGGTATTGTTGAAGTGGAAGAATATAACTACTCACAAATCGAAAGCAGCCGGAAAAGTCTTGATTTCCTGAAAGCAGCCGAATATGTTGATTTTGTTGAATAACAAATAAAAACTTAAAACAAAAAATGCCGCAATTGCTTTAACATTTGCGGCATTTCTGTTTTTTGATTACCGAAATCAGAATTTGCCAAATTTGAAAGTTAAACCGTAATTAAATCCTCTCAAAGCATAGCTGCTAATCTGGTACAACTGTATTTCGGAAGTATGCCGGTAACTCACGGCAGCCGCCAACCTGAAAAAGCGGGCTACGTTAATTTCCAGTTCAGCACCCGGCTCAATTACAAAAAAACTGTCATAATCATATTCATAAGCCGGGTACGGATTTCCCCAATTATCAAGGTTGTACAAATCAACCAGCGTCACCCCACCTCCACCAATCAGGATAGGAAAAGAAAGATGAACCGGTGATTTACCGGCAACAATCGGCTCTATCAACAATCCGCCGTAACCACCTGTCAAAGACAAATCATTATCTAAATGATATGAATCATAATCAAGGTTATTAACAAAACCATAACCGCCCAAACCCAAAGCCAGAGAGTGTGCAAAAATAAAAGCACCGCGGCCCCCGGTTACCAGAGCATCCTGTCCGCCAATATTAGAATAACTGATTGTAAAGGCGCCGTATCCGCCGTTTGATTTATTTTTTGAGAATAGTGTTTTAATCTCATCGTTTTGATAATCGTCCTGAGCAAAAATCACTGAAACCGATGCAAGCATCACTATTAATAAGAATATTTTTTTCATTGTTATATAAATTATTGATTTTAAACTTGTTGACAATTAAAAATTATAACGGGCAGTAAAGCCAAAGTCAAAAGGCTGGATTTCAAACATATCGCGCCCGAAAAAATCGAAATAAGGTTTTACTTCCAAACCCAGCGTAATGGGGACTTCATAAAATGTATATTCCAATCCGGCCAAACCATCGAGCCCGGCAATAAAGGCAGTGCGGGTTCGGTAATAACTGGTATTGTAACTGTAATACATTTCGTCCCACCTTTCGTACCCGGCATGAATACCGGCTCCGTAAACAAATACGAGTTGATCGGTAAATTCAAATAAATCGGGTTTATGAAATTCCCGGAGCACGTGTGCCAGCATTCCACGGTCGCGTGTGCCTAACAAAAACCTGTATGAATCGATATCATCTGAAAAAATGCGGTACTCAAATCCTGAAGTCAGACCCGCCCTGAAACCGACTGATTGTTTAAATTCCTGAGCAATCGCGTTAACTGAAAAAACGAGTAGGATCGAAACAAGTAAGTATCTGTACATTGTAAACTATTTTAGTTTTCATTAATAACTTTTCCTGAACCGGAAATATTATAATTAACCTGGGGATTTCCGTAATAGTATATATTACCGCTTCCCGAGATTTTGGCAATCAGCGTTTCGGTGACAAGAACACGCATATTTCCGGAGCCTGAAATGTTGGCTTCACAGTTTTCTGCTTCAAGTTCATAACTGTCAATGCCCCCTGAACCGGAAATGGCGTAAAAGGCGTCGCCTGCATTGCCTGAAATAATGATGGAACCTGAGCCTGACACCGCGGCTTCCACAATACCCGCGTCAACCGAAGTGGAAATATTACCCGAGCCCGAAACAAACAACTCGTACTTTCCGGCGGTAAAATGCGCCGTTGAAATAGTCCCGGAGCCACTCTGTTTAATACTTGTAAGTGCCGGCACAGTAACATACACTTTCATCGGCAGACGGTTTTTCAGATTGTGCCATCCTTCCACATCAATATGCAGGGTGTTGCCCGAAACATATGTTTCAATGTAAGGCTGAAGTGTTTCCTCTGCATTTACCAATACATCGTACTCATCGCCTTTTGTAATGTGAACTTCGAAATCGCCTGATGATTTTACCTTGTCGAAAGCCGTAACCGGACGGCCTTGTGATACTGAAATCCCGTTTCCGTGAACGGTGAAATCTTCCATGCAGCCCGTGGCTGCCAATGCCAGAATGGCAATCAAAACAAATTGTTTAATTGTTTTCATGAGCTTTTAATTGTTTGTTTCTAAATAATAGAATTGTCATTAAATAATGTTTCTGTTGTTTTCTGTTGGTATATGACAACCCTTTTTTCTGTTGGTTGCAAATTGAAGGCAAAAAATTACAATTTTGCTGAAAAAACTTTCAAATAGTTCAATAACTGTCGATTCTGATTTGCCCCGAAGCCACATTCATCTGTAGTTTTACAACTTTTGAACCACTTCCGAAAGTTCCGCTTGTTTCAATTTTCTTTTCTTTTTCATCCAGCACTGTTTCTTTATCGCGTTTTATTTCAGGAGCAAAAGAAACCTGCGATTTGGTTTGCAATATTTCGAAACCAAAAGCCGATGATCGGTGAAACGCAAGCTCGCAATCGGTTGATTTTGACTCGATGTAAACCGATTTGAAATTCTGGCTCACTTTTTCGAGATAGATATCGCCATACTCGGTTTTGATGTTTCCGGTTTCAATCATTTCGTCAATCCTGTAATTTGTAAAACTGCCTTTTGCATTCAGTGATGTTACTTCCTGAATGCGGAATTTATCGCGCCGCGAATCGGTTGTAAGATCTTTCACCACATCCAGATCAAATTCCGACGATTTGCCGGTCATGCTCAGTTTTTCAGCTTTTTTGATGTACAACTCACTGTAATTACTGTTGATCCTGGCGTTTTTAATCTGATTTATGGTGCCATCGGCAAAATTAAACGTGAGCGTGGTTTTACCTGTAAAATCGTGTGCTTTCAGATTACCATTTGAAAGAATGATTTCAAGTTCACCAGAATAATCATCTATGAAAATATCACCAAACTTGTTTTCTACTTTTAACTGATATCCATCAGGCAACCACACAGAAAAGTCAATATCAATTTTTCCATCGCTTTGTAAAAGTGTCTCTTTCAGGTTAATAACTTCCTTTTCAAGCGTACTCCTGTTTTCGCCAACACGGGTACGGGCAATGAGATAATGCTGCCCCGACGAAAAATCGAAGTCAATCTCACTCATCGTTTTTTCCAGTTTCGAGAGTTTTTTGTCTTCCACCTTCACTTTAATTTCGAAAACCACCGAATCTTTTTTCCAGGTATTGATTTTTACCCTTCCGTATTTATTGGTGATTTCAATTTTCGTTCCGGGCGAAACACTGTAGCGTTTGCTAATCTGTTTTGAGTCGGTAAATTGCGCCCCGGCAAATAGCGGGACCAGCAAAACAAAACTTAATACCCCCGATAAAACCCAGTTTCTTCTACTCATTTCATTAACAGTTTATCTGTTCCAACACCTCATCAACCATTTTCAACCTGTACCTGTTGTTTTCAATCATCGCCTCAATGACAGTCTTTTTTGCCACATTCTCGTTCAGGTCGCTTTTCAGCGAATTGTACATTTGCTGTAATTCGCTCAGGTCACCTTCAATTTCTTCCTTTAGTTCAGGATGTATATCGTAACATTTTCGTATTTCCTCCATTTTCTCGTTTACCTGGCCCGCATAATAGGCTTCAGCTTCAATCAATTCAACCATTTCCGGATCAGCCTGTTTTGCCATCTGACCGGTTTTAAAAGTCCCCGTTTTGATTAAAACAACCGAAAAGCCTACAATCAAGAGAACGACTGCAGCAACTCTCAACAGGTAAACAAACGGACTGAGTTTTCTTACTTTTCGCGTATTCTCTTCAATATTTCTCCAAACCTTTTCCGAAGGCTCCAGGTTATCAAACTCCTCACGGTTTGCTTTGACAAAATCTTCCAGACGATTCGTATTCATATTGTATTTATTTTCTGTTCATTAAGTATTTCAATTACTCTGCGTTTTGCCCGCATAAACTGGCTTTTTGAGGTCGATTCAGTAATATTCAGTATTTGCGAAATTTCAGCGTGGTCGTAACCTTCAAAAAGATAAAGCGAAAAAATCATCCTCCCACCTTCCGGCAGTTTTTCCATTGCTTTTGTAATTCCGTTCACTGTAAACTGTATGTGCTCCTCGCTTGTGTCTTCCTCTTCGGCTGACTCAACCTGTTTCATTTCATCCATCAGTTGTAAATCCACCTTTCTTTTGTTTTTAGCATTTATGCACGTGTTAATTACAATCCGCTTGAGCCAGGCACCAAATGGCGATTCAAACCTGAAAGTACCGAGTTTTTGAAATGCCTGTGTAAACGCCTCCTGTAACATATCTTCGGCCTCCTCGCGGTTGTTCATCATGCGGTAACATACATTGAACATGGCTTTTGCGTACAATTGGTAAAGTTTGTACTTCTGCCGTTCATCGCCCCTGATGCAGTCTTCAATCAGGCTTTTTTGTATGTTGCCGGTTAGCTCCAAATTCTTCTTATTTCGTTATTGAATGACAATGAAAAAACTAAAGGGTTGCAATTATCTGTTGCTATTTTAATTATTTGAAAATCCTAAAATTATGGATTATCTGATAAAAACCGGAATCTCTATGCCTTGTTTTAAAATCCGGATATTTCAGAAATTTTTGTTTTTGGAAAAGAATAAAATATTATATTTGCCACCTCAAAAATACACGGTGGTTGTAGTTCAGCCGGTTAGAACGTCGGATTGTGGTTCCGAAGGTCGTGGGTTCGAATCCCATCATCCACCCTTAAAAATTAAAGCCTTGGAAATTCCAGGGCTTTTTTTATTGTTTGATGAAATTCTACACATACATATTAGAATCGGTATCTTCAGGTAAATTA
>CAZXVT010000127.1:0-13445 GCA_964644015.1 uncultured Maribellus sp.
CGACGTCCCAGATTTTTTCTTTTCTTATTTTCTTTATAGCAGCTTTTCGGTTCATAACTCATCATTTTTTTGATACTCGATTCTTGATATCGAATGGATACTGGATTCAGAAAGATTGCAATTTGATACCCGGAACCCGGAACTAAAAACTGTTAAACTTTTTGTCTGCTGCGTTCTTCCGACTCCCGTCTCCAGTCTGCCGACTTCCGGCTATTCCCCATACCAGTGCTTGCTGCGCTCAACAGCACGTTTCCAGTCTGTTATTACTTTTTTAATTTTATCTGTTTCAGAAGTTGGTTCAAATTCTTTGTCAGCCTGCCACTGGTGCACAATCTCATCAAGGTTTTGCCAGAAACCGGTTGCAAGACCTGCAAGATAAGCTACTCCCAAAGCAGTTGTTTCTGTGATTTTGGGCCTGACGAGTTTTGTCTGTATTGCGTCAGCCTGAATCTGCATCAGCAGATTGTTCACCGAAGCACCGCCATCAACCCGCAATTCGTTCAATTCAATGCCCGAATCGTCCACCATGGTTTCAATCACTTCCATCGAACTGAAAGCAATGGCTTCGAGGGCTGCCCTGGCAATATGGGCTTTTGTAGACGCCCGGCGTAAACCGATAATTGCACCGGTTGCATATTGGTCCCAGTGCGGAGCCCCCAGCCCCACGAATCCCTGAACCAGCGCAACTCCCCCGCTGTCTTCCACCTGGCTTGCCAGTGCCTCAATTTCAGATGATGACTGAATGATTCCGATCTGGTCGCGTAACCACTGAACCACTGCACCACCCATGAAAATGGAGCCTTCCAGTGCATAAGTCACTTCATTTCCAATTTGCCAGCCAATGGTTGTCAGCAGTTTATGTTTCGAAATAATGGGTTGATTGCCGGTATTCATCACCACAAAGCAGCCTGTTCCGTATGTATTTTTCACCATTCCGGGGTTGATACACATTTGCCCAAACAAGGCTGCCTGCTGGTCGCCGGCAATTCCGCCAATCGGGATTCCGTAACCCACGAGGTCAGCATCCGTGGTTCCGTAAACCAGACTGCTGGGTTTTACTTCGGGGAGAACAGTGGCCGGAATATCGAGTCTTTTCAAAAGTTCCTCATCCCATTGCAAGGTGTGAATATTATAAATCATGGTGCGGCTGGCATTGCTCACATCGGTAACGTGCAATTTTCCACCCGATAGTTTCCATAGAAGCCAGGTGTCCACTGTACCAAAAGCCAGGTTACCTTCTTCGGCTAATTTTCTTGTTCCGGGAATATTGTCAAGAATCCATTTGATCTTTGTTCCCGAAAAATAGGCATCCACCACCAGACCTGTTTTGTCGGCAATCAGTTTTTCAAGGCCTTGTGCCTTTAAATCGTCACAGGTATCTGCGGTTCGTCTGTCCTGCCAAACGATGGCATTGTAAACTGGCTTCCCGGTTTTGCGGTTCCACAAAATGGTGGTTTCGCGCTGGTTGGTAATACCGATTGATTCAATCTGATCGGGCTTAACGTCAGCTTTCTGAAGTACTTCTTTTAAAACCTGAAACTGGGTTTCCCAGATTGTTTCGGGGTTGTGTTCCACCCAGCCACTTTGAGGATAAATCTGTTCGAATTCCTGCTGGGCCACTGCCACGATTTCGCCTGAATAATTAAAAAGAATTGCCCGGTTGCTGGTGGTTCCCGCATCGAGCGAAAGAATATAACGTTGCATAAATTTATGTTTTATTGGTTCGGGGAATTTACAATTTATTTTATTGCTCAAAAAAACTTTTCAATACTTCTGCAACAGGTTTTACCGGTTCTGTTAATCTTTTCAGAGAAATACCGATAATCCGGCATTAAATTCATTCAAAAAAAACTTTCTACCTTTGCCCGGTTATGAATAGCAAGACAAATAAAGTTGCCATCATTGGCAGTGGAAGCTGGGCAACAGCCATCGCAAAAATGGTGCTCGAAAATGTAAAGCACATCAACTGGTTTATGCGCAAACCTGAAACCACCGAACAATTCGAAAAAACAGGGCACAATCCGCGTTATCTGCAAAATGTGGAATTCGACACCAACCGTATTACTTTTTACAACGATATTGACGAAATTACCGCCGATTCGGGTATTCTGATTTTTGCGATTCCATCTGCTTATCTTCCTGTAATTCTGGGTAATTTAAAAACCGACATCAGTAAAAAACATATTCTTTCAGGAATCAAAGGTGTTGTATCGGAAGAAAACCTGCTGGTAGTCCAGTATTTCAACAAATTCTTAAATGTTCCTTTTGAAAATATGGGTGTAATTGCCGGTCCGTGCCATGCAGAAGAAGTGGCGCTCGAACGTCTTTCCTATATTACGGTTGCCTGTACTGACGAAAAGAAAGCGGAGAAATTTGCCTCGCTGATTACCTGCGACTATATAAAAACCACGCTTTCGGATGATATCTGGGGAACTGAATATTCTTCGGTGCTGAAAAACATTGTGGCAATTGCCTCGGGAATTTGCCACGGTTTGCGTTATGGCGATAATTTTCAGGCTGTGCTTGTTGCCAATGCCATCCAGGAAATCAAAAGATTTGTTGACACGGTTCATCCCATCGACCGCGACATTAAAAGTTCGGCATATTTGGGCGACCTGCTGGTTACTGCTTATTCGCAATTCAGCCGCAACCGTACTTTTGGTATGATGATCGGGAAAGGCTACCCGGTAAAAGCTGCAAAACTGGAACTGAACATGGTGGCCGAAGGTTATTATGCATCAAAAAGCATTTACGAAATTAACCGTAACTACAACGTGGATATGCCGATTTCGGAAGCAGTTTATAAAATTCTCTACGAAAATGCCTCACCCAAAAAAGAGATTGCTGCTTTGACAGAAAAGTTGAGTTAAATCTCCGGTTTCAATGGCTTTATAACCTATTGTATTTTACCCGATTGCTTTCTATTTTTACAGAAAAAACCAATGACCGGTAAATTCTCGTTAGACAAAGAAAAAATCAGGGTATTGCTGCTTGAAGGAATGCATCAATCGGCTGTAAAAACCTTCACCGATGCAGGTTACACCAATATAGAATACCTGAAAACAGCACTTGATGATGCAGATCTGGAGAAAAAAATCAGGGACGCACACATTATCGGCATCCGTTCCCGGACCCAGCTTACCCGCGAGGTACTGAAAAAGGCAAAAAAGCTTTTTGCCATTGGTTGTTTCAGCATTGGCACCAACCAGGTTGACTTACCGGCTGCCAAACAACTGGGAATTCCGGTTTTTAACGCTCCATTTTCGAATACGCGGTCGGTGGCAGAACTGGTGATTGCCGAAGTGATCATGCTCATGCGGGAAGTACCGGCAAAAAATGCCGCTGCACACCGCGGAGACTGGCTGAAATCGGCATCAAAATCCTTTGAGGTACGCGGGAAGAACCTCGGAATTGTGGGGTACGGACACATTGGTTCGCAGGTTTCGATATTGGCTGAAGCGCTGGGAATGAATGTTTTTTATTTCGATATTGAAAAAAAGCTCAGCCTCGGAAAAGCAGTGCCCTGCCAGTCGTTGGAAGAATTGTTGAAAAACTCGGACGTGGTGACATTACACGTTCCTGAAACCCCGCTCACAAGAAATATGATTGGGGAAAAACAACTGGCATTGATGAAAAAAGACGCACTGCTGATTAACGCTTCCCGAGGCACAGTGGTTGATTACCCGGCTTTGGCAACGGCTTTAAAAAGCGGCCGGCTGGCAGGTGCCGCCGCCGATGTTTTTCCCACAGAACCGGCATCAAACAACGAAAAGTTTGTTTCGGTTTTACAGGATTTCGACAATGTAATACTCACCCCACATATTGGAGGCAGCACATCTGAAGCCCAGGAAAACATCGGGATTGAAGTAAGTGAAAAGCTGGTGAAATACAGCGACAACGGATCAACCGTGGGAGCAGTGAATTTTCCGCAGGTTTCGTTACACCCTAACAGCAACAAACAACGTTTTCTGCATATTCACAAAAACATGCCCGGCTTGCTGAAGGACATCAACTATGTTTTCACAAACAAAGGAATCAACATTGCCGCACAATATTTGCAAACTGAACCCGAAATCGGGTATGTGATAATCGACACCGAAAGCAGCGATTGTGATCACATTCTGCAGGAACTGAAAGCTATACAGCATACCATCAGGGCAAGAATGTTGTATTAAATCTGATTTGTTAATTTCCCGGATCTTACAAAAACAGAATAAATGAACTTTCTGCAAAACTGATTGTTCCGGCAAACAAAAAATTAACCTTTTATATTGTACAAAATGAAACTACATTTTATGACAATCCTGATATTGGCAGTTGCCCTGTTTTCATGCAAAACCGGAGAAAAAGCAACAACCCAGGTTATAGATAGACACAACAGTCAAAATTCGCTCGACTGGGCCGGAACTTACCGCGACACACTTCCATGCGCTGATTGTGAAGGAATTCTTACCGAAATTGTGCTGAACAGCGACCTTTCGTACAAAATGGGAACCAGCTATCTGGGTAAAGACGGGAAAATTTTCAGGGCTGAAGGAAAATTCAGTTGGAATAAAGACGGAAGCACAATTACATTGAATGGAGTTGATGCTACAAAAGAGAGCAACCAATATAAAGTTGGTGAAAACAAACTGATTAAACTGGACATGAACGGGAAAGCAATTACCGGCAAGCTGGCTGAAAAATATGTCATTCAGAAACAACAGAATATTTTAACAGGCAGATATTGGAGGCTTGTTGAATTGCGTGGAAAGAAGATTGAAAAGGCAGAAGATCAACCTAAAGAAGTATTTTTATTTTTCAATACAGATGGTAAAAGTGTGCACGGAAATGGTGGTTGCAACTCAATTCATGGTGGAGTTGAATTGACAGAAATGAACCGGATAAAGTTTTCAAAGATGGCCTCCACGATGATGGCCTGCCCCAACATGGAAGATGAAAGAGAATTTCTGCAGATGCTGGAAACGGTGGATAATTATAATCTTTGGGGCGATACTTTGGTGTTGAATAAGGCACGGATGGCGCCGTTAGCACGATTTGAAAATGTGTTTCTGAAATGATTAAGCCATTTTTAATGAAAGAACCCATCAGCAATAACTGATGGGTTCTTTTTTTGGCTCCAAAAATTGCGGTTACAAACCACGACTCCCGGAGATATCCGGCATTCTCCTTTATCTCATTGACTTGTAAGCATTAATCAGTCCGTTTGTCGATGAGTCGTGCCCTGTGACAGTTTCATCACTTTTCAGTTCGGGCAAAATGGCGTTGGCAAGCTGTTTGCCCAATTCAACACCCCACTGGTCGAAACTGTAAATATTCCAGATAATTCCCTGTACAAAAATCTTGTGTTCGTACATTGCAATCAACGACCCCAAAACACGCGGCGTCAGTTTTTTTACCAAAATCGAGTTGGTTGGAATATTCCCCAGGAAAACTTTAAACGGCAATAATTCAGCTATTTCCGCTTCCGATTTACCAGTGGCTTTTAATTCTGCTTCCACCTGTTCGGCTGTTTTACCCACCATCATGGCTTCGGTTTGTGCAAAAAAGTTGGCCAGCAATTTCGGATGATGGTCGCCCACCTGGTTATGGTTAATGGCAGAGGCAATAAAATCGCACGGAATCATTTTTGTTCCCTGGTGAATGAGCTGGTAAAAAGCGTGTTGTCCGTTGGTTCCGGGTTCGCCCCAGATAATCGGGCCGGTCTGGTAATCCACCTGTTCACCGTTGCGATCCACATATTTTCCGTTGCTTTCCATGTTACCCTGCTGGAAGTATGCCGAAAAACGGTGCAAATACTGGTCGTACGGAAGAATTGCCTCAGTTTCGGCACCATAAAAATTATTGTACCAGATTCCGATTAAAGCCAGAATCACCGGGATATTTTTGTTGAATTCGGAGTTGCGGAAATGGTTGTCCATGGCGTGAGCGCCTTCAAGTAGCTGAATATAGTTTTCGTACCCGATTCCCAAAACAATGGAAAGACCGATGGCCGACCACAGTGAATAGCGGCCTCCCACCCAATCCCAGAAACGAAACATGTTTTTGGTGTCGATTCCGAAAGCAGCAACAGCTTTTGCATTGGTTGATACTGCCACAAAATGAAATTTCACAAAAGCCTCATCTTTGGCAGTAAGCAAAAACCAGTCGCGGGCCGAAATGGCGTTGGTCATGGTTTCCTGCGTGGTAAAAGTTTTCGAAGCCACAATAAAAAGGGTGGTTTCGGGATTTACCTTTTTCAGCGTTTCGGCAATGTGCGTGCCATCAACGTTCGATACAAAATGCAGGTTGAGATGATTTTTGTAAGGCTTCAGCGCTTCGGTCACCATCAGTGGGCCAAGGTCGGAACCACCGATTCCAATATTTACAATGTCGGTGATTGCTTTGCCAGTGTATCCTTTCCATTTTCCCGAAATCACTTCTTCTGAAAAAGCTTTCATCTGTTCCAGCACTGCATTTACTTCTGGCATCACATCTTCGCCATCAACAATAATGGGTGTGTTACTCCGGTTGCGCAACGCAGTGTGCAAAACAGCACGGTCTTCTGTGGCATTAATTCTCAGCCCGGTAAACATACTTTCGGTTGCCTCTTTCAAACCACACTCTTTTGCCAGTTCGAACAGCGATTCCATGATTTCGCTGTCAACCAGGTTTTTGGAGTAATCAACCAGCATCTCTTCAAATTTCAGCGAGTATTTCTGAAATCTTTCAGGATCGGTTGCAAAAAGCTCTTTCAGGTGCGCGTCTTCGAAACTGAAATGGTATTCTTCAAGCCTGTTCCAGGCCTTTGTATTCATCGGATTTACTTTTGGTAACATGTCGTAAAAATTTTAGACGGAAATCCGAAGACGGAAGTCCGAAAATGGAAGTCCGAAACCGTTTTCCGATTGTTTAGTGCAAAGATAATCGAATATGAACATTACAAAGTGAAGTCAACCGAAGGTTAATATTGGTTTAAAGAAAATGATGTTGCTTTTTTCTACTTTAGCCGCAAATTTTGGGACATGAAGTCGGACATTTTCAAAGGGTACTTTTTTGCGATTGTCGCCACCGTTACGTTTGCCAATGTTTATATTTTTAGCAAGGCAGCGTTGAACGAAATACCGATGGCACATTTCGGCAGTTTGTGGTATCTGGTGGTAACTTTGCTTTGCTTTTTTTATGCCCTTTTTTCGAAAAAACTGATACAACTAGCTCATCTCTCCCGCAAACAGGTATCTGTGCTGCTCACTTTGGGCGGGCTCGAAATTGCCACCACCACCCTTTTTTTTCTGTCCATTCATATTATTCCAAATCCGGCGGTTACCTCGTTTTTAGGAAATCTTTATCCGGTAATGGTTTTGTTGGGGGGTATTTTTATTCTGAATGAAAGATTCTCGGCTGTCGAAATTTTTGGCGGATTTTTAGCGCTGGCGGGTGCTTTTGTAATCAGTTACAGCGGCGGAACCACACTCGAAACATTTTTTATTGAAGGAACCGGCGTGGTATTTTTTAATGCTATTTTTGCGGCAACGGCTACTTTGGTTGTAAAAACACAGGTAAAGAAGCTCAGTCCCGAGATTCTGAACCTGAACCGTTCTTTTTGGCTTTTGCTTTTTTCATTTCTGATGATTTTTGTTTTAGGCGAAAATGCCAGCTATTCTCCGGAGGCAATTAAAAACATATTGATTGGTGCTTTGCTCGAATTCACAGCAATTCTCACCGTTTATTACTCTTTTAAGTTTATAGAGGTCTCCAAATCTTCGGTTATACAAAGTTTGAAAGGAATAGTTGTGTTGCTGGTTTCGTACCTGTTTTTCGACACGTTGCCACTGGCGCACCAACTGGCAGGTGGATTAATAACAGTGGCTGGCGTTTTGATAATGACTCTGGCACAGGCAGGTATTTTCAAACTAAAATCTTAGTTTTTTTTGTTTTTTAACATATTATTCTGATTTTTTCTCCTTTTCGCACAATAAACAGGCATTATTTTTGTTAAATAGTCTGCTTAACTCAACTTAAAGCCATGAACAAAAAGCTGATTTCACTAATTTCAATCGCAGTAGTTTTACTTATTCTCGTTATCATTATTATTCGGGCAACAAAAGATGAAGCTCCCGAACTCACTGTTGCTGTTGCAAGCGGGCCCTTTGAGGTGCTGGTTTATTCAACCGGGCAACTCGAATCAGAAAGTTCGGATAATATAATGATTCCGGAAGTAATGAACGACCGGCAAACCCGTATTTCGTCGTTGACCATTACCGATCTTGTGGAGGAAGGTACTTATGTCGATTCGGGAGATTATGTTGCCACATTAGATCATCAGGCTGTTGAAGAACAAATGAAGATTGCGCTTGATGATTTGGAAAAAACACTTTCGGAATATGAAGACAGCAAAATTGACTCGAACCTTACACTGAGCAACCAGCGAGACCAGATTATCAACGCAAAACTTGATCTCGAAGCAAGTGAGATTGCAGTTAAAGAATCAGCTTTTGAGGCTCCGTCGGTAAAACGAAAAGTTGAAATGGATCTCGACAAAGCCAGCCGTAAACTGGAGCAGGTACAGAAATCATACGAGCTTTTAACACAACAGGAAGTTAATAAGGTTAATCGAAAATTTATCAATTACAAACAAAACCTTGAAAGGGTTGATGTTATAAACCGGTTAAAAGATGCACTTATAATTCGTTCGCCCAAAGCAGGAATGATTTCCTATTATCAGTATCCTTATGGTGGCTCGGTGCAAACGGGATCGCGTGTTTCTCAATGGAGTCCTATAATTGCAACTTTCCCGAATATGAATAACCTGGTTACCAAAACTTTTATCAACGAAATTGATATTTCGCTGATAAAAAAAGGACAAAAAGCCAGAATCGGAATCGATGCATTTCCGGAAAAGATACTTACCGGGGAAGTGGTTGCGGTAGCCAACATGGGACAATTGATGCCCAACAGCGATGCAAAGGTTTTCGAGGTTAAAATAAAAGTAAATGGTTCTGACCCGGAACTGAAACCCGCGATGACAACCAGCAACACCATTCAGACAACCGTTATGGATTCTGTACTTTTTCTGCCCATCGAATCGGTTTTCAGCAACGACAGCCTTTCGTTTGTATATACAACCGGTAATAAACGGGTAAAGCAAATTATTGAGACCGGCGAAAAGAACGAAAATTATGTTGTAATCAGGCAGGGACTTGTCAAAAACCAGCAGGTTTTGCTGAACGAACCTGAAAATGCTGAAGACTATGACATTTCGGGCATGGAAATCTATGCTGATATTCTAAAGAAAAAAGAGGAGGAGAAAGCCAAAAAAGCAGAAATAGAACTCAGAAAACAAAAAGAAGCAGAACAAATGCAGAATGCTGCGGCAGCTTCAATGCCTGCCGGAATAATCATCAGCCAATAACCCAAATACAACCGATATGTTTATATTCAGATATTTACACGATATACAAATTGCTGTTGAGGCAATTTTTGCCAACCGCTTAAAATCGATTCTGACTGCATTAGGAATCATTTTCGGGGTTGCCGCGGTAATCAGCATGCTGGCCATTGGGAATGGAGCCGAACAGGAAATTCTGGAACAGATTAAATTAGTGGGCGTTAACAACATCGTTATTACGCCCAGTACCTTCACAATAAATGAAAGCGGCGGAGCGCAGAATAACCGCGATAATGACAAACCAGGTGGTAAAAAATTCTCGAAAGGATTAACCCTTCTTGATCTTGAGGCAATCCGCGAAATTTTACCAACCGTTGAAAGAATCACACCTGTAATTTCATTTAACTATTCGGCTCTGCTGGATGGAAAAAGCAAACCCGTTGTACTCGAAGGAATTGACAACAGTTATTTCGACTTGTTTAACATGAAGTTAGCGGCCGGAAACCGTTTTAATTCCTTGCAAACGGAAAGTGGCCTGCCGGTTTGTATAATCGGGAATAACATCAAAAACCAGTTTTTCAGGCAGGAAGACCCAATTGGCAAATACATCAAATGCGGTCAAATCTGGCTGAAAGTGGTGGGTGTAATCGAACAGCGTGATTTTACCGCTTCGGCTTCCGATGAAATGGGCATCAGCAGTTCCGACAACAAAATTTTTGTTCCGGTTCAAACCATGTTGCTCAGGTTTAAAAACAGGGCACTGCTGAGAGCCGATGAAATTGCCAAAGCCAACCAAAAATCGGGCAGCGGTGGAATGGTTGTAATTATTGGCGGTGTGGAACAAACTGACGAACCTGAAGACACCGACAAAAATCTGAATCAGTTAGATAAAATAATTGTACAGGTAAAAGAGACCGAACAACTAGGCGAATCTGCCAACATTATCAAAAGAATGCTTTTAAGACGGCATTCAGGATTGTATGACTTTGAAGTCACAATCCCTGAACTTTTGCTGAAGCAGCAGCAGAAAACAAAGAACATTTTTAACGTGGTTTTAGGCGCCATTGCCGGTATTTCGCTGATTGTTGGCGGAATCGGGATTATGAACATCATGCTGGCATCGGTATTGGAGCGCATCCGCGAAATTGGCGTTCGCCAGGCAGTGGGTGCCAAACAAAAAGACATCATTGCCCAGTTTCTTGCCGAATCAACATTAATCAGCGTTTCAGGAGGAATAATCGGGATTATTCTGGGAGTGGCGCTTTCAAAAATTATCACCGCCGTTTTCGATATCAAAACCATTGTTTCGGTGTTCAGCATTTTTATTGCTTTTGGCGTTTCGGTGGTTGTGGGTGTGCTTTTTGGCTACCTGCCCGCTAAAAAAGCCGCCGAAAACGACCCCGTTGTTTCATTACGTTCATAACTTTTAAAACTTCAGACCATGAAACGAACATGTTTGCAGGAAAACACAAATACCGATGAACAAATTACATGTGAGTTCCATCGGGTGAGAATGTGAAATAAAGAGACAATGTATAACCAACAACTAATCAACACCTTTAAAAATTTGTACAGATGAAAAAAATATTATTCACGCTATTCATAATTTTCGCAGTTATCACTTCAGTGGAATCGCAGGAAAAAGTAAAGCTTTCGCTGGACGATGTAATTAACATTGCCTCCAAACAATCGATCGACGCTTTCAGAAATGAAAACATGTATTTAGCCGGTTTCTGGGGATACAAGTTTTATAAAGCGGAACAACTGCCCGGGGTTTCGCTGAGTACCAACCCATTCGATTTCAATCGTTACTACCGGATGGAATATAATTATGACACCAACCAGGATGAATACCGGTTGCGCGAATATGTAAATTCCACTGTATCAGTTTCGGCAACACAAAATGTCGGACTTACGGGTGGCCAGATTTTTCTGCGATCGGAACTTGGCATGATTAAAAACCTGAATGGTGAAGGTTCCACGTCCTATTCATCCACTCCTTTCAGCATTGGTTTTTCGCAGGAATTAAACGGATATAATGAGCAGAAATGGAAATCGAAAATTGAACCTTTGAAATTTGACAAGGCGAAAAAGGATTTTATCAAGAACTGTGAAGATTTACGGATGAAATCGACCCGACAGTTTTTTGAACTGGTGACAGCCCAGATTCAGGAAGGAATTGCAAAAACCAATTTCGCCAACGCCGACACACTTTATAAAATCGGCAAAGGGAGGTTCCAGGTGGGCACTGTAACACAAGACGAATTGCTGAAGCTCGAACTGAGTCTTTTGAATGCAGAACAGGCCCTGAGTATGGCACAATTGGAAGAAAAAAGAGCACAGGCAAACCTGAACTCATTTTTAGGAATGGATAAAAATGTGGTGATTGATTGTGTAATCCCCAATGAAATCCCCAGCCTGCAAATCAGCCCGGACATGGCGTTAACACAGGCAATACAAAATAATCCTGATATTATTTACCAACAACAGCGAAAACTTGAGCAAGAAAGAAATGTAAGACAGGCTCGGGCAGAAACCGGTTTGAACACTTCGCTTTTTGCCATGTATGGGATGTCGAGATCGTCGGAAGAATTTGCCGATGTTTACGGACAACCCGATAAAAGCCAGCGTTTCAGTATTGGAATTAATGTACCAATTGTTGACTGGGGGCGTGGTAAAGGCCGGATTTCGATGGCCGAATCGAACCGTGAAGTGGCACTGGCTACCATTAAACAGGAACGAATTGATTTTGAACAGGATGTTTTCCAGAGCGTGCTTGAATTTAACCTGCAGGGCGACCAGGTTCGCAATGCAGCCAAAGCCGATACTGTTGCTAAAATGGGCTACGATGTAACCTTTCAGCGTTTTCTTATCGGAAAAATCGATGTAATAAAACTGAACATTGCCAGTACCGACCAGGAGACCGCACGAATTGCCTACCTGAACAGACTGCGCGACTACTGGCTTTCGTATTTCAGAATCAGGAGTTTAACACTTTTCGATTTTGAAACCAATTCACCACTGACCGTGAATTATGATACAATTCTTGAAAAGTAAAAGTATGAAAGCAAAAAAGAAATATTTTATAGCAATTGCGGCGATTGTAATTGTTTCACTTACCGGAACCTTTATATTCCTTTCTTCGAAAGGAGAAAACGTTTCAGAGTTTTATCTTGTAAAAAGAGGAAAATTTGAAGCTTTATTATCCTGCAAAGGTGAAATCAGCGGGTTAAAAGCCACTGAAATAAAAGCCCCGCCAATTATTTGCGATCGCGAACTGGAACTTTGGTACCTGAATATTATCGAATTAACTCAGGACGGAAAAACTGTAAAAAAAGGCGATTTTATAATGCAGTTAGATGTTAATAAAATAATGGCGGGAATGCGGCAGGAACAGCAAAACCTGGAAAAGGAAGTTGCCGACCTGAACAATGCAAAAATTGATAGTGCAGTTGCACTCACCAACATGCGCGAAGAAATTAAGAACGCCCTGCTCGACCTTGAATACAACAAAATAGACCTGGAACAATCGAAATTCGAATCGGAAGCTTACCAGCGGAAAACACAAATGGCTTATCAAAAAGCTGAAAATAACATATCAAAAAAACGGCGCGATTACCAGCTCGAACAAAACAAGCTGAAAGTGCGCGTCAGCCGGTCAGCATACTGGGTTGAACGACGGCAGAATAAAATCGCCAAATTTCAGGAAGCAATGAATGCAGCCCGAATCACAGCACCTGAAGATGGAATTGTAATTTTTGGCAAAAGCTGGGAAGGGAAAAAATACAGTAAAGACGACGAAGTTCCAATGTACGAGTTTGCGCCGCCTCTGGCCACTTTGCCTGACATGTCGAAAGTTATTTCAGAAATTTATGTGAAAGAAATTGATATTGCCAAAATCAAGCCTGGCGACAGCGTGCGCGTTACTTTTGACGCACTTGAAAATGTAACCATTATGGGCAGTATAAAAAGTATTGCACGAATTGGGGAAAATCACAAGGATTTCGACATGAAGGCCTTTAAAGTGATCATTCATCTTGATAAAAGCGACGATGGACTGAAACCTGCCATGTCGAGT
>CAZXVT010000128.1:0-13215 GCA_964644015.1 uncultured Maribellus sp.
CCCATCCCAAAAACCTGCATCATTAATAATGGTTTCAACTTGCAATTTTCCTTCCTGAAATCGATTAATAATGTAAATTAAGGTAGAACTTTTCCTCATAGGCATTTTCACTTTCATTTTATTTGAAAACGCCTTTCACCTCGTTTTATTGTGTTAACGATCGTTAAAACTTTGTCAGAACAAGGTTTTTCTTTTCCACCAGTTTTCTGAGATTTATAAGCGCATAACGCATTCGTCCAAGCGCAGTATTAATACTTACATCCGTAAGATCGGCAATTTCCTTGAAACTCAAATCAAGATAATGGCGCATGTAAATTACCTGCTGCTGATCTTCGGGCAATTCTTTCACAAGGTCTTTCACCTCACTCAAAATCTGGGAATAAACCAATTGATCTTCAACTGTTTCGTCAGCAAATTTCGGGGAGTTGAAAAGATCTGTTTCCATGCTGTCGTTTGAGACTGTACCTTTGAGCTTCTCTTTTCTGAAATGATCAATAATCAGATTGTGTGAGATTCGCAACACCCAGGAGATAAATTTCCCGTTATCAGTGTATTTTCCTTTTTTGAGGGACTTGATTACTTTGATAAAAGTTTCCTGAAAAATGTCTTCAGCCAGTTCCTGATTTCTCACAATCAGCAAAATATACGAAAATACCCTGCTTTTATGACGGTGAATAAGAATCTCTAATGAATTTTGGTCACCTGATATAAATCGCTGAACGAGTTCGTTGTCGCTCAGAAAATTTTCTTTCGACATTACCTTCTATTTAATTAAGTTTAAATACAAAGTAAATTTCTTCAATAGGCAACCTTTTTTAAGTGATGTAAAAGTAAATACTAATTTTGTGCTCGTAAAAATGAAACATTTTAAGGAATAATACAAATTTTTAACTCAATAATTGTAACCCGGGATTTATGACGGTAAAGGAAGAGACAAAATATATTGAAATTCAGCACGCCAGGGTTCATAATCTAAAGAATATCAGCCTCAAAATACCTCTGAATAAATTCATTGTAGTAACCGGAGTTTCGGGATCAGGCAAATCATCATTGGCATTCGACACGCTTTTTGCCGAAGGTCAGCGTCGTTATGTTGAAAGTTTGTCATCGTACGCAAGACAATTTTTGGGACGAATCAACAAACCCGAAGTCGATTTTATAAAAGGTATTCCTCCCGCAATTGCCATTGAACAAAAGGTAAACACCCGAAATCCACGTTCCACAGTCGGAACTTCAACTGAAATTTACGATTACCTGAAGCTTTTATTTGCACGTGTAGGCAAAACCATTTCTCCAGTTTCGGGCGAAGAGGTAAAAAGAGAAAGTGTTTCCGATGTGCTCGATTTTATGAATGGTTTTACAGAAGGAACCAAAGCAACAATCGCCTCGCCACTAAAAGTGAACAATGGGCGTAATATTTTAAAGGAAGCTGAACTGCTTTTGCAACAGGGATTTTCGCGTCTCGAAATAAACGAGGAAATCATCAGAATTGAAGATCTTTTGAAAAATCCTGAAAATTATAATTGCACTGGAAACTGTAGTATTATTATCGACCGTATTTCAGTAAACAAGGACGATGATACACAGGGAAGGATGGCCGACTCAGTGCAAACTGCATTTTACGAAGGACATGGCGAATGTGTTGTAAAAATATTGTCAGAAGAAAATCCGGTTGCCAAAACTTTTTCAAGTCGCTTTGAAGCCGATGGAATTGAGTTTGAAGTACCCACTTTGCACATGTTCAGCTTTAACAATCCGGTTGGCGCCTGTCCAACCTGCGAAGGTTACGGAAAAGTGATTGGCATTGACGAAGACCTTGTAATTCCCAACAAATCACTATCGGTTTACCAGGATGCCGTTGCCTGTTGGAAAGGAGAAAAAATGAGCGAGTGGAAGAATGAATTGATTTATAACGCAAAGAAATTTGATTTTCCGATTCACAAACCATTTTACGAATTAACTGAAGCACAACGTTTTCTGCTCTGGACCGGTAACCAGTATTTCGAGGGGCTGAACCAGTTTTTCAAAATGCTGGAAGAAAACAGCTACAAAATTCAGTACCGGGTGATGCTTTCGAGATACCGGGGAAAAACTATTTGTCCCGAATGCAAAGGCAGCCGCCTGAAAAAAGAAGCCGGTTATGTAAAAATTGCCGGTAAATCGCTGCACGAACTCGTGCTATTACCGGTTTCAGAATTACGCAACTTTTTTAACACCCTCGAATTTGATAAACACGAAACGGTACTTGCCAAACGTATTTTAATTGAAATAAAAAACAGACTAAGTTTTTTATGTGAAGTCGGCCTTGGTTATCTGACTTTAAACCGCTTATCATCAACACTTTCAGGCGGAGAATCACAACGAATTAATCTGGCGACTTCACTCGGAAGCAGTCTGGTCGGCTCACTTTATATTCTTGATGAGCCCAGTATCGGGTTGCATTCGCGCGATTCCCAAAGATTGATTAAAGTACTCCGACAGTTGCAAAGTATCGGGAATACGGTGCTGGTGGTTGAACACGATGAAGAAATTATTCGCGCGGCTGACGAACTGATTGACATTGGCCCGCTGGCCGGACAACATGGCGGTGAAGTGGTTTTCCAGGGAAATCACACACAGCTTGCGGAGAAACCAGAGAGTCTGACTACAAAATATCTTTCAGGCGTTGAAAAAATTGAAGTACCAAAACATCGCCGGAAATGGACCAATTTTATTGAAGTGGTAGGCGCCCGCGAAAATAACCTGAAAAACCTGCGAGTAAAATTCCCGATGAATGTTATGACAGTGGTTACCGGTGTCAGTGGTTCGGGAAAATCGTCGCTGGTAACAAAAATTCTGGCTCCTGCGCTGGCAAAACTGATGGGAGGAATGGGCGACAGAACCGGGCAACACGATGCAATTCTGGGAGATTACCATCTTTTGACAGCCATTGAATACATCGATCAGAACCCAATTGGGAAATCGTCGCGTTCAAATCCCGTAACCTACCTGAAAGCATATGACGAAATCCGTAAACTTTTTTCGGAACAACAGGCTGCCAAAATTTTGGGATTACAGCCTTCGCACTTTTCGTTTAATGTTGATGGTGGCCGTTGTGATGAATGCCAGGGTGAAGGAACCATCAAAGTGGAAATGCAGTTTCTGGCCGATGTTTTCCTGGTTTGCGAAAGTTGTAACGGAAAACGATTTAAGGAAGATATCCTTGAAGTTAAATACCACGATAAAAATATCGATGATATTCTGAACCTGACGGTTGACGAAGCCATTGAACTTTTCAGTCATGGAAAAAGTTCGACAGAAAAGAAAATCACGAAACGTTTGCAGCCGTTAAAAGATGTGGGTTTAGGATACATCAAGCTGGGGCAGTCGTCTAGCACACTTTCGGGAGGCGAAAGTCAGCGTGTAAAACTGGCTTCATTCCTGGCTTTGGAAAAAGACGCCCCCACCCTGTTTGTTTTCGATGAACCCACCACCGGGCTGCATTTCCACGACATCAGCAAACTGCTCGATTCGTTTAATGCACTGATTTCAAGAGGTCACTCAATAATCATCATCGAACACAATCTTGAAATCATCAAATCAGCCGACTGGATCATTGATTTAGGACCGGAAGGTGGAGACAAAGGCGGAAATCTTGTTTTTGAAGGTCTTCCCGAAAATCTCATCAAAATAAAAGAATCATACACCGGCGAAGCGCTTGCATCAAAATTGATTTAATTTTCTACAATTATTCAAACCACATAATCATGAAAAGAATTATTGTTTTTGTGTTGTTGATGAATCTGGTTATTGTACCGGGGGTAATTTTAGCCTGCACCAATTTTCTTGTAACAAAAGGAGCATCGGCTGATGGCTCAACCATGATTTCGTATGCTGCAGATTCGCACATTCGTTATGGAGAGTTGTATTACAGCCCGGCACGTCACTGGTCTGCAGGCAGCATGGTTACTATTTACGACCGCGGCACTGCAAAACCATTAGGGCAAATTCCTCAGGTGGAGCAGACCTACCAAACCATCGGTTTTATGAACGAACACCAACTCGCCCTGGGCGAAACTACCTTCGGCGGCCGCAACGAACTGGTGGATACAACCGGAATAATGGATTATGCAGCGCTGATGTTTATTGCACTTCAACGGGCAAAAACAGCCCGCGAAGCTATTAAAATTATTGCTGAACTGGTTGAAAAGCATGGTTATGCAAGCTCAGGCGAATCGTTTTCGATTGGCGACAAAAACGAAGTCTGGATCATGGAAATTATTGGCAAAGGCACAGAATGGCAAGTTGATAAAAAAACCAAAGAAAAAACAAACATCAGAAAAGGAGCGGTTTGGGTGGCTGTCAGAATTCCCGACGGATATATTTCTGCACATGCAAATCATGCGCGAATTACTTCAATTCCATTTGAAAATACCGAAAAATGTATCAGCAGTAAAAACATTGACAAAATTTTCAATTCCGGAGCTGAAGTTGTTTATGCACAAGATGTTGTATCGTTTGCACGGGAAAAAGGTTATTTCAACGGGGCTGATAATGAATTCAGTTTCAGTGATGTTTATGCACCTCTCACTTTCGATGCTGCCCGCTTTTGTGAAATCAGGGTCTGGTGTTTTTTTGATGAATTCACTGATGGAATGGATGAACACTGGGAATATGCAACCGGCAAAAACACAGCCAAAAGAATGCCGTTATATGTAAAACCCAATAAAAAACTGACTCCTCAGGATTTGATGAATGCCAAACGAAACCATTTGCAGGAAACCGAACTGGATATGACAAAAGATGCTGGTGCCGGGCCTTTTGGTTTGCCATACCGCTGGCGTGGCCTCACCTGGAAATACGACGGAAATGAATATTTTAACGAACGGGCCACACAAACCCAGCAAACCGGTTTTTCGTTTATTGCACAAATGCGAAACTGGCTGCCCGACCCAATTGGTGGCATCAACTGGTTTGGTGTTGACGATGCCGGCACCACTGTTTATGTGCCATTTTACTGTGGAATCAACCGTGTACCCAAAACATGGAGCGAAGGTTATGGCGATATTCTTACTTACAAAGACGACGCTGCATTCTGGGTTTTTAACCGGGTGGCACATTTTGCCTATCTTTTTTACAGCCGTGTGATGCCCGATGTTCAGAAAGTGCAGGGCGAACTGGAGGGAAAATTTGCAAATTACACCCCCGCTGTTGATGCTGCCGCACTGAAACTTTGGGAATCGGATTCAACAATGGCCCGTGAATTTATTACCGATTATTCTTGTAATACAGGCGATTATGTTATTCAACGCTGGAAAGAACTCGGAGATTTTTTAATGGTAAAATTCCTCGACGGAAATGTAAAACAGGAAAAAGATGGCGAATTTTTAAGAAATCCGTGGGGCTATCCAAAGTCGCCTTCATTTCCAGGATATCCGGATGAATGGAAAAAAGAAGTGATTGAAAATACAGGTGACAAACTTTTATATCCGTCAGGAAAGTAAAACCGGAAATTGAACAAATTACCGGAATACAGGTTATATTGGCCTGTTTATCAGCAAAAAATTAAATGGAAAGAAAAAATGAAACAGGAAAACATAAACGAAAAATTACGGCAGGCTCTTAATTCGGAAGAAATTGAAGTAGTTAAGGATGCTCTTGAGAAAATCAGTGAAACAGGCAACAGGTTCTATCTTCCGCTACTTTTCGATTTGCTGAACTCAATGCCTGAACATGAGGTGGATGTTGAAATTATTAAACTGATTGGTTCGGTTAAAAACAAGGATTCAGTCAATACTTTTATGCGTGCTGTTGAAGATGAAAAATACAAGCCAATCAGAAAAAAACTAATAGCCGCATGTTGGCAGAATGGTCTTGATTTCAGCAATTTTATTCCGGTATTTATCGATATTATCATTCATGACGACTGGGAAACAGCATTTGAAGCTTTTACTTTAATCGACAACCTGGAATACCTGCCCGGAGAAGAAATAATAAACATTACGAAACTGAAAATTAAGGAAGCTTTTCCCGCAGCCAATGAACAGAAAAGATATTTTCTCACTGAAATTGAAAAGAAATTTGAATAAATAAGGGTGAATCCATAAAAAAAGTCCGGCTACTTAACCGGACTTTTCTCCCTCAAACAAATGAATAATCAAAAGTGACTTTAACCACGGACCCTTTCCCCCAGCTTTTCGGTAAACTTTTTTTCAGCCATCTGCCAGGGCACAATAAAACCTTGATTTCCCTGTAAATTCAATTTAAATTTATTGCTGAAAACAGTTGAATTCTCACCAGAACTTGCATTCCCGAAAAGCCTGAATTCGCTATTTGTTTTTGCTTTCATAACACTATTTCATACGGTTAAACTCTGCGTTTTGTTGTGTCAGAATTTACTTCTTAACCATTTTTCAACATTTTTAACACCGCAGAAAGTGACCAATAGCATTACCCAAAAGGCAAAATATACCTGTTCCTCTGTTTCAGGGCAAGTAAAAAAAACAGGCAAAATATAAACGTAAACTACTCTTTGTTAGAGTAATACTTCATAAATTGTGCGCGTTCGTACAACATCGGGTCGGGAATATTTTTATAGGAGAGCCGGCCCCTGAAATCTTCAATCCGTTTGAAATTCCATTTTTTCATAAATTCAGAAATTCCATTGAGAATTTCCGGAATTACTTTAACTCCATTCAGATAAATGGTGGAACAAAGCTGAGTAACCTGTGCCCCGGCGAGTAAAAATTTTACCACAGCATTGCTGTCGTGAATTCCGGTTGAGGCGGCAATTTCAATTCCGGTAACTGATGATGAAACCATGCCTGTCCAGCGAAGCGTGCGCCTGATATCAGAAGGATTGCTGAATATTTCGGATGCAGTAAGTTCAAGCGTTTCAACATTAATATCAGGTTCATAAAACCTGTTGAACATCACAATGCCTTTAGCCCCGCCACCTTTCAGTTTGTCGGCCATACCCACAATATTACTGTGGTAAATGCCAAATTTCACTGCCACCGGAATTTTCACCTCACTTTTCACTTTCTGTAAAACATCGAGATATAGTTGTTCCACCATTCCCGGGCGTTCGTTTCTGTCGCTTGGAACATAAAAAATATTCAACTCAAGTGCATCGGCACCGGCTTTTTCAAATTCTTTTGCAATCGACGTCCACTCATTTGCTGAAACGCAGTTGATGCTGGCAATTACAGGAATTGTGAGTTCCTTTTTGGCTGTTTCAATCAGTTCAATATGTTTTCGCAGCGAATTATCACGCAGGTAATACTTGATATAATCTTCAGCTTCCGGATAATCTGCATTTTCAGCACCTTTCGAAATCATGTGAGAGACTTCACCCAGAATCTGTTCCTCAAAAATTGATTTCAGAACCACCGCAGCAATTCCTGCTTTTTCAAGTTCCTTTAATTTTTCAATTGAACCGGTTAGCCCTGAACTGGCTGCAACCAGCGGGTTTTTAAGTTTTAATCCTAAATAAGTTGTTTCCAGGTTTCCCATAACACTTGGTTTTATTTTATTAATGCTGATAAATTCTTTCTCCGAATATTTTACTGCCAATCCTCACAATTGTGCTTCCCTCCTCAATTGCAACACTGTAATCATCCGACATTCCCATCGAAATTTCACAAAAATCAGGATTATTCTGAAAATATTTCATCCTGAGGGTATCAAAAATTGCCTTTAAATTTCTGAATTCGTTTCTTACATGATTCATATCGTCGGTAAAAGTTGCCATTCCCATTACGCCGCAAACCGAAATATTTTCAAGTTTCATAAATTCAGATGATTCAAGCATTTCAAATGCCTCTTCCGGCGTAAATCCAAATTTTGTTTCTTCGGCAGCAATATGAAACTGTAATAAACAGTTAATTTTTCTTTTGCATTTTTTTGCTTCTGCATCAATTACCTTTAATAATTTCAGCGAATCGACACCATGAATTAACGACACAAATGGCGCAATAAACTTTATCTTGTTAGTTTGCGGATGACCAATAAAATGCCATTCGATGTCTTTGGGGAGTGTTTCATATTTTTGAACCAACTCCTGCACCTTATTTTCGCCAAAAATGCGTTGCCCAGCATTGTACGCCGCCAGAATATCTTCAACCGGTTTGGTTTTCGAAACCGCCACCAGCCTCACATTCACAGGTAATTGGTTTTTTATAGCTGCTATATTTCCGGCAATTTCCACGTTGGTTTTATTTGCAGTAAAAATATAAATATTCAACCTTGAAATGGCCGGTTTTTTATTTTGAATTGAAATTTATTAGCCGGGATATTTACTTTTTTACCTTTGCCGCAGAAAAATGAAATCAGCAAAAGATATAAAGAATCTGCTTAATGAATGGGGAAAAAACAAGGTTCCTTTTGGTTTGATTATTGATTTTGAAGGACTTTCACCAATTGTTTTTCCGCTAAAAAAAGTTCCGGCCGGCATTTTCTGGCAAACACCCCAATCAGCAAATATTCCAATAATTAAGGTTGAAAAAAATAGTTTTCAATGGAAAACTTCGCCGGTCACATTTGATCAATATCTGACTGGTTTTGACCGTGTAATGAAACACATCAACAATGGTGACACCTACCTGCTGAATTATACACAGCCCACCACAGTTGAAACAAATCTTTCTGCAAAAGAGATTTTCTATCGCAGCAGTGCCTTGTACAAAATTTATGTCGAAAACAATTTTGTTTGTTTTTCGCCCGAAAGTTTTATACAGATCCGGAACGGCAGGATTTTTTCTTATCCCATGAAAGGAACCATCGAAGCTGAAACTGAAAATGCTGCTGAATTACTGTTGAAAGACACCAAGGAACTGGCTGAACACAATACAATTGTTGATCTGATCAGAAACGATCTCAGCCTGGTGGCCGACGATGTAAAAGTTGAAAAATTCAGGTATCTCGATCTGATAAAAACCAACCAAAAAAATCTGTGGCAGGTGAGTTCCGAAATCTCGGGCAGATTGCCTGAAAATTATTCTGAAAATATTGGCGATATTATTTTCAGACTTTTACCGGCCGGCTCAATCTCAGGTGCTCCGAAACAAAAAACAGTTGAAATTATAAAAGCTGCAGAAAATTATGAACGAGGCTTTTACACCGGAATCTTTGGTATTTTTGATGGTACGAATCTCGACAGTTGTGTTTTGATCCGGTTTATTGATCTCAGCACCGGAAAAATGATTTATAAAAGTGGCGGCGGAATTACTTTTATGAGTGATGCCCGGAAAGAATATGAAGAAATGATCAGAAAAGTTTATGTGCCTTTTGCTTGAAACCATAAAAATAGTCGACGGGAAACCACAAAATCTTGATAATCATCAGGACCGATTTGAGCATACACAAAAATCGCTGTTTGGATTGAAAAATTTTGAATTGCTTTCGGAAACAATCAAAGTTCCTGAATTTGCACAAAAAGGTTTGTTCAGGTGCAGGGTACTTTATGCGGAGGAAATTGAAAAGATTGAGTTTTTACCCTACAATTTCAGACAAATAAAATCTCTCCGGCTTGTTGAAAGTAAAGGAATTGACTATTCGTATAAATACGCTGACCGGAGTGAACTTGAAAATCTTTTTTCACAGAAAGGTGATTGCGACGACATCATTATCGTAAAAAACGGGCTGATAACTGATAGTTTTGCGGCCAACCTCGTTTTTTATGACGGTGAAAAATGGTGGACTCCAGATTCCCCGCTTTTAAAGGGCACAAAACGGGAAAAGCTTTTAAAAGAAAAATCTATCACAGCCTGTAAAATAGAAGTGGGAGATTTACAAAAATATTCAAAGGCCGGTCTCATCAATGCTATGATCGAATTTGATACTATGCCGGTGGTTTCAATTGAAAACATCAGAATTTAAAACCGCATAATCCTTGATATATTTTCTGATTTATTTTCAGAAAATTGCACCTTTATTTTCAGAATAAATACTTGATTGAGTTCAATAGTGTTCCCATAATTTTGAAGTGTTCAGAAAAATCGGGAATGCGTAAATTATTAACGGTCAATTACAAGCAAAAAATTGCTGCGCTATTGAGTGATGTTCAATACAAACAGGCAGAAAACACATTGAAGAAATCTTCAAACGATGAACTAGAAGCTTTCTGGCACATTATTGTAGCCGGTTATCCGGTTTGTTTTGCTGTAAAGCATCATAAAACACTCTGTCACTATCTGCAGGATCATCCCTATACTTATGCCGAATCGCTGACCACATACCGGATTTTCCCGGAACTGGGCTCCGGAATTCTCATTACCAAAACTCAATGGTTTGAATTAAACTGAAAAGGCCCTGCATTTCTGCAAGACCTCTTCAATATTCATTTCTATTAGTTTACTACTTCACCTCCCAGGTATTTCCTGATTTCAGCAAATCGTCAACACATTTTACCTTTGCAGTCTGCTGAACCTGTTTTATCTGTGCCACCATTTCCGCGTCATAAACCGGTGCTTCCACTTTCCTGATTACACCTAGTGCAACCGGAAATTCTGGCAGTTGCATATTAATCAATGCCATGTGTAACGTCGGGTCCGGTTCTGTTTCATCGTGAACAAGAATATCATCTTGTGTTACACCATTTTCACCAATTGTCACAACTTTAAGTTTACCACGGTTGTCGAATGCAATTCCTTTATCATAGTTTGCCCCAAAAATCATGGGTTTTCCGTGTTCAAGAATAAGCTGACGATCGGCCCTGTATAACGGATCAGTCAACATATCATGTGCACCGTCGTTAAAAATCACACAGTTTTGCAACACTTCCACCATCGAAGTTCCTCTGTGACTGGCTGCCGATTCAAAAACCGACTGGCTGAGTTTCAGGTTTCCATCAATCGAACGGGCAAAGAAAGTACCCCGCGCACCAATTACTAATTGTCCTGGTACAAACGGGTCTTCAATGGTTCCGTACGGCGATGTTTTTGTTTTCTTGCCCCGTTCAGAAGTTGGCGAATATTGTCCTTTTGTCAAACCATAAATCCGGTTATTAAAAAGAATTACATTCAAATCAATATTTCTTCTGATCAGGTGAATAAAATGGTTACCACCGATGGCCATTCCATCGCCGTCGCCGGTAATCACCCAAACATTCAGTTCAGGATTGGCTAATTTAACACCCGATGCCACAGCAGTTGCCCTTCCATGAATGGTATGAAAACCATAAGTACTCATGTAATACGGGAAACGCGATGAACATCCGATACCGGAAATAACCGCAAACTTTTCGCGCGGAATTCCCATACCTGCCATTGTCCGCTGAACCGCATTCATAATGGCATAATCGCCGCAACCCGGACACCAGCGAACTTCATTTTCGCTTTTGAAATCTTTGACTGTGTATTGTAATATTTCGGCCATTTTCTATTCCTCTAATAATTTATAAACACTTTGTTTCAGTTCGTTTACCGTAAATGGCAACCCTTTCAGTTTGTTTACCTGGTAATAGGTGAACTGGGGAACCATGTTTCTGAGGTATCCGGCAAACTGCCCAAGATTGAGTTCGCCAACAATTATTTTTTTAAATTTCGAAAATACTTCAGCAGTATTTTTCGGCAGCGGTTTAATGTAATTGAAATGGGCAAGGCTCACATTATTGCCTTCCTGACGCAATTCGCGGGCAGCACTGATCATGTGACCATAAGTTCCGCCCCAGCCAACCAGTAAAACGTCACCTTCTTCGTCGCCATAAACTTCCAGATCAGGAACCAAATCAACAACCCGTTGAACTTTTTCTTCCCTGATTTCGCTGTTAACCTGGTGGTTATCGGGATCGTGGCTTACATTTCCGGCAACATTTTTTTCAAGTCCACCAATGCGGTGTTCAAAACCAGGTGTTCCCGGAATTGCCCATTCTCTTGCCAGCGTTTCAGGATCGCGTGCATAAGCTTTGAAAGTATCAGGATTCTGTGCAAATCTTGGTTTAATTTCAGGAAGTTCAGCCATTGAAGGAATTCTCCAGGGTTCGCTGCCATTGCCCAAAAATCCGTCTGTCAGCAGAATTACAGGCACCATACGTTCCAAAGCAATTTTTGATGCAATAAATGCATAATTGAAACAATCGGATGGTGTACTGGCAGCAATGACCACTACAGGGCTTTCACCGTTCCTTCCGTAAAGCGCCTGTAATAAATCGGATTGTTCTGTTTTTGTTGGCAATCCGGTTGATGGGCCGCCACGCTGAACGTTAACAATCACCAACGGAACTTCTGCCATTACTGCAAGCCCGATGGCTTCTGATTTTAAAGCCAGTCCCGGCCCCGACGTGGTTGTAATAGCCAGGTTGCCTGCAAATGATGCGCCGATAGCCGAAGTAATTCCTGCAATTTCATCTTCAGCCTGAAAAGTTTTCACGCCAAGGTCTTTTCTCTCAGAAAGCGCTGAAAGAATTTCGGTTGCCGGAGTAATCGGATAAGATCCTAAAAACAAAGGCCGGCCCGATTTTTCGGATGCAGCCAGAAAACCCCATGCAGTTGCGAAGTTTCCGCTTATATTTCTATAAATACCTTTTTCAATTTCTGCCGGGTGCACAATAAAGTTGGGTGTCATATGCTGCAGGTTCATACCGTAATTAAACCCATCATGCAACACTTTTATATTCGATTCGGCCACTCCCGCTTTTTTGCCGAATTTTGTTCTGATATATTCGTCGATATAATCCAATGGTCGATTGAACATCCAGCAAACAAGCCCGAGTGCGAACATGTTTTTACTTCGAAGAATACTTTTGTTGTCGAGTCCGAATTCTTTGAGACTTTCGCGGGTTAATTCGGTCATCGGCACAGGAATTTTCACAAAGTCATCAAGATGACATTCAGCAAACGGGTCGTCGGTAGTAAAATTGGCTTTCGCAAGATTTTTATCGTTGAATGAATCCGCATCGTAAATAATCGTTCCGCCGGGATTCATAAATTTTGCATTGGCTTTTAACGCGGCTGGATTCATGGCAATTAATACATGGGCATAATCGCCCGGAGTATTGATCTGCTTTCTGCCAAACTGAACCTGGAATCCGGAAACCCCACCCACAGTTCCCTGCGGAGCTCTGATTTCTGACGGATAGTCAGGAAAAGTTGAAATGTCGTTTCCAAACAATGCCGAGGCGTCCGAAAACAGGGTACCGGTTAACTGCATCCCGTCGCCGGAATCACCCGAAAACCGGATGGCTACCTCCTCCATCTCTATAACTCTTGTATCCTTCATTATATCAAATATTTACAA
>CAZXVT010000129.1:0-13194 GCA_964644015.1 uncultured Maribellus sp.
GCAATACTTTACATACGAAAATAATTTTCTTCCTCGAAAAAGAACTTCCGGTCCGGGAAATGGAAGAAGTAAAAATACACCTCGAAAGATGTCCTGGATGCGCTGCTTTTGCCGATGAAATGGAAAAAACATTAACCGTTTTGCAAAACGACAAATTGCAGAACGTTAACCCGTTTTTTTACACCCGCGTAAAAGCCCGGCTCGAAAATCAGGCAGAAGAAAAAATCGCTGTCCGTCGCAGTCCGGTTTTGGTGCGGATTCTGCAACCGGCACTTTTTTCAATTTTACTTTTAGGTGGAATTTATGCAGGAATAAAAATCGGTCAGCCGTCAAATATAAACTCCGGCAATCCGGCTTATACCGAAAATGAAATGATTCCCTATCTGAATGAAATGGAAGCCGAAACAATTGAAAACTTTTTAATGGAATAAGCCATGGTTAAAACCACTACATATCGAACGCTTATCTGGATTATTGTCATACTGTTGGCAACAAACCTGTCGATGGCAATCACATTTTTATACCATAAACAACAGGATAAAAAAGCAGCACAGCAAACCGAAGAATCAACCATTGTAGTGCCTGCTGAGCAACGAACCCGGTTTTTCAGGGAACAATTAAATCTGAATCAGGAACAGGTTAACCAGTTCAGGGAACTGAACCGCAACTACAATCGCACTGCCCGCGAAATTACATCTCAACTGGAAAAACTAAGAAGTGAAATGGTGGAAGAGCTGGGTAAAACAGAGCCTGCAAAAGAGAAACTTGACGAGATAACCAAAACAATTGGTGAATCGCATACACAACTGAAAAATGTCACCATCGATTACTATTTGGGAATGAAAACTGTATGCGACGACAGTCAGAAAGAAAAACTGAACGAGATTTTTCAGTCGATGCTGAAGCAAAATGAAGATGTAAAATTACCAGGCCGCCAGGGCCGATACGGAAGAGGTTACAGAAATAATAATTAATCATTTTAAAATTTAAAACAATGAAAACTAGTAAGTTAAGAAAACTTGCCTGGGTATTCTTTGCCCTTGCATTAACAACAACCTCCCTTTTTGCACAGGGATTGAGAAACGGAAACCGTTCTTTTAACAGTCCGAACAACAACTGCATCAACCAGGTTTCGGGGTTGACTGAAGAACAGAAAGCCAAAATTGACGGACTGAACAAATCGCATCTCGAAAAAATGGCGCAATTGCGCACACAGCGCCAATCAACCACCGATGCTATTGAGAAAAGTGAGATCCGCACCACGATGCTGAAAAATGTAAATGCACACCGCGACGAGGTGAACTCGCTGCTGACAACTGAACAGCAAAACGAATTCGCTGCACTGCAACAACGTGGAAACTGCGGAAATAGCCGCGGGCAGGGACATTTTCAAGGTCGCGGACAGGGTAGAGGAAACTGCCAGTTTGCAGGTAATTATGGAAACCGGGGCAACAGAAATGGTGGTGGGCAAGGTTATGGAAACGGAAACCGCCGCAATCAGGGTTGTTTCAGAAACTAAATTCTTTTATAGAATCAAACTTCAGGGATTCAAATCCTATAGTATTCACAATTAAAATTTCAAATCATGAAAACAAGTAAAATGTTCCTAATTCTGGCAATTGTATTGTTTGCATTTGCCTCGTGTTCAAAAAACAACGATGTGGTTGACGAAGCTATTGTTGCTGAAACCACTGATGAGAAAAGTGCCGAAGTGGCTGCCCTTTGCGGAACCTGCGATTTTACAGGCACGCTTACCGATGCCGAAGTTACCAGCCTGATGGAAATGCGCGAAGAGGAAAAGTTCGCCCGCGAAGTTTACCTGGCCATGAATGCCAAATACAACTACCGTACATTCGCCAACATTGCCAAAAGTGAAAATGCACACACCAGCGCTGTTTTATACCTGATAAAAGGTTTTGGATTGACTGATCCGTCGCCCGTGGCAGCTACCGAATTCAGCAATCCGCTGTTTACTGATTTGTATGCACAACTTACCGCAAAAGGCTCGGTGAGTTTGGTGGAAGCGCTGAAAGTGGGCGCATTTATCGAAGAATACGACATTGCCGATTTGCAACGCCATCTGGCCGAAACAGAAAATGCAACAGTTGCAAAAGTGTATGGAAATTTGCTGAGAGGTTCAAAATTTCACCTGAAAGCCTTTACCAACGCATTGAAAATACAGGGTGCAACTTATACTCCAACCGTTATTTCGATTGAGGAATACAACGAGATTCTTGGTCTGTAGGAAATTATGTGGAATTTATTCAGATAAATGACTGATATTAATTTCGGATTTACCGCAAAGTTCGCAAGAACACGCAGAATTCGCAAAGATTTTTATTCATCTTTAAATCTTTGCGTTTTTCCTTTGTGAACTTTGCAATTAAAGATTTAAATAAATCTGTTTACTCATCTATTTTTCAGGATAAAATTTCTTTCAGAATTATTCAGAACAGTTTTAATATGACAGAAATGAAACGCTTGCCACTTCCCGATTTACTGAAAGGTTTTGCTGTTTTCCTGATTGTTCCGGTGCACATTCTCGAAACATTTGTCGATTTTCCGGGTCGCGAAAGCTGGTTTGGAAAAACATTGCTGCTACTTGGAGGCCCTGTTGCTGTTCCGGTTTTTATGCTGACAATGGGTTATTTTATCGCCCGGAATCAAAAACCATTTATTACCAATCTTTGGCGGGGAATTAAAATTTTCATTGCCGGATTTTTGCTAAATATCGGACTGAATTTTCATCTTTTGCTGAAAATACAATTTGCCGGCTGGCAGATAAATCCGCTGGAATACATTTTTGGTGTCGATATTTTTTACTTTGCCGGACTTGCCATCATTTTGCTTTCGTCGCTGAAAACCATCAAAAACCAAAAAGCTTGGATTGCAATTGGGCTGGCATTTCTGGTGGCCGTTTTCACTTCACTCATTAATGAAAAACTGATGGTTCCTGAGCGAAATTACTTTTACCCTTTTATTGGCGGAAGCTGGTCGTGGTCGTATTTTCCGCTGTTTCCGTGGCTGGTTTACCCACTGGCCGGATTTGCATTTTTCCATTTCGAACAGCACATTTTGTCTTTTATGAAATCCAACAGAATTCTCACTGCCATCCTTCTTGTAGTTATTGCTATTCTGGTGATATTTTTCGGGAAACAGGGAATTGAAACCACCATCAATCTGCCGGCTTATTATCACCACACTTTCTGGTTTTCGATTTGGGTTTTCGGAGTTGTAATACTCTGGAGCCTGCTGCTTCGGTTCCTGATTCAGCAATTTCCGCACACATGGCCGGGAAACTGGTTGATGTGGCTGGGAAAAAACATCACGGTTTTTTACATTGTTCAATGGCTGATTATCGGGAATATTGCCACTGCCATTTACCAGACCCAATCACTCAAAAGTTATCCATTCTGGTTTGCCGGGGTTTTCGGCGTAACAGTTTTAATTACCTGGTTTGTTGAAAGGATTGGGCAAAAGCGAATTAAACATATCTGACCAATTGGATTGACTTTGAAAAACACGATTATTATTTTTCAGGACATAATCAGTTTGCGAAAAGATTGCTTCACTTGGTTCGCAATGGCAATAATTTAGGGTCTTCCTAAAGGAGGAGGTTTGATGATTGCCTTTGATATTTGTAAAAAATGACATCAGTTTTTTAAATAAAAGATTTGGCTAAAGCAGACGGCAATAAGAAAAAACAGAAATTAATTTATTGCCGTTCACTTTATGAATGGATTATTAAATGCCTTCATATTAGGGTTTTAACCACATATTCTTATTGTTTAGCCTTATTTTTTATCTTACAATCAGCTTTTTTGATTCAGTTTTTGTGTTGCCATATTCAATAAAATAGTGATAAACTCCACTGGTAAAATCATTGGAATCAAGCGTTAAATGGTTGGTGTGGCGGTCAACCAGAAATTGTTTAACCAGTTTTCCTTCGGCGCTTACAAAATTTAAAGTACCCATGTCAATGGTTTCCGGAAGATGGTAGGCCACATTGATGGTTTCAGATGCCGGATTCGGAAAAACATGCAGTTCAGCCTTTGTGGAGTATTCCTGAAAAAAGGCATTTACTGGCGTCGAACCTGGAAGACTGTAAATATTGGTCCACACCTTTTCAGGAAACGTTGAAAAATCATAACAATATGAAAAGAGTTTGTATGTATTTTCACCCGTCTGGTTGATGTAATTGTACAGCGAGCCATCAATAGATAAAACGGTGGTTCCGTCTTCGTTGATAATTTTGCTGTCGTACTCGTAATAATCCAGTGACGAATAATATTTGTAATACGTACAAAGCATTTCAATCCCGGCATCCGTATCGAACAGTTTTTCCGACAGGAATTTTACATCGGAAAGATAGCTCCCTGATGGCACAAAACAATTGATGGTTTTAAACAACGAATGGTCGGTGTTGTAAATGCGGCACTGCCCGGCTGGAACGTCCATCAGAAAATATTTGTAACCCAGCGTTTCAAGTTTCACCACTGAAGTGGAATAGTCGTATTTTTTGTCGAGGGTGATTTGTGCATTTAATGAATAAACGAGCAGAAATAAGATGGAAAAAATGGTTGTTGTTTTCATGTTTTTGGTTTTTATGAAACTTACTTTTATGTCTAACCCTGGCATTTATGCCAGGGATTATGAATTAAATTACATACTGGGCTTTAGCCCTTAATTTGAACTGGTTGGGCTAAAGCCCGTATTCATTGCTGTTGCTTATTCTCCGGCATTAATGCCGGAGTTAGTCAATCTCAACAAAGGTGAAATGCGGATTCATTTTACTTTATCAGTTGTAATCCTTCAATCGCCGATTTATCGCCCGGATTGTACAATTTCACTTTGTTAAAGAGCACTTTTGCCTGACTGTAGTTTCCCAGAAAATAGGAAGTCCAGCCGAGCATCAGCAGCCCGTCGTACCCAAACGGGTACAAATCGACCACCTTTTTAAACAACGGGAGCGCCTTGTTATAATCTTTTCTTTCGTAATAAATATATCCAAGCCGGTACAATGCCACCGAATTATTCGGACTGATTTCAAGAATTTTATTGTACAATTCAATCACTTCATTCCAGCGGCCCATGGCAGCTTTAGGCAGAATAAGGCCAAACCGGGCTTCTTCTGAATAAGGTTTCAGTTTTTGTGCATTGCTGTAAAAAAGAACCGATTCATCGAACCGGCCGGCGTTGTAATTGAGCCAGCCCAAACGCAGGTTAATTTCGTATGACGACTCGTCCATCACTTTTTTCAAAGCGTCGGCTGCAGCTTTAAAATCGCCGTTTTTCTCGAGCTGGTAACTTTTTGCAAAAGCAGCTTCCAATGCATCCTGACCGGATTGAGCATTTACTGCAAAACCTGCAAATATTATCAAAATGAAAAGTCTCACTTTTAAAAATTCCATGATACTCCTGCTGTTAAAGTGTGTTTAATGTATTTGTATTCCATCTGATTGCTAATAAAGCCGTTGCTGTAAACATTATACGTTTCAAAAACATCCTGGTTGATGTAACGAACCACCACCTGGTATTTTTTCCCTGCCGGGAAATACAGGCTTCCGGTGAATTTCTGCTCCGACCTGCCAGGAAAATTAGACACAACATAACCTGCAGGTTCGATAAAATTCTTCATTTCGCCAGTTAAATACTGTCCGTAAACATGTACCGGCCCCAGTTGCGCACCTCCAGAAATTCCGAATGTATTGTAGCTTAAACTTCGGTCTTTCTCCTCTTTTTTAAGATAAATTCGTGGGGTGATATAAAAATTTAAATTTGAAAATGGATAGTATGTTAACCATGCTGAAAGTTGTGTAAGATTAACGTCGTATATATTAGCAGCATTTACTTCTACTCCAGGAGAAAAATTACCAAAATGTGACCAACTGGAAAGGGAAAGAATAAAATCTGCGAATTTGATTTCTTTTTCTCTAAAAATCGGCGGTTCTGTGTATCCACCCAAAAAATACGATGAATTTCCCCAGATAACATTAAATGAAGGTGAAAGATTCAGTTTTTTACCAATTACAAAATAGGGATTTACAAAATACTGGAATTGATTTGTTTTTATTGGGAAAGTGTAATATACTCCCCAGTCAACTTGTTGTTCGCGGTTAATATTTAAATGGGTGAAGTTGTGGTTTATTCCTACACCCGGTGCAAGCTGGTGACTGTAATCCACTGATTCAAAATGGTAGTTTTTTAAAATAAAAGCTTCGCCATAATCGCTTCCAACATTCAGTTCTTCATCAAACGACCGGTTGACAAGTGCATCAAAATCGGGGTTAAAACTGTACCCGATTTCCAGTGCCGCGCGCATGGGTTTCATGTTCTGGTAATTGATTTTTTCCTTTATGGCCACCGAAAATTTTGAGGCAACTTTCGATGCCTCTACAGCCCTACCCGAATACAACAGACTGTAATACAAATACTCCTGCAACCAATCATAACTTTGGTCGCTTTTCCAGGCTTGCAGAAAAAAATCAGCTGCCTGCCTGTATTTTTTCAGGTTGAAGGCAGCAATTCCGGAGCGTGCCTGCAGGTAAAAAAAGTCGATTTCATGCTTCCTGGCCTGTTCGGCATATTGAGCCAGTTCATGCCATTTCTGCTGCCCGTACAATTCAAACGATTTTTTGTCCACTTCGGCATAATTCCATTTTTCCTGCGCAACCGAAGCAAATGACACAAAAACTAAAATCAATATTATTCGGGTTGATTTTGGCATTTTAAACTGATTTTTACGTCGTTAAAACTGATGTTAATTTGTATTACGCTACCCGGCAGAATCCTGATTTCCGACTCAATTTTCCGGATTTCGCGGCCCGCCACTTTTTGCTGAATGATGGCATTCAATTCAATATCTCCTGCCGAAAGAATATCACCGGCTTCTTTCATGGTCAGCCGGTACCCGGCTTTCAGAAACAGGTAAACCGGTGCAACAAAATCCTGGAGAATTTTCTTTAATCCGCCAAACATGAGGTTTGCCGGAAGCGAATCGTCGATTTTGCTGTTGGGCTGAAAACCAAGCGGTATTTTAAACATCGAAATAAAAAACCAGTACAAAGCCGAATTTTTCTTTCCGGTGAAATTGGTGAAGTAGTGCAGATCGCCATTGTTGTACAAATAAGCGACACTCCCGTCCTCTTCGCTTCTTAAGAAAGTATGGTTATACACATCGGTTTCAACCACCCAGTGGAACCGGCCTTCCTTGTTAAGCCAGTATTTCTTATCCGATTCTACCTGTAAACTGACATCGATTTTCTGCCCCGGAATAAAATGCAATGCCTCAACCAGCGATTCGTTTTTTACCGGATTGACTACCACTTGTTTGTTTTGCGGGAAATCAAAATTTTTGAGTGTGAACCCGTTTTCATCTTTCAGCAGGTAGTGACCAAAAGGATAATCGAGCGTTGCAGAGCCTATAAAAGGTGTAACCTGAAACTGAAAATGAAGATGCGGAAAAGGCGAACGGCCCGAATTTCCGCAACGACCCAGCAATTGTCCCTTTTTCACCACATCGCCCGGTTTTACTTCCAACGAATGATATTTCAGGTGACTGAGTTTGGCATACAAATAATCGTTGTGTTTAATGATGACCGAGTTGCCCCAGTTGTTAGCCGTGTTGATGTCGCTGATGCGGTTGTCGTGAATGTTGTTCACCACTTCGGCCACAACCCCGTCGAAAGGCGACAAAACTGCTTTCCCGAAACAATAATAATCTTCGGCAAAATCGCCGCTGCCCTTGTACTGACTACCGGTGCGGTCAGCAATTACAAAATCCCACGCATGACGCCAGGCCCCCTTGTGTGTATGCTCGCCATTGTGCCCCTGGTTGATGGTCCATTCGCCATAAAACGGCAACGAAGCCGAAACCGGGTAAGCTGCCGGAAAACGTTTCAGGTTTCCGGCATACAGGTACAGATTTTTTTCAGGATTGCCCAGTTGTACCGGCGTTTCAACCAGTTTTCGGGGGCGCTGTTCACGCAGTTTCAGCGCATACAAAAACATTAGCACCACCATGTTAAAGGGCAGAGAATAAGGCGAAATTTTAAACTGAATTAAAAACTGCTGGGTAGCAGTGGTTATTAAAACCACCGCCGGAAGCAGCAACACAATCCATGCAAAACTCACCCTGCCCGGAACCAGGTAATAACCGCCCAAAGCAATGGCTGTTAAAATATAGTTGAACCCTATAAATGTGTAGCCCAGCGAATTAAACTCGATACCGGTGATTCTGTAAAACAGCCACGCCACTGTGTATCCCAGAAACGACAAAACAAAAGTGATGCGCGAATAAATGAGCAGTCCGGCAGCAATAATGATACCGGCTAATAAATGGGTCTGAAAAAAAACCGCGCCCAGCGAATGAAAATAGATTTTCAGAAATGAAGAGGAAATGGATGTTTCGAGAAAATCGTACAGATTCACAAAAGTGCGGCCACCCAGCGCGTACAATTCGTTGTAGGTAAAAATTCCCCTTTCGCTCAGGTGCAGCGCACTTAAATCGCCGCGCGAAAGCGCCACAATCCACACGGTTATCAGAAACGGGACGCTGAGAAACGGGAGTCCGTATTTTCCAAGAACACCCTGAAAAACGACGGTAAGAAAAAAACAGGTGACTGCAGCCACGCCAACCAACAGAAACAACTCGGGCGAAGGCTGGTAAAACAAACCGATTCCAAGCCCGACCAGCAAAGCGTTAAAACCATAAATTCCGGATACCAGGAAATAACGGTTGTATCCCAGCGACCACGCCAGCAGATTGGCAACCAGAATCGCAACCAGCCCGCCGATTCCGGCCCCGTAATCAAAAAAGCTAATCAGCACAAGCAAACCAGCCAGCAATTTCGAGGTGGAAAAAAACACCTGCGAGTAGCTGTTCAGTATTGAATTCAGTATTTCCCTGCCGGTAATCGGGTAGCTTTTCATTGGATTATTTTTTTAAAAACAACTTTGTTTTCTGATTTTCTTCACTACCCCAACCCTAAAGGATGTGAAGAAAATCAATTTGCTCCCCTGCCTGACGGCAAGGCAGGCTTCAGGGTCGGGGAAAACAAATTGATTTTCTAAACGGTGTACCATGTTTATTAAGTCTTTTGTACGTTCAATTCCTTTTCGGATTCATCTCAAATCCCTGCACCGATTGAAGTTCTTCTTTCCGGCGGATAATATGGGTTTTGCCTTCCATGTCAATTAAAACCACGTTGGGACGGAAAGTGATAAACTGCATCCATTGTGTCATGTTGTAAGCACCAACCCTTTCGATGACCAGCCTGTCGCCGGTTTTAACATGCGGAAAATTAATGGCTTCGCGCACCACGTCGATATTCATGCACAGCGGACCGTAAATAGTGGTATCTTCAAGGTATTCAGCCACTTCTTTGGTAGGATAAACACCCAGATTGTACCAGAATGAGGTGAAAAGCAGGTTCACCCCGGCATCGATAACCATGGTTCGCCTGCCGGCAACCGAACGTTTGTTGGCCAGCACAGTGGTGAGCAAATGACCGGCATCGTCGATGAGGGCGCGGCCTGTTTCGAGAAAAAGTACCGGAAGGTTTTCGTGCGGAATTTCTGACGAAATAATAGCACCTGAAATGGCTTCGGCGTATTCATCAAATGACGGACAGGTTTCAGAGCCCGGCATGTAAGCGCCTTTCAACGTGTTTTTCGAGGCAAAACCTCCACCCAGGTCGATGTATTTTAGCCAGTGATTAAACTTGCGGTGAGTGGCCATGTACAGGTTCGAAAGTTTGGATGCGGCAACAGCATACGCCGAAGTTGACATGATATAAGTTCCGATGTGCGTGTGAAGTCCAACCAGGTCGAGGTTTTCGGCCAGCATGATGCGGTTGATGGCATTCCAGGCCTCGCCGTTTTCGTAGTTAAAGCCAAAGCGGTCCCACATCGGGTAAATGCCTGTATCCATGTTAATTCGGATGGCAACGCGGGCTTTTTTCCCGAGTTTGCGGGTGGTTTCAATAAGCAGGTACAACTCATCAAGATGGTCGATATGAATACAGGAGTTGTTGTTGATGGCCAGCGTGAGGTCGGCTTCCGACTTCTCGGGCCCGTTAAACAAAATCTGTGTTCCCTTTACACCCAGCGAAAGCGCTTTTTCAAATTCGAATCCAGAGACCACTTCGGCCCACGAACCTTCGTCGTGAAAAATACTGCAAACCGCATCGAGGTAATTGGTTTTGTACGACCAGGCAAACTGCACTTTCGGGTAGCGGGTTTCAAAAGCACGCCGTGCTTCGCGGTAGGTTTCGCGAATTGTTTTTTCCGAAATCACAAATACTGGCGTCCCGAATTCGTCCATCAGTCTGTCGATGGCAATTCCGTCGATTTGCTGAACTGTTTTCAGTTTTACCGGCAAGCCGAATTTATTGGGAATTCCGGCGGTTATTTTGGTGATAACCGGTTTTTCGTATTTTAACTTTTCCATGTTGTTCTTTCTTGCAATGGCACAGAGACGCCGGGTTTATAATTTATTCTACATTCTGTATTCCAACGCTGGTTTTTCAAACAGCGGGGCGGGAATTGTTGGGCCGCTAACCCAGGGTTGAAACCCTGGGTTATTCAAATTTAGCCCCCTCGGGGCTATTCTCCTCAATCACCCATTTACCAATTCACTCAATTACATTTAATCATTTTCTTCTGTCTCCAAACTTCGCACTTCAAACTTTTCCGCATTCACGCATTTTCTTCCTCCGCATTCACGCATTTTCTTCAGATTTCCTTGTTAATCGAAATGGCGGCGAACTTTTCAAGGTCCACAATCATGTCGAAGGAATAGCGGACGAACATTTTTCCGATTTTGTATTCGGTCATTGGTTTTACATCCATTCCAAGTGCCAGTTTTACCAGCGCTTCCGGAATATTCTGGCCAGCTCCCACCGCCAGGTAAACCCACGCCGGGATACGCGGATTGATTTCGATGAGGAAATATTCACCGGCATTGGTTTTTATCAGCTCCAGTTCCATTCCGCCCTTCCATTTTGTTTTCTGAATAATCATTCGGGTGAGTTCCATCATTTTTTCGTCGGCCAGCGTTATTCCACCCCAGGCTTTTCCTTTGTCGGTGATGTATTGCTTCCGCATCGGAACAGCGGCAATGGTATTTCCTTTACCGTCGCCGAGTGCAATCACATTTACTTCGGTACCTTTTACAAACTGCTGGGCAATCACCGGCAAGCCCCATTTGGCCGAAAGTTTCAGAAATGCCTGTCGAGCCTGTTCTTCGTTGGCAGCAACATACGCATCGTAAAACTGCCCTTTTATCATCACCGGATAATCGTAGTTTTCTTCAATCTCCTTAATCTGGTTAAAACTTCCGAGGTTAATGCTACCCGGAACTTTTACCCCGTATTTTTTGCCGTATTCGGGCAGTTTGTCCTTTTCGCGTTCCTGAAATTGTTTCAGTGTTGGCAGAAAAGTATGAATTCCCTTATCGCGCAGCCGCTGTTCGTTCTTCATAAACGAAAAAAGTTCGGCATCGAAATTTGGAATCAGCGCATCGAGTTTTTCCTGCTGGTGAATGTGTTCCACGCGTTCAATCAGGTCGTCGGAACCTGCGGAAGGATAAGGAATCTGGAAAATGCGGTCGCACAAACCTTCCATGTAAATTCCGGGTTCGAGGTTTTCGTACACCAGCCCGATGATGCGAGCATCAAAAATTTCCGATTCTTTGATTCCACGGATAAAAGGCACACCCGGACCAGGATTGTCGGTATTGTTTAACCCGGTAACCGCCACTGTAATTTTCTGTTTTCCCATGCTGACTGTTATTTGAAATCCAACGGATTTTCCTGAATAATAATCTGGTGGTGTTTCAGGAGTGCATAAAATTCATAAAAGTCTTTTTCGAAAGTCAGATCGTCAATATCGTATTTTTCAAGCATTTCGGGTTTCAGTTCATCAAACTCTTTTTCTTCTTTCAGTTTTTTAATCAGTTCGAGACCAAATGGATTTACGGTAAATGAGTCACCGGTTTTCGAATTGAAAACAAAGCCGTTGTCGCTTATTTTTACTTCTTCAGGAATCTTCATGTCATCAGTTTTTTTTGATTTATTAAAGCTGGTTAATGCTAATTTTTTAGTTAATTCTGTATCCGGATTACAACAGAATAACTTAAATAATTTCTGTCTAAGTTTAAATGCGCTGTTATCATAATCCTATTAGTCACTTTAAATCGATATTCGTTTTTTGGTTTTTCATTATAAATTTATTACAAAAACTTCAGTTCATAACCTTTAATTTCCAAATATTATTCTTTGACACGATTCAAAAAGTAAACTTGTGGTCAAATTATTTTTTATTACCTTAATAATTCTTTTGATTATTATAACCGACTGGTTTTTTTGCATATCCGGATTGAGTTAAAAATATCGTGTCACAAATTTTAAATCTTGATTTTTTATTCGTAACTTTTATAAGCGTTTAACTATCAAAGGTATGGGGATTTTTTATACTTCTCTGATTTATCAAAATCTTTTGTTCGCTGAAGGATTGGAGAGCATACTTCAGCATAACAATCATAAAGTAATAAAGAATGAATTATCTGAAATAAAAGAGACAACACTAAGTCAACTTACGAATTCTGAATTGACAATTGTTGAGGCCAACTGGCCATTTCCACAACTTGAATACATAATTGATAAAATCGTTATGTTAGTAAAGGATCATTCCAGGATCATTCTGATTTCAAATCTTATAAATAAAACGATTTTTGGATTGGTTGTTAACAATAAGATTAATGGGATAGTTTTAAAAAGTAGTAGTAAGGACGAACTTTTGTTCGGAATTAAACAAGTTATGGAGGGTAAGAAATATTATTCATCATTTGCAGCCCAACTATTTTTATGGGCTAAAAATGAGACGGTATCTCTCTCCATTACAAAAAGGGAGAAACAAATTCTTTGTTTAATTGCAGAGATGAATACAACCGAAGAAATTGCAAGAAAGCTCTTTATAACAAAATCCACCGTTAAAACACACCGTCGAAATTTGATGCAAAAGTTTAATTCAAAAAATACTCTCTGTCTTTTGCGAACAGCCTGTCGCCAAAATTTGCTGAATTCGGATAATAACTTTTGCGGTTGCTGTTTTAAACAGTTTATTGAAATTTAAAAAAATACCTACTTGTATTAGTTTTTTTAATCCAGAAGCAATTTTGTTTCAGCCTTTATG
>CAZXVT010000130.1:0-13095 GCA_964644015.1 uncultured Maribellus sp.
GGGTTAAAAATAGTGGTTTCGCCGGACTGATTGATTAAAAATGCCGATTAACGTGTAAAATAAATTGACTTACAAACTGATTTTGTTTATTTTTTTTGGATATAAGTTTAAACATTAACATTAATTTTGTGTTTTAACTGTGACTTAACAAAAATAATATGAAAGCGGAGGGTTATTCAATCAGGGATCTTGAGGTATTGTCGGGTGTTAAAGCACACACCATCAGAATTTGGGAGAAACGTTACAAATTGCTCGTACCGGCAAGAACCGACACCAATATCCGGTATTACAGCGATGAAGACCTCAGAAGAATTTTGAGTGTATCGTTACTGGTAAAGAACGGATATAAGATTTCAAAGGTGTCGCGGATGAATGAGGAGCAAATCAGGACGATGGTGGTGAGCGTAAACACAAAAAGTATCGCGGAACCCGATTATATCGACAGGCTTATCATCAGTATGTTGAACTTCGACAATGCAGGTTTTTATAATCTTGCCACTGAAATTATTGAAAAGAAAGGTATTGAAGATGCAATCAGTAAAGTTTTTTTCGCGCTGTTTGAACGGATTGGTACCTATTGGATGGTTGGTTCGATATTTCCGGCGCAGGAACATTTTGTTACGAATATCCTCCGTCAAAAGCTGATTGCAGAAATCGACAAGCTTGGTTATGAGTCGAGTCGTAATGCAACAATCCTGTTTTTTCTGCCCGATGGCGAACTCCACGAAATGAGTTTGCTGTATTATACCCTGCTGGCTCGTAAAATGGGATATAATGTGCTTTATTTAGGTCAGTATGTTCCTTTTTCTGATCTTGTTAAAGTGGCAGCACATGCTAAAATTGAATATGTTTTTACTGCTTTTATCAATGGTTTCCCAAAAGAAGAACTGGAGGATTATCTTATCAGGTTAAGGGAAGTTTTTGATCATCAGAAGATTTTTATAACCGGATGGCAGATACAACAGCATGTTCCAAAACTGCCACGATTGGTAAAAATTGTAAAAGACTACTCTGAATTTAAAAAGTATTTTTCCTGATTGTTTTTAAGGATTACCTGACAAAACAGGCACTGGTTTCAATGTTAATTTGTTTTTTTCTGATGTATTGATGGTGATCATCTCATCGTCATCTTCCTGTTGTGTAAGGCTGTAATAGATATTGTATTCAGCATCAACGGGGCACAAAATCCGGCACGACCTCTCAGGTGGAATCCTGATGTCCATAAAATCACAATAATTATTGGTATCCCAGAAAACATCGGTAAGCATGTTTACATATAATGTGTCGTGGGTGGGGTTTCGTAGAATCATTTTTTTGAATCGCGTTTCAGTTGGGTACCAGTTCACATCAGTTTCGAAAACCGCCGCCGAAACCACAGAAAGAGTTGCCATTAAACCGTCGGCAATCACTGATGAACTGCGGCTTCCCGAAAGATCTTTTTGTCTTTCGCGACTTTCCGGATCGTGAATATACTTTGCCGATGAGCAGGAAAGAAAAAGGCCGGTGATCAATATCAGTAAAACATTTCTCATCATTAATTTTTCTGTTTTCTTGTGACTTTGTAATCAAAAATTATGCCTGTTATACCCTGAAATATTGACTTGTATTACTATTTAGTTTTAACTTCGGGCACTTAATTACACTTTCAAACGTTAGTTAGGTATAAATCACAAATAAAAAAGCATGAAAAGATTACTCATTATCATTTTTGCATTGGGACTGACAATTTCAGTGGCAGCGCAACCCAAACTCGATCTTGGAATAAAAGGTGGGGTAAATTTTTCGAAACTTAGTTTTGATATGGATGATTATTCCGCAGAATCTGTTACCAAATCTCATTTCGGTGCTTTTGCGCGGGTAGGCTGGGATCGCCTTTTTATACAACCTGAGCTTTATTTCAGTGGAAAAGGGGGCGATGTTACCTCGGATGTTGCCAATACTTTTTCTTCTTTCGATTATACCACGTTTGATGTTCCTGTGTTATTGGGATACCGCATCATAAAAGGAAAAGCGCTCGATATTCATTTAATTGGCGGCCCGGTGTGGAGCAATATCACCAAGGAAGATATCAAGGGTGGCGATGTTTTTGAGGACTCATTTTATAAAGACCGCTACATGAGTATTCAATATGGAGTAGGTGTGGATGTGTTGTTTATGACCATTGATGCAAGGATGGAAAACGGCCTCAGCGAAATTTACTCGATGGATGGCGAATCGTTTAAAAACAATGCCTTCATGCTTTCCATCGGATTTAAAATTCTGTAATTCGTTACATGGCAGAACCTGGTGATTCGTTTGCAACGCAGCAGCGTCATGATTTATTCTGTCTGCAATTCAAAAGGTGTCCGTTTTTTTTTGTGTTACTTAATCTTTGTTACAATAAATCAGTGTTTAAGGGGAGATTTGCTCCCCTTAATTTTTTTTGAACCAATTCACGGGATTTAATTTAGCCTTGTATTTTATAAAAAGCTCTTTGCCCACCAGCAGGCCACCTGTCCAGAAGACAATCTCCATGAGCACAATGCTGGTTGTGGAAGCAATCACTTTGGTGCGTACCGGCAGGTCGGTCATCGGGAAAATGATGGAGGCCGCAAAGAATACCCCTGAGAAAATCATCAGGAAGATACCCATTTTAATCTGCAGGTTTTTTTGTGTTTTCATATAACTCTTAATGCAATTTCTGACAGGATTGAACGAATGTGTTGATTTTGCTGCATATTTTAAGTATTGCCCGGTTGTATTTCAAGATGACCCAGTTTATTGGTTAAACCTTTTTTGATAATATGACCCCCGAACCGGAAAAATGTTTAAAGGGAGGGATTTTATGCAAGCATTTTTCTTTAAATCGCCCCTGAATAACCGGAATCGGCATTTGCAACAAAGCAAATTGGGAAGGAAAGCGGTAAATGTGAAGTGAACGAAACAAATGGCTGTCGCCAAACTGTATAAAAATAACCGCTTTATCCTTGTAATAAGAATTAAGCGGTTATTGCTATCATTCAGTCTGTTGTAGTCAGTCGATTCTTTTCCCGGCCCAGTTGATGGCATTGATAATATGCTGCTGAATCTTTTCGTCCTGGAAAGCTTCGTGGGTATGTCCGAAACCGCTATAAAACGAACGGGTTCCGTTTTTCTCGTTCCACCAGATAATGGGGTGGTCGCCCATTTTCCATTTGTCGTTATCGTATTCTTTAATGGAGTTTTCGTCTAAAACGGCCAGCACTTTTACATTGGGACGTGGGTTTGTTTTAAAAGTGTACCATTCATCGTAAGTGGTGTATGATTTCATCCCGGCAAAAGGCTTCATCGCGGGATGATTGTTGGGTTCGAAAACCACTGTTGCTTTCTGCGACGGGGGATGTATCCTGAAATAGCCGCCCACTAATGCGCCATAGAAAGGCCATTCGTATTCACAGTCGGCAGCAGCGTGGATTCCCACAAAACCTTTTCCGTTCATGGTTATTTCAAAAGCAGCCTGGCCGTTATCGTTAATGGCATCACCGGTGGGATTAAGGAATACCACCACATCAAAGCTGTTCAGGAAACTTTCTGTAAACAAACGGTCGTCTTCGGTAGCGGTAAGCACCCAGTTTTGTTTTTTGCTGTAGTCATACAGCATTTTCAGTCCTGATGAAATGGATTCGTGGCGGAAACCGGCTGTTTTGCTGAAAACAAGGATGTTCAGCGGCTTTTCAAATTCGGGCTTGTCCTGGGCTGTGCAGGATAATACAAGTGATGAAACGATGATCATCACAAAAAACAGATTTTTCATAATTGATTTTTTTAGCATTTTAATTGACTCAGGTTATTTGTTGCTTACAAGATTAAGCATTTTTTTCAGAAGTAGCAGTGACAGTTAAAAAGAGATGTGGGATGGGAGAGGATTTGGTTAATGCGCCTGCGAATATTTCTATTCCGGCCCTGGTTGTTTTGACTCGCGATCTAAAGGGCGCGACATTGGCCGGCTAAAGGCTTGTTACGCGAATATTGCCCGGAAGATCGGGCATTTAACGAGTAAGAAAGCTCAACAAATTATTTCGTCGGCTAATATTTGATGACTGTATGAGGGGAGGAGCTGCTGGTTTGATGAGGTACATTACCGGTTTGAACAGATCAATTATCAGTTTGCTGCTTTACATTGCAGGAATGTTCGAATATGTTAAGAGAGTGGTCGAATATATTGAAAGAATGATCGAATAAGAAGAAAAAGAGATCGAAACAATTGGTTCAGTGTTCGAACAAGTCACTTATGTGGTCGGAAATAATGCTCCAAAGATCGAATAAGACGAAAGTTTGGTCGGATAAATAGCAAAAAATTACGGGTAACATGTTTGTGTGCACGATACACTTGATTCAGTGTTCTGTAAAAATCAAAAAATGTTCTGAAAAGGAGTCTTGATATCTAAACAGGTTGACTGAATGCACAGCCAGGTCGTTTCTTTTTTGTTTTATACAGGATGAAATTACGATCATGATGGTTCAGATGCGGCAAGGATTGAAAGTTTGAACCTATCAGCCGGTTATGTGCGCACAAACGATACCGGTTTGCAATGCAGAGAAGAACGTCAGAACGATGGAAAGTCTGAAAATGATGGTTATCATAAAGAGTTGTTTTACCCGGAGGCGGGAAATAAAAAACAGGATGTCTGCCAGTGAGATCATCCTGTATTTTTGGCGGCCTGTGTTTGCATCGTGCGCAAACAAGGGGTGGGATCTGAACAATGTTTAATCGGGTTGAGGCGGTTGTACGCCTGTGTTGGCGATGTAGGCGTTTGAAAGATCTGCATTTACGATTTTTGGAAACCGCAGTTTGCTGATTTGTTTATACTGCAGGCTTTGGGTGCCAAAAATGGCTATCACTTTGTTTTTCACCGCAAGGGCTATATCGCACAAGCCGGTTGAATCCCGGTAGAGGATTACATCGCGGTTATTACGGGCGTTGCTGAGTATCACCCCGGCGTCAATCACGGCTTGATTGGAGCTTTTCAGAATGGCCGAGAGTTCTGTGAGGGTGCTGATTTTGAGTTCAGCCGTGTTGGGGTTGTATTGCGGGATGGCTGCCAGCAATTCCACCAGTTTGTCGAAGTTTTCAGCGCGGCTATCGAAGCCCATCTGCGAAACAGAGATGTGTTTTGGTGCAGGTGCGGGTTCGCCCTCGGTGTTTTTATCCTCGGGTGTATCGATGGCAGCAGCCCTGCCACCCCTGATTTTGCGTGCCACGGTGAGCACCTGGTTGTACACGGGCTCCGACACGCCCGACGATTTGAGCTCATTCATAATACGGGTTACCAGCTTGCTTAAGGGGGCGAACTGCTCCTCGCGGATTGAAACTGCGGCGTTATACGCCGGGAACGACAGGTTCACCGCTTTGATGCTGTTGTTGGCAATGCCTGCCAGTTCGCGCAGTGCGGTGAGTGAGATGGATTCATTCGACGGGTTATAGGCTTCGCCATAACCTGCCACAAACGAAATCAATTCGTTAAAATTAGCCACTTTTTGGGCGTGGCTGCTTTCGCCGTTTTTTGACATAGTGCAAAGGTTTTAAAGTTTATAAATGATTTTTCTGGGGTTTTAATGTCCGGTAAACGATCTGGATTTCAGAGGTTTTATCCGGGGGATTAAAACTCAGGACTAATTTACAAAATTACAGATAATAAAAAATATGTTTTAAAACAGGGTCTTGATAAAAATATGGCTTGATTGGGATATAATCAGAAGATATATCAGTTAGAGATTCATAAATGTAAAATTCATAAACAAACTAATAGTATTCCTTTATGTAATCATAAGCCCGGTTAAACAAATCTTCATCTTTTATTTGATATTTCGTCCAAAGAATTTTCCGAAGTTCCCGTTTCACTTCGCGCTCACCAACTGTTGAATTTTGCCAACCATCGAAGCGAACTACTTTTACAATTTCGTCAATGTCGTTGACAATTCTTTCAACAATAGCCGGCGTTGTGTCGGTTTTCAGTTCAAGAAATAATTCAGTTAAAGCCGATTTGGCATTTTTCTGTTCAGCAACCGTCTCAACTCCTTTTTCGGCTTGTAAAGTTTCTTTGGCTAACTGGCAAAGTTCTTTGATGAACTCAATGGAACTTATTAGTCCCCTTTCGGCTTTATCGCGAATAGCTTCGAGTCTTTCACTCAATCGTTTAAAAATTGGGTCATTGCCATGTTTATGCAGCCGGCTGACAAGAATCTTCATCACTTTTTCAGCCTGTTTCGGGTCTTTCTTGTTCATCAACTCATCAATTACTTCGGCATCCAGAACCATTTCTTCCATATCCTGATTGATACCAGAAACATGAATGTGCTCGTGAATTAAAGCGGTTGTTTGAGCACCCAAGGCGTGCCAAAGCAGACGACCATTATCATCAGAACCTGGTTTGACCGAAATATAAACCTGAGATAACCATTTGTAATCTTTTTGAAACTGATTCAATACCGGGTCGGGAGAAAGCGCTTCCCATAATTTGGTGAGGCTGCTGAAATCCCTGGCAAAAGCATCTCTTTTTTCATTGTCGTTGATGCAATCCTGTGCTTTTAACAGTCCTTCAAAACCGGCAATATTCCTGTCAACATCCGGGAAATGAGACAAACATTTTTCCATCCATTCCGGCAGTTTGTCTTTTAACTCCTGTAAATTGGAAATAACCAATTTTACGCTTTCTTCATCAAAGGCAAGCGCTTTGGCTGTATCGTCAAACACTCCGAAATAATCCACAATCCTGCCGAATGTTTTATTCGGAAACAGGCGATTGGTGCGGCAAATGGCTTGCAGCAGCGTATGGTCTTTTAACGATTTGTCCAGATACATGGTTTGCAGAACCGGTGCATCAAAACCTGTGAGAAGTTTGGCAGTCACAATCAGAAATTTCAGAGGTGAATCGGTATCATTAAATTTCTCAACCACTTTTTCCTGCTGGTCTTTGTCCATCGCCCATTTTGCTTTGAACTCATAATCGTCGTTAGCAGAAGAACTGATAACCACTTCACTGGCTTCACTTTCAATTAGTTTGTCTAAACCTTCTTTGTATTGAATACAGGCATACCGGTCGGGCGTTACAATCATGGCTTTTAATCCTTCCGGTTCAACATGGGTTTTAAAATGCTCCACAATGTCAGCAACAATTGTATTCACCCGTTCCGGTGATTTTAAAAACACCGCCATATTTGCAGCTTTCTTGCTTAATTTATTGCGGTCTTCCTCGCTCAGGTCGTTGGCCAATTCCTTAAAAGCCACATCCAACCCTTCCTTGTCGATATGATAATCAGGCAGACGTGGTTCGAAATGCAGGGGTAGTGTGGCATTGTCGCGGATGCTTTCCTGAAAAGTATATCGGCTCATGTAACCACCACTGTCCTGTTCTGCCCCAAAAGCCCAGAATGTATTTTTGTCGGCTTTGTTAATGGGTGTTCCGGTTAGTCCAAACAAAAAAGCATTGGGTAATGCATTGCGCATTTTCCGACCCAAATCACCTTCCTGAGTCCGGTGAGCCTCGTCCACCATCACAATAATGTTTCCCCGTTTGTTCATGTCAGCATAAGCATCTTTGAACTTGTGCACCATTGTGATGATGATTTTGCGTGTATCAGCTTCCAGCGGTTTGTGTAATTCTTTGATACTGTCGGTGGTAACCATGTTGGGCACTTCGGCTGTATTGAATGTAGCTGTAATCTGGGTGTCCAAATCAACACGGTCAACTACAATAATCACTGTCGGGTTATGCAAATCCTGTTGTTTGCGCAGTTTCTGAGCAGCAAATAACATCAGCAGCGATTTTCCCGACCCCTGGAAATGCCAGATTAGTCCCTTTTTAATTTTTCCCTCTTTGACTCTTTCCACAATGGCATTGGCGCCTTCGTATTGCTGATAGCGGCAGACAACCTTTATTTTTTTCTTTTTGCTGTTGGTGGCGTACACGGTGTAGTATTGCAAGATGTCGAGCAAAGTGGATGGTCTTAACAAATGGGTTAACTGACCGGCGACATCGTTTAGCCCGAAAACCTGGCTTAACTCATCCTTATCGTCTTCGATACGCCACGGAGCCCAAAATTCAAGGGGCGTTCTCACTCCACCGATAAACAGTTCTTTTCCCTCGGTGGCAAACGAAAATACATTGGGAACAAACAATTGCGGAATAGTATTCTCGTAAACAACATGAATATCGTGAGCTGCATCGAACCACGAAACAGCCGGACGGACGGGTGTTTTGGCTTCGCCCACCACCAGCGGAATTCCGTTGACAAATAATACAATGTCAGGGATTTTTACCTCACGGGCCTGTAACCTGAACTGGTTGGTGAGCACAAAACTGTTGTTTTTCAGCACTTCAAAATCGATTAGGCGAATGGCCACATGTTCGTTGTTTTTGCCAATCGGGAGTGTGACTTCGTTGCGCAGCCACCGGGCAAATTCCTCGTTGGCCCTCACCAAACCCACATTGTTTACTGTAATTAGAATCGCCCGGAGTTTGTGAATCACTTCATCTGCTTTGTCGGGATGGGCTTCGATATCGGGATTCAGTCGGCAGAGTGCTGCCCGAAGTTCTTTCTCAACAAACACTTCTGTAATCTGTCGCGGCAGCAATTCGGGCTGTATGTATTTCCATTTCACACCCTCGTATTCCACAGCTCCATCATGTACAACATTTCCGTGCGCTGCATTCAGATTCACCCCGGTCAAACGGTGAATGATAAAATATTCTGTGCTGTTGAGTTCGTTGAAGGGCATATTTAAATAATAATTAGTTCTGCCTGGATATCGATTCTTACTTTATGCTTTCGAAAAAAGGCTAAATTAAACTCATTATCAATCTCCTGAAAATGAGAATGTCGCTTGTTGCATGCAAATGCTTTTTTGTGTCTGAATTCATTTATATCATGGCTTTCCTTAAAAAACTCAATTGTTGATTCTAATTGTTCAACGGCTTCAGTAATCCAACTTTTGGTCATATCTTTCAACTCAACAAAATATAAATGTTCCGTTGAAGTAAGTATTCCGTCACATCTTCCTCTGCCAGGATATTCATAATTTTTAATCAAACAATTATCTACAGGTGTAAATACGAGTTCGACGTTTTTATCATTTTTAACCGTAGCAATCCAATTTGCAGGGTTGTCAAGATTACTATATGCTTTTTGTCCGTTTTGGTCATCGCATAACCCAAATAATACATCATTCCTTGCTGGTTCTTTGCAAGTATTATTGAGGAAATTCACTTTCATAATTCTTCTTCAATGGCTAAAAGTGAATCAAACATTTCATTACCTTTTCGAATGGACTTATTTAAATCGTTTTTATCTGATGGAATTCCTTCGTAAGTACTTAGTTTGTTTATTATTCCTATAGTTTCGTTCAATTCATATATAGCAACATCATTAGAAGAAATTACAGATTTAACCGGAACAATATCATTTACTCTTTCTTTAAACGATTTAAATCCAAGATTATATTTTGCAGCAGAGTCGTTCACATTATCAGGTTGTTTTTCAATTTTTTTTAGAAGATATTCTGCCTGAATAGCTAATGTCAGATAGTTTATCAAATATGGACTATGAGTGGTCATTATAAGCTTATTCCCTTCGTTCATATTGTTGAATTCCAAAAGGCTATTTAACATTTTTTGCTGTGACGTTGGAAACAAGTTTTGTTCCGGTTCTTCAATAATGTTGATAAAACAAGAATAACGGATTCTGGATGATAATTTCTCAATCAGGGTGTTCTTAACCTCATCCGTTAATTTTTTGTTGGAATAAATCTTTGCAATTTCCTCTCTGATTTTTATTCGTTCTTTAATACTTATTTCTTTCACCGATGGGTCGGTTTCTTTATTAATCGAAAATGCCAGATTTCTTGAAACCAAAAACATGGGCACAAATGACTGGAATCCGCTTGAAGCTTCATTAAGAGGAATTTCATAATCAGAACCAACAATCCAGGAAGTTTTTGTTTGTTTCCGGTATTCAAAATTGACATTGTTAACCGGCAACTCCAATTTTACTTCTTTTAGCCCTTCTTTAGCCAGCCTGTCCTCATCCGAAAAAGTATATAACGTTTGTGGTAAGCCCCTCAGTTCATAAACATTTTTTACAGAACTTGTAAAATTCCTCTCTGCGGGTATATACATTATTTTTGGAAAAGAAAACTCATACAGGTCTGTTTGAGAAACATTCACCTTTTCGGATTCATATTTAATTGAATATGCCTGCCCAATATATTCAATTTCAGAATCTTTTTTAAAATAGCTACCAACATTTTGGTAAGCGCAAAGTTTTCTAACCTTTGTTGCAGTCAAATTCTTTTTGTTAATATCTCCACGTACCAATGCTTTTTCAATCCAAGTAAAGGTTGAAATCAACTTTGCAACAGTACTTTTACCGCTGCCTTGGTTGCCAATAAACACAGTGACTTTTTTAATGTCAATCCAGCCATCATTATCCTGCATTCCTACTTTGATGGGGCCGAAGTTTTTGATTTTTATTTTGCTCATGGCGATTTTCTTTGTTTTCAAATATACTGGTTTTTATCCTAATATCTCATTCAACAATTTCTGCTTCAATTGCTTTAACGTGGTTTTTTGCTGCTTGAGTTGTTGAAGTGTGGTGTCGAATTGAATGAACAAATCAATCAACTCTTTTTGTTTTTCTTTTTTTGGCAGAATGAATTCCTGCAGTGCCAATGTTTTTGATTTGATGGTTGGCGAAAGTGAACCTTCCGAAATTTGAACGGCTCTGTTCATAAACGCATCACTTTGCATAAAATACGGAAGAAATTCCTTTTCAATATTTTTTCCGTTGGCTCTTAAAATCATACTATGTGCAGATGCGATTCCATCAAAATGTGATACAGCAACCTTGCGTAAATAAGCTCTGCGTTTACCAAAAATAATATCGCCTTTGTAGATTTTTAGTTTGGTTCCAATTACATCATCAGGTGTACCTGTTCTTTCTATTTTTAAATTATCGGCATCCAAATGTTCCAACCCAACATAAGTTACCAAATCGGTTTTCTTTGGTTCAACTCTTTCTGAAATATTGAAAGCAATTTTTTCAAACCTAACCGTTTCAAAATCATTTGTTTTTAAATGGTTCCCAAATTCCTTTTTTTCGCTGAATAAATCACGAAGTAGTTTGTTTTTTAATTGTAATAAATTCTTCTCTTGCCCCTCTACCTGCTCCATAGCTGTTTCGATGGATTGAAAAAATGAAGCTATTTGTTTTTGCTCTTCGAGGGGTGGGAGTAAAATTTTAGTATTGGCTAAGGATTTTAAATAAACACCCTTTTGAGCAGTCCCAATCGCCTTTTTCAATAATTGATTTTGAAAATTTGGACTATCAAAATATGTAAGAATATAATTTGGATATTCAGTTGTTCTAATTACTGCAACACTTCTTTGTAATGTAAATTGAGGGAAATCATTTGGAACTATTGCACATCTACCAATTGTTCCAACGATAGTTAAGAGAATATCAAAGGGCTGAGCATTTGTTCTTTTACTTTCTTTTATAAAATCTTCCTTAGAAATGTATCGAGGATTAGATAAATCAATCTTGTAGTTTTGAATGTCTCTTGCACTAATCATTGGTAATCCCTCTTGTAATTCTTTAGGAACATTATGTGCCCCATCCGTAAGCTTTAAAGCAATACTCCTTAATTCAACTTCTTCCCATTTTTCTTTTCTCAACTTCATACTTCTATCCCAATATTTTTAAGTTGAGTAAATAGATTTTCCAGCGAATTATTGATTTGTTGCTGACCTGTTTTAATATCAGCAATTAATTTTTCGGTATTGTGTTCATTGTCTTGGGCAACTTGTTTTACATAGAGTTGCAAGCTCAGGTTACCGTTGTTTTCTAATACTTCTTTATTAGTCATCACTTTAGCAAAACCTTCAACATCAGCAAATTTCCAATAAGCCTGACTTATTTTATTTATGTGCTGTGGTTCGAGCCAGGCATTGGTGCGTTCAATACGTAACTCTTCTTTGGCATCAATAAAAATAATCTTTCCTTTTCGTTGTGTGGGTTTTTTCATTCGGCACACAAGCAAACAACTTTCCATTGAACTATTGTAGAAAAGGTTTTTCCCTAAACCAATTACAGCATCAACATAATCCTCTTCAATCATTCGTCGGCGTATGTCACCTTCAGAATCACGAAACAAAACACCATGCGGCCACAATACCACACTACGTCCTGTATCGGATTTCAAACTTGTCATTATGTGTTGTTGGAATGCGTAATCGGCACAACCTTGCGGTGGAGTTCCCCAAATATTTCGTCCAAACGGGTCGTTCATCCATTTTTCACGATTCCACTTTTTTACGCTGTATGGTGGATTAGCCATAACAATGTCGAACTTTTTCAGCTCATCGTTTTCCAATATCTGCGGGTTATCTAAAGTGTCGCCCTGTACAATCAGAAATTCATCAACATTGTGCATAAACATGTTTATACGGGCAATTGCAGAAGTTATCAGGTTCAGTTCCTGACCGTATAATTTGAGTGTTCGATACTCTTTTCCCTGTTCTTTTACGTGTAATGCAGAACCCAGCAAAATACCACCACTTCCGTTGGTTGGGTCGTAAATACTTTCACCCGGCTGCGGGTCTGTAATTTGGGTCATCAGTTTTACAACTGTTCTGTTTGTGTAAAACTCTGCCGCTGTATGTCCGCTGTCGTCAGCAAATTTTTTAATCAGGTATTCATAACCTTCACCCATAATGTCATGTGGTACATTGGCGATGGTCAGGTTCATTTGGTTAAAATGTTCTATCAGGTCTAACATTTTCTCATCGCTCATTCTGCGTTTGTTTGTCCATTGGGCATCGCCAAACACATCGTGCAACATTTCAAAGTTGGCTTTCTCAATCCCATTTAAAGCTTTTTGAAGGTACGCTCCAATATCAACAGTTTTCTTTCTTACATCGTCCCAATGGCAACCTTCAGGTATTTGAAAACGATGCTGGTCGGCGAATTCAGCATAAGTCAAATCACCACCACTTTCATCTAAAGCGGTTTGATATTCTTCGTCCCACAAATCACTGATTCGTTTAAAAAAAAGCAACGGAAAAATATATTGCTTAAAGT
>CAZXVT010000131.1:0-12791 GCA_964644015.1 uncultured Maribellus sp.
GACCCCGACCTTGGCAAGGTCGTGCTCTACCAACTGAGCTATTCCCGCATATTTGAATGAACTTTCTTAAAAAGCGTTGCAAATATAGACCTATTTTTTTATCTCACAAAAAATTGAAAAAAAAATGAATGCTTTATTTAATCCCTGTAATTTTCCTGATTTCGTTCAGTTTGTTCAATGCTTCAATCGGGGTTAAATTATTGATGTCAAGCCCTGCAATTTCGTCCCTGATTTGTTTCAGTACCGGGTCGTCCAACTGGAAAAAGCTGAGCTGCATCCCTTCGCGTTTTTCCCTGATTTCGCCCAGTGGCTTCGACAGACTTTCTTTTTCGCGGCCACCTTCCAGTTTGGTCAATATTTGTTCAGCACGTTTAATCACCGATTTGGGCATTCCGGCCATTCCCGCCACGTGAATACCAAAACTGTGGTTGCTGCCGCCACGAACCAGTTTTCTCAGGAAAATCACTTTGTTCCCAACTTCTTTTATCGAAACATTGTAGTTTTTAATCCTGGCAAAAGCACCTTCCATTTCATTTAGTTCGTGGTAATGCGTTGCAAAAAGTGTTTTTGCCTTGGCTACAGCGTGTTCGTGTATATATTCCACCACCGACCAGGCTATCGAAATCCCGTCGTAGGTGGAAGTTCCGCGACCCAACTCATCAAAAAGAATCAGGCTGCGGTCGGAAACGTTGTTCAGAATACTGGCTGCTTCAATCATTTCAACCATGAATGTTGATTCGCCCAGCGAAATATTGTCGGAAGCGCCCACCCGGGTGAAAATCTTATCCACAAAACCGATTTCGGCTACCTCGGCGGGTACAAACGAACCGATTTGTGCCAGCAAAACAATGAGTGCAGTTTGCCTGAGCAGTGCCGATTTCCCGGCCATATTTGGTCCGGTGATGATGATAATCTGCTGATCTTCCTGGTCTAACAAAACATCATTGGCAATGTAGGTTTCTCCAATTGGAAGCTGCTGTTCAATCACCGGGTGGCGGCCATTTTTTATATTGATAACCGTTGAATCGTTCACAAATGGCCTGAAATATTTGTATTCCGAAGCGCACCCTGCGAACGACAAAAGACAGTCGATCTGCGCCAGAATGTTCGAATTGAGTTGTATGGCTCCCACGTATTCAGTCAGCGCCAGCACCAGTTCATTGAAAATCCTTGTTTCGAGATCAACTATTTTTTCTTCAGCACCCAGGATTTTTGTTTCGTATTCCTTGAGTTCTTCGGTAATATATCTTTCGGCACTGACAAGTGTTTGTTTCCTGATCCAGTCAGCCGGAACCTTGTCTTTGTGCGTGTTTCGTACTTCGATGTAATACCCGAAAACATTGTTAAAGCTGATTTTCAGCGAAGGAATTCCACAACGTTCACTTTCTCGTTTCTGAATTTTGGCTAAAAAGTCTTTCCCCGAAAAAGCTATTTCCCGCAATTCATCCAGTTCCTGCGAGATTCCGGGTGCAATTACCCGTCCTTTGTTAATGGCCACTGGCGGATCGGCAATAATTTCGCGGTGTATTTTTTCCCGGATCAGGTCACACGGGTTCAGTTGTTCAGAAAAGCGGTTAAGCGCCACATTATCGGCCACTGCACAGGTTTGTTTGATGGGCAGAATGGCGTTCAGCGCATTTTTCACCTGCATTATTTCACGCGGATTGATTCTGCCAACAGCCACTTTCGAAATCAGCCTTTCAAGGTCGCCAATCTGCCGCAGATGTTCTTCAATATTTTCCCTGATTTCAGGTTGTTTCAAAAATAATTCCACCACATCGAGCCGTTTGTTGATGGGTTCAATGTCCTTCAACGGCAGGGCAATCCAGCGTTTCAGCAAACGCGAACCCATTGGCGAAATGGTTTTGTCGATTACATCAATCAGCGCTTTGCCGTTTTCGTGAATCGGGTTGAAAAGTTCGAGATTGCGGATGGTGAAACGGTCTAACCAAACAAAATGATCTTCCTCGATGCGACTCAAACCGGCAATATGACTCAGTCTTCGGTGTTGAGTAATATCAAGGTAATGAAGAATTGCCCCGGCAGCAATCACAGCCAGCGGCATTCCGTCAACACCAAAACCTTTCAGCGATTTGGTTTCAAAATGGCGGGTCAGCCGGTCGGTGGCAGCATCGTCGGTGTAAACCCAGTCTTCAAGATTAAAAGTGTAAAATTTAGGTCCGAAAATTTCGGTGAATTCCTTGCCACGGCCACGCTGAAAAAGCACTTCTTTTGGCTGGAAGGAGTTCAGCAGTTTATCAATATATTCAAATTTTCCCTGGGCGGTGAGAAACTCACCTGTTGAAATATCCAGGAAAGCCACACCCGCTGTTTTTTTGTCGAAATGAACTGAGGCGAGAAAGTTGTTTTCGCGGTTTTCAAGAATATTATCGTTGATGGAAACGCCGGGTGTCACCATCTCAGTAATTCCACGTTTTACAATGGTTTTGGTGAGTTTCGGGTCTTCGAGCTGTTCGCAGATGGCTACCCGCTGACCAGCACGGACAAGTTTTGGCAAATAAGTATCGAGCGCGTGGTAGGGAAAACCGGCTAATTCCACAAAACTGGCTGCACCGTTGGCCCGCCGCGTGAGGGTGATTCCCAGAATTCCGGATACTTTTATTGCATCGTCGCCAAATGTTTCGTAAAAATCGCCAACCCTGAAAAGCAGCACAGCATCCGGATGTTTTTCCTTGATCTGGTAGTACTGCTTCATCAGCGGTGTTTCCACATATTTCTTTGCTTCGCTCATGGTGAGCAAAGATAATTTTTTGGTACAAGCGGGGAAAGAGGAGGAGGAAGAAAGTTGTGGAAGAAGTTGACAGATCGAAAATTGTTGTCATTGTTGTCACGTTATCGGGTTGTCATCGTTTCAAAGAAATCAACCATGACAACAAATACAACGTTACAACCACGACAACTTATTACTTCCACCCACCGATGATTGCACCCATAATTACATAGATAGCAACATTGTAACCCACGTTAATCCAGAACAATCCCATCGGTTTCTGTTCGTACAAAACATCGTTTAAACGGCTTGTGGCAATCCAGAAAACCGCAATCATCAACCCCGCAAAAATGCCAAAGGAAACATCGGCTTCGGCACCCAGAAACATGGCGAGTGAAAGCGCTGCCAATAAGGTGGCAATGTAATTAATGCCCATAATTAATGGCAATGGAAGCCATTTTTTCTGGCCCATATTTTCTTTGGTGAACCCGTTCAGTTCCATCCATTTTTTGCCAAAAAGTGGTCCGTACCAAATACAGCCGACAAAAAATGCACTGAAAGCAGCAACAATTACTGCAAGGAAGTTAATGTTTGAAATTACCTGTCCAAAATCCATAAATTAGTTTTTAAAGGTGAATATGCTTCTAATTTAAGGACAATTAAATCTTTTTTATGATATTTGCCTGAACTTTTTAAATGAAGGGAAGAATGAGTTGTACAGGATGTTCATTTAACAGCACCGTAAATAATTTAGCCATTGATAATTACAATTGGCTGAATGATTTGCCCGATACATCGGATCAATCGGATGTCGTGGAGGTTAAATTCAAATCGACAAGAAAAGAATACTATAGAAATACCGATAAAATTTCTTTAAAGCGCGGCGATAAAGTGGTGGTAGCCACTTCGCCCGGGCACGATGTGGGTGAGGTGACATTGACCGGTTATCTCGCTGAAAAACAGTTTAAACTGAAGATAAGAAATCCGGAGAATTACAAACTGAATCCGGTTTACAGAAAATCGACATTATCTGATTTATCAGGGCTGGAAGATGCCCGTAACCGCGAAAAACCCGTGATGATCCGCGCCCGCCAGATAGTAAATGAGTTGGGACTCGACATGAAGATCGGGGATGTGGAATTCAGGGGTGATGGTAAAAAAGCCATTTTTTACTACCTGGCCGAGGGGCGTGTTGATTTCAGGGAACTGATAAAATTATATGCCCGGGAGTTTGGAATTCTGATTGAAATGAAACAAATCGGTGCCCGGCAGGAAGCCGGAATTGTAGGTGGAATCGGCTCGTGCGGGCGTGAACTTTGCTGTTCGAGCTGGCGTACCGATTTTAAAAGTATTTCTTCGAATGCTGCGCTGAAACAGGGTCTTTCGCCATCGGCACTGAAAATGGCCGGCGCCTGTGGCAAACTGAAATGCTGCCTGATGTACGAATTAGATACTTACATCGAAGCGCACAAGGATTTCCCCAATGAATTGCTGATCCTGGAATTGGCAAAAGGGAATGCCAAACCGTTCAAAACCGATTATCTGAAAAAGGAAATCTGTTATATCATGGAAGGTGGCGGCATGTTTTATCTTTCGTTGCAACAGGTAAAAGACATTATTCAGAAAAACAAACGCGGAATCAGGCCCGAAATCGGCGGCAACGAAAAACCGAAGGAAGAAAACCACATGGAAGTGAAACTGGATGAGCGGATTGACAGGTTCGACAAGGTAAAACGGAATCTGCAAAAGAAACGCCGTTCGAAGTTCAAACCGAAAAAAGACGGAAATCCGATTGTTGTGATTAAAAACTGATTCAGGTTATTTTTTGCGAATAACAGTCATTCCATCGCGGAGTGGCAGAATCACTTTTTCAACGCGGGGATCATTTTTAACAAGGTCGTTAAAAGCCTGGATTCCCTGTGTCTGAAAATCGTCGCTGACCGGAACGCCTGTAACTTTTCCATTCCACAAAGTATTGTCGGCAATGATGTAACCGCCGGTTTTTACTTTTTCAAATACCAGTTTGTAATAGTCCGGGTATTCAGGTTTGTGTGCGTCGATAAAAACCAGATCGAAAGGGGCGTCAAGTGTTGGAATGATTTCAAGTGCCGGGCCGATTTTCTGTTCAATCTGATTTTGTAATCCGGCTTTCAAAAAAAATCTCCGGGCGATTGCTTCGAGTTCATCGTCGATTTCGAGTGTGATCAGTTTGCCACCGGGTTTTAATCCGCGGGCCAGGCAAATGGCTGAATAACCTGTAAAAGTGCCGATTTCGAGAATCCGTTCAGGCTGAATCATTTTTGATAGCATGGTCAGTACCACGCCCTGCAAATGCCCTGAAATCATGCGCGAACCCAAAACACTCAGGTGAGTCTCCCGGTCGAGTTCCCAGAGAATTTCATCTTCGGGTTCAATGTGATTCAGAATGTATTTTTCAAGTTCTTTATTGAACATCTCTTCAGAATCAGATTTTAATTTTCAAATTTACTTGTACACTAATGTGCTGAGCCGGTTTTCATCCAGAATGTCATTGGCAACTTCCAGCAAATCCATTTCGGTAATGGCTTCAATTTTTCTGAAAACTTCGCTGAGCGGGTCAACGCGATTATAAAGCAGGTAGCTTTTCCCGATTGCTAACATCAGGTCATCATGACTTTCGGTGGAAACGGCAATCTGCCCGATCATCTGTTTTTTTACTTTGCTGAGTTGCAGTGCGCCTAACTTGGTTTCGCGCAACATTCTGAACTCCTTTTTCACAAGCGACAACGCCTTTTCAAAGTTTTCTCGGTCGGTGCCAAAATACACGTTGAAAAGACCGGTGTCGGTATAAGCTGTATAACTTGATTCCACATTGTAAGCCATGCCGCGGCGCTCGCGCAGGGCAAGATTGAGCCTCGAATTCATGGCAGGCCCGCCCAGGATATTGTTCAGCAAAACCATCACAACCCGTTTCGGGTGTTGCACATCGTAGGCAATGTTACCCACCATACAGTGACTTTGAAATGTGTCTTTATCTTCAACCCGGTCTCCGGGAGTATAATTGTCAAATGGTTTTCTGTTTTCGGTGCGAATTTTGGCCGGAGCATTTCCAAAATGTTTTTCGGCGTATTTGATCAGCCTGTCAAATTTCAGTTTGCCCACCGAACTGATCACCATCTGGTCGGTATGATAATTCCGTTCGATAAAATTCAGGATTGAATCGCGGTTGAATTTGCTGATGTTTTCGCTGGTCCCCAAAATATTACGGGCGATCGGATGTCCGTCGAAAATCAATTCCTCAAACTCATCAAAAATCAGTTCTGAAGGTGAATCCTTGTATGAATTGATTTCTTCGGCAATCACCTCTTTCTCGCGATTGATCTCTTTTTGCGGGTAAACGCTGTTAAAAAGAATGTCGGCCAGCAATTCGGCTGCCCGCTCGTAATCTTCGCGCAGAAAAGTGGAATGCAGCGTGGTTTCTTCTTTGGTGGTGTAGGCATTCAGTTCGCCACCCACATCCTCAATGCGGCTCAGCACATGAAAAGCCCGGCGTTTCCGCGTTCCTTTAAAAACCGAATGCTCGATAAAATGGGCCAGCCCGTGTTCTTCTTCGGCTTCGTCGCGCGAACCGGTATTAATTAATACGCCCAGGTGTGCCACCGGCGATTGCGTTGGCTGGTGAATCAGCCGGATGCCGTTGCCGAGTGTATATGTCAGAAAATCAGAACTGATCATTCGTCAAAATTATGAGCGGCAAAAGTAAGAAAAGAATGACGGAACACAAGCAGGGGAAGTTTTTTTGATTTTTTTCATCAGAATGAGAATCAAAAAGCACTTTTTTTTTGCCGGAATAAAAATTTGTTTACTTTTGTCGCACCAAAATAAAAGGGTGCCATAGCTCAGTAGGTAGAGCAACGGACTGAAAATCCGTGTGTCCTTGGTTCGATCCCGAGTGGCACCACAAAGAGGGGAAACGCAAGTTTCTCCTCTTTGTTTTTTTAGGAAATCCATGTGTCCTTGGTTCCCCCGACGCTTCGGGGCTGAGTGGCATTGAGAGAAGCAAAATGCATGTTTTTCCTATTTTCTTTTAATAAATCAGTGTTTCTCTGGGTTTTTGCAGATTTATTCAAAAAGAATAATGCTTTAAAACCATTGGTTCGTTTGCTTTTAGCTTAATTTCGATGGTTTCCCCACAGTATTCGACCAAAACCAATTTGTCTTTTTGAGATTTTAATGTGGCATTCAGTATTTTTCCGTCTTTCCATTCCAGCGAAACCTCAATATTTCCGCGTGCTTTCAAACCTGAAATTTTTCCTGATTTCCAATCTGATGGAAGTGCAGGAAGCAGATTGATTTTTTCTTCGTGACTTTGCAGCAGCATTTCGGCAACACCCGCTGTGTAGCCAAAATTCCCGTCAATCTGAAATGGCGGGTGGGCATCAAACAAATTCGGATAAAGTCCGCCACCCGTAAACTCAGTACTGCCTTCTTCAACGTAATTGAAAAGGTTTTTGATGATTCTCATGGCATGGTCGCCATCGAACATGCGTGCCCAGAAATTGATTTTCCAACCCATGCTCCAGCCAGTGGCAGCATCGCCGCGCAATTCCAGCGTTTTCCGAACGGCTTCAAATAGTTCAGGTGTTTTTTCGCGTGTAATCTGGTCGCCGGGATGAAATCCGTACAAATGCGAAAGGTGGCGGTGTTGTGGTTCCGGCTCTTCAAAATCCACCAGCCACTCCTGCAATTGTCCTTTTGAGCCAATTTTATATGGAAGCAGTTTCGCCTGTTTGTTTTTTAGTTCAGCTCTGAATTCTTCATCAATGCCCAGCTTTTCTGATGCAAGAATTGTGCGTTCAAAGGTTTCTTTTACGATAGCCATATCCATGGTGGTTCCCTGGCTCACAGTTGCTATTTGTTTGTCATTAGTATAAAAAGCATTTTCGGGTGTTGTGCTCACCGGAGTTAGTAAAAAGCCTTCTTTATTTTCAACCAGCCAATCGGCGTAAAACGCTGCTGCACCTCTTAAAACCGGGTAGAGTTCGTTTTTCAAAAAGGTTTCATCTTCGGTAAAACGGTAGTGTTCCCACATATGACTGGTCAACCAACCCTGTGCCATGGGCCAGAACGAAAATCGCGCCTGGTTATCCACCGGGTAGGTTTGACGCCAGATATCCACATTGTGATGCGCTACCCACCCCCGGTTTCCGTACATTCTTGCAGCCGTTTCGGCGCCATTTATCGCACTTTCTTTTATTAGTCTGTAAAGTGGTTCGTGACATTCTGAAAGGTTGGTAACCTCAGCCGGCCAGTAGTTCATTTCGGTATTTATATTAATTGTGTAACCGCTGTTCCAGGGCGGAATAACTTCTGCATTCCAGATTCCCTGCAAATTCAGGGGTTGTCCGCCTGGTCGCGAACCCGAAATCATCAGGTATCTTCCGTATTGAAAAAGCAAGGTATTCAGGTTGAAATCGTTGTTGGCAGCGTAATTCTTCAACCTTTCAGGTGTGGTTAAATGGCTGAAATCTTCACTTTTTAATTCGAATTCTACCCGGTCGAAAAGGTTTTTATAATCTGAAATATGAGCTTTTTTAAGTTCATCAAATGATTTGCTTTTTACATTTTCAAGAATTGTTTGGTTGATTTCAGCCGGTTTTTTCCCCTCGCGGCTTGGGCTTTTGTCGAATCCGTTAAAACTTGTAGCCATCGAAAGTAAAAGCATAACTTCGTCGGCATTGGTAATTTGCAGCCCGTTTTCAGTTTTTGAAACTTCGCCACCCACATTTCTGATTTCTGTCCGTGCTTCAAAATGCATCCCTTTTCCATCCACTTCTTCGCCATACAAAACCTGTTTGGCAAAAGATTTCCGTGAACCATCAGAATTATAAATTTCGGGATATTTGTGCTGGTCGTTTTTCTGTTCCACTTGTTCAAGCGTTCGCCTGAGCACAAAACCAGGCGCCTGTCCTTTAAAAACAAGTTGTTTTTCATGCTGAATTTCAGTTACGCAGTTTGGATGAACCGATTTGAATTCAGCGGTAAACGAAACGGAAGCTTTTTTATCGGCCGAAATGCGCATTACAATCAATTGGTCGGGGAAACTGGCAAAAACTTCGCGGGTAAATTTTACGCCATTCATTTTGAAACTCACTGTCGCGATTGAGTTTTCAATATCGAGTTCTCTGCGGAAACCGGTAATCTTGTTTTTATCGCCTTCAAAATTCAGGTACAAATCGCCAAATGGCTGGTAACACTGGTGCAGCCGTCCCAGCCAGTGATCGGTTACAAATTTGTCGGCTTCCACGTATTTTTCTTCTTCGAGCATTTTAATCACCAGTGGCAAATCGTTTTGAATATTTACCTTTTTAAAGGTCGATGAAGGTTCTCCCGAATACAGCGTGTTTTCGTTGAGTTGAAGATGCTCATTCAGCGGATTTCCAAAAATCATGGCACCTTGTCTTCCATTTCCTACAGGCAGCGCTTCGGTCCATTTTTCTGTTGGTTTTTCGTACCAAAGTTTTAAAAACGATGATTGGCCCGATACAATAAATGTTGTCAGGAAAAAAGACAGAAGAAAAACTGACTTTTTCATTTTCGCTGAATTAGTTTGATTGTAAAACTAAAAGGTTCGATGGTTTATGCCAACAAATCGGTTTGAATTATTTTATTTTCTTTGGATTCAAAAAAAGCAAAAAAATGAAGATAGTTGTGCTCGATGGATACGCGCTGAATCCCGGAGATTTAAGCTGGGAGGGAATCAGCAGGCAGGGAGATTGTACCATATACGACCGCACACCCCGGGAACTGACGGTTGAACGCTCCTGGGATGCCGATGCGGTTTTTACCAATAAGGTGATTTTGAACCGGGAAATAATTCAGCAGTTGCCCAAACTGAAATTTATCGGGGTGCTGGCCACAGGTTATAATGTGGTGGACGTGGAGGCTGCCACTGACGCAGGAATTGTGGTTACAAATATTCCGGCTTACAGCACGGCCTCAGTGGCACAAATGGTTTTTTCACACATCCTCAATTTTGCACAGAATGTGGGTGTTCACGCGCAGTCGGTTGCAGCGGGTGAATGGGCGGCCAGTGCTGATTTTGCTTATTGGAAAACACCACAGATTGAACTGGCAGGCAAAACTTTGGGAATTATCGGTTTTGGTAAGATAGGACAGGAGGTAGCCAAAATAGGGTTGGCTTTTGGTATGAAAATCATTTTTACCAGCCGGAGCCAAAAAGAGGGTTTTGCAATGGTGCAGCAAACTGATTTGGATACGTTGCTGGCCGAAAGCGATTTTATCAGCATCAATTGTCCGCTGACACCTGAAAACACAGGATTTATGAATAATGCCGCCTTTTCAAAGATGAAAAGAACTGCATTTCTGGTAAATACCGGCCGCGGCCCGCTGGTAAACGAGCAGGATCTGGCCGACGCGCTCAACACCGGAACGATTGCCGGCGCCGGACTTGATGTTTTGTCGGTTGAGCCGGCTTTGCCTGATAATCCGCTGGTGCATGCAAAAAATTGTTACATCACACCGCACATTGCCTGGGCTACTTTTGAAGCCCGCTCCCGGTTGATGCAGATTGCAGCCGACAACCTTGAATCCTTTCTGAATGGAACACCAAAAAATAAGGTAAACTTAAAGTAATTCAGTATTTTAGTTAAAAATTTCAAATTGCCGGTATTTTAACACACATCGAAAAACAATTTGTATTTCTTTGCGTTTTAGCAGAACTCAGAAAACAGAGATGGTATTTAAATTCTTACATGTAGTATTACTGGCATCGTTAAAATATTTCTTCACACTGCCTTATGCTTTGCTGATTGGTCTTGATTATCACCAGGCGATCATTGCGGTTTTAACCGGTGGCATTGGCGGATTCCTGTTTTTTTATTACCTCAGTCGCCGCTTTAACAAACTGCTTGATTTAATGAAACCTGGTTTGAAAAAAATGATGCCGGTTTGGCTGAAATCTCAAATCAAAAGTATTGTTATCAAATTAAGGGGACAGAATTACAACCGCGTTTTTTCAAGAAAAAGCCGGATGATTGCCAAAATAAAATCGACTTACGGTTATTGGGGAATTATCATTGCCACACCGTTTATTCTCAGCATTCCATTGGGAGCATTTCTTACAAGCCGCTATTACGCGCACAAACGGCACACGGTTCCGTTCATGATTTTGTCGATTGTAAGCTGGACGGCATTTTTATCAGGTATTGTATTGATTTTCCCCAAGGTATTTTTTTAGTCTGAACAGATTTTCTTTATTGCTGATCAGTTTTTTGTCGGCTCCCGAAAAATCAATTTCTGCCAGTTCTTCCAATAAAATCCATTTTATTGCTTTGTGTACATTAAGCTGAATATCTCCATTTTCCCAATGGCAGATAAACGGAATCAGTTCGATTGTTTTTGATCCGTAATCGAAAGTAACCGGAATAATTTGTTCCAGAATCTCAATGCCGATTTCCAGTTCTTCCTTAATTTCACGAATAATGCATGATTCAGGTGATTCATCCGGCAGAATTTTACCTCCCGGAAATTCCCATTGAAACGGATGGCTGGAATTTTCGCCATGCTGAGCGATTAAAATCCTGTGATTCCGGTTAATGATGGCGCAGGTAACTTTTAGCATGTTCAAATTTAAAAATTACAGGATTCAGGCTAATGAAAAACCTATATTTGTTCACCTTAAAATTACTGAAAATGACCGGAGAACAATTGCTTGAACTGCTTGAAGCGTGGGAAAATCTCGGAGTGATTATGAACGAAGTAATTGCTGAGCCTGCCAATTATAAAAATCTGGTTGGCATAACACTTAACAGTAATCACCCGAAAAGCTGGCGGGCTGCGTGGCTGATGGACAAAATCAACGATCAGGCGCCTGAACTGATAGATGGATATATCCCGGAAATTATTGAGCAATTGAAAGTGGAGAAAACCGATGGCAAGAAGAGGCATTTGCTGAAACTGATCAGTCTGAAAGTGGTTCCCGACGAGTACCTGGGATTTCTGACCGATTATTGCATTTCAGTTTTTACTTCGTCAAAAGAACCAATTGCCGTAAGGGTTCATGCCATGCAGATTCTGGGTAACATTGCCATGAAAGAACCGGACTTAAAACCCGAAATTGTATTGATAATGGAACACGAGATGGAAAATCACGGTTCGGCCGGCATCGTTTCGAGGTGTAAAAAAATACTGAAAAAACTGGTTTAATCAGCCAAGATTGAAGAACAGGACAATCGAAATAATGGCAGCAATAACCAGCAGCAAAACCACAAAGAATCCAAAAACCCCGATGGTGAACCCTTTGTTCAGTTTTTCTTTTTTTGAAATTATGATGGCTTGTTCAATGGCTTTTAATAACCTTGCCGGTGCTTTTTCATTTTTTACCACATAATCGGTTGCACCCAGTTTCATAATCGAAATGGCAATTTCCACGTCGTTTTGTCCGCTGAGAAAAATAAAATCAATTTCAGGCTTTGTTTCCTTTACCCTTTTCATCAATTCAAGTCCGTTGTAACCTTCAAGCGAATAGTCCAGAATAATAATATCAGGATTCAAATGCATCTCTTTTAAACATTCTTCTCCGTTTTTAAAAGTTTTAATTTGTGGAAATTTTGAGCGTATGTGCCCAATTATCAGGTCTTTATAGATGATGCTTTCTTCAATTATAAATATCAGCGGATTTTTTGTTCTTAACATGGTACACTGCTTTTTAACTATTCCTTTCGAAGCACCTAATTTAACTTAAAATTTTTCAGAAATCAATTCCCGATAACCTAAAAATTAAGCATTTAAAAAAGTATTTATCTTGCGTTGTTTTGCCGGTGTAAAAGAGATATTTATACCATCTCTTTTGAAAGGGTATAAAATTTATGTTCGTTATTAATTAAATAAATTCAAAAAACGCCTGCATAATTAACCTTGATTTCGATTTTTAAGGCCACATAAATCAGTATTAAATTAATTTTGCCACTTTTAAAGATGTTTTAAATCTAATAAAAATGCTTCTCGCAATTGATATTGGAAATACAAATATTGTTTTCGGCGTATATGAAGACAATAA
>CAZXVT010000132.1:0-12783 GCA_964644015.1 uncultured Maribellus sp.
TTTGAAACAAAGATTTTTGATTTGTCGCAGGGATACAACAAACCGGCTGCTCCGGGAAAGTAACTTATCCGGGAAATCAAAAAGATACAATATTTTTCGGAATCTGTTATTCCCTGCCCGTTCGGTTAGGCGGGCTTATTTTGTTATTCAGTTATTTCATTGTACATCTTGTATTTAACAAAAAGCTTGCTTATTTTTAGAGACTGAAAAAGTATACCGCTAGAACTTCAAATTCGAATCAAATGAAGCAATCTAAAATTTCGTTTCTTCATCCAAATATGGAAATATTGGGAAGTTTTATTGCGTGTATAAACGAGGTAACGGTTATTGTAATCTGACAGATACGCATTATGAAAAAGTATAAATATATTGAGTATTTCCCAAAGCCATTTCTTCAAGATTTGGTGAGTAATAGATGTTTGCCAATTATTGGTGCAGGATTTTCAAAAAATGCAGACATACCGAAAAACAAAAAAATGCTTGACTGGGATGAACTTGGAAAAGCAATCGCACTGGATATTCAAGACTATAAATACACAAACGCGATAGATGCAATTTCTGCATTCTGCCATGAATACTCGCGAACAAATCTTGTTGAGAAACTCACTGAATTACTTTTGTTAAGTTCAATTAAACCTGGCAAAACCCATAAAGCATTCTGTGAATTACAATTTGACATTATATGCACAACTAATTTTGAATTTTTGCTTGAGCAAGGTTATGGCTTAATTCCAAAATATTGTCGACCAATATTAGATGAAGACCAACTTTCAATCTCGAATTTTAATGATGGTATTACTGTACTAAAACTTCATGGAGACTTACATCATCCAAATAAGCTTGTAGTCACAGAAGAAGATTACGACCGATTTTTGAATAAGAATCCAATGCTTGCAACTTATTTAGCCAACCTTTTAATTACAAGGACTCCACTTTTTATAGGTTATAGTTTAGACGACACTGATTTTAGACAAATATGGCAAGTAATTAAAGATAGGCTTGGAAATCTAAGAAGACAAGCATACGTTTTAAAGATTGACTGTTCTCCCCACGAAAAGGCTAGGTTTGAAAGAAGAGGCGTTAAAGTAATAAATATCAAAGGAAACCCATCGGACTACCCCAAAATATTGGAGGATGTTTTTATAGAACTCAAAGATTATTGGAACGAAGAAGTATTAAAGCTACCAACAGTAAGTGAAGAAGCTACATTAGCAGAGCTTGCGTTACCAAACGATACAAATAATAGATTGTGCTTCTTTTCAATACCAATAAAGCTGCTGCCATTTTATAAAAAGTACATTTTCCCAATAGCTGCAAGAAAAGGTTTAGTGCCAATCAGTGCTGATGATGTGATTTCTATTGGCGACAATTGGATAGCCAAAGTTTCAGCATTAATAAATAAAGCAGAATTTATTGTTTTGGACCTCGCAACTCAAAATACAATGTTTGAGTTAGGTTTGGTTTTAAGCCAAAGCAAACACACAAACAGACTACTAATAATACGTCCAGAGAATTCACCAATACCATCAGATATTCAAAATTTACTTTACATTTCTAGACCAGATAACCCATTTGAAGAAATTGATAGTTTAAGTGAGAGAATTGAACATTGGTTTCGAGATGTCGTTGAACCGATGAAAACGACATATGATGAAGAGCCCAAAAGACTTCTTAAAAAGAAAGAATATCGTGCCGCAGTTATTTCTGCAATGACTCTATTAGAGGTATATATGAGACAACGGGTCGAAATCATCAAAGATGTGCCAACAAAAACTACTGCTCCCCATTCAATTTATATTTTGGCAAAGGAGTTTAATATAATTACCCATGAGCAATTCACGAAAATTAGAATGTGGTCAGACACAAGAAACAGGTTAGTTCATACCAAAGCAACAGTCAACGGTATTGAAGCTAGAAAGATAGTTATCGGAGTTTATGAACTTATTGAACAGTAAAAAACAACAAACCGCTAACTTCAGCTACCCGGCAAGGTCGGCAGCAGTGGTTTTCGTTGGGCATCTTTCCGCTAGTGCTGCTTTTCGGCTTGACAGGAAATCTCCCATAATACGCCCCTGCGTGTAGCTTCCTACGTTAGCGGTAACTTTAAGTGCGACTATAAATGACAATCGTTTCATAATAAAACTAAAAAAATGGCAAATTGGTATCCAAGTGTATTGACTTACAAAGAGTTTGCACAAGCAAATACTTTTTTTACTGATGTGACTGGTTCTATTAATAGTCAGACTAAGCAAATTAGAAGTAGTATTGAAGCTAATAAGTCTGCTATTGACGACCAGACAAAACAAATTGTTGCTTCAAATTCACAAATAGTATCAGCTCTTGAAAAAGGGTTTGACCACATTGCACAAATCAACCAAGAAGGATTTGGAAATGTGACAAGCGCAATAGAAGCATTACATAGTGATTTGAATTACAATTTCGGAATTTTAATACAGAGATTGGAATATCAAAACAAAATTTTGTCAGGTATTCTTAAAACAATACAAGCACCATTTGAAACGCAAGTCAGAGAATACTACAGTAAAGCATGCGATTTAGCAAGTGGAGGTATTCTCGACAAAGCAGTTGAGTATTTTAACAAATCTATTTCCCTTCCAACTGGCGAAATATTTTTCCCATCTCATTATCAACTTGGCAGACTTTATCTGACTGGTGTAGATGGCGAAATAAATATCATTGAACCAAAAATTGCTTCTGAATATCTATTAACTGCAAACAAATATGGGACAGGAATATTGAGGACAAATCCTTCATTTAAATCAATTTTGGCTGATTGCAAATTCTTCTTGTCGCAGTCTTTTTATTTTCAACTACGAGGAAACAGAAACTCACAAATAGAAAAGGAGCTAATTAATAAGGCCATTACCTACGCAGAAGAAGCAGTAACATTAAATCCGCAACTCTCTCAAGGGTACTATTTTCTGGCGAAATACAATTCTTATATTAACAATATTGAAGAAATGAAACTATACTTATCTAAAGCCATTAGATTAGACCGAAATTATTCAATACATATTTTCAATGATGCGATTTTCGAATCACATACAAATGAGATACGAGGATTGCTATCAGGCATTAGGCAGAATTTAGATAATAATACTAAGCCTGAACTGCTCAAAGCAAAAAAATATATTGAAACTTTTCAATCCAAAGGAATCAGCAGTTTCCCAGACTTATACAATGAATTCGTTAAACTTGAAGCTTTGTATAGAATGGCTGAAACCGAATACTATACAGGAACTTATTTTGGCATTGATAATTGTAGATTAATACTTGAAAAACTATGAACAATAAACTAGAAGAACTATCCAAAAAATTGGATATAGAAATAGAAAAAAAACAAGCGAAAGAACGGAGGGAAGAATTCATTGAATCTGAAGCTGCATCTGCAGGAGTTTGGGGGGCCATTAAATATGGTATTGGATACGGTTTTGGTGGCTTTATAATAGGCGGTATAGTTGGACTTTTTGCGGGTAACACTGTTGCTCTAATAATTTTCTTTGGTGGCATCATTTTTGGAATATTTATTGGATATTCCGAGGAATCGCAGGAAAAACGCAACAGGTTAAGATAAAAAATCTGATTGATAACGAAAAGCAGACGCTAAAAAAATTTAGCAGCAATAAGGGTTTCAGTGGTAATTCAAGCATTCTTTCCCGCATCAATTTCGTTGTAACTGGACAGGAAAGTAGCCCGCAATTCCGAACGATTTCCTACCTCCAACCGCCAGCGGTCATTGTAATACCAACCCAGCTTAAAACTAATAAACAACTATAAAATGAATAACCAGGTACAATACATCAACCCCGATGGACTTTTTAAAAATCCGGCATTTTCACAAATTGTGACAACACAGGGAAGCGGAAAAACAATTTACATTGGTGGACAAAACGCAGTAAATGCACAAAGAGAAATCATTGGAAAGGGCGATATTTCAGAACAGACAGAGCAGGTAATGAAAAATATACAAACTGCACTTTCAGCTTGTGGAGCAACATTTGATAATCTTGTAAAACTTACCATTCATATTGTTCAGGGACAAGATTTGTATCGTGGGTTTCAGGCATCGCAAAAATATTTGGGAGGGCTTAAAAATCCTCCGGCAATTACCGGTTTTTTCGTCTTTGCATTGGCTCATCCCGATTTTTTAATTGAAATAGACGCTATTGCATTTATTCCTGATATTGAATAATAAATCTTTTGGAACATAATTTTAGCAACCAGGATTTAACCATGAATGTCCCCAGCCCGCAATTCCGGTAAATCATTCTTTTATTTTAAGGATTCCCTGGTTCAATTTTTTCCCCAAAGTATTTTCCAGTGCGATTTCTTTTTGTAGGTTTGCGTAACAGAACAAAACAGAACAGTTCTTTTAAAAACGTATTAAATCTAAACTTGAACTATGAACATGAAACGAAAACCAATTTTGCTTGCTGTTGGCTTTGTATTGTTGCTGGGATTGGGATTACAGGCGCAACAGCCCGTTACACAAGGCCGCCAGATGGATTATGAATCCAAACTCGATTCGATAAGAAGCTATGCAGATTATTTTACACCGGCCACTAATAAAAAAATGACACCCGATGTCGATGGTTTTATCAGGCGCTGGACACTGCTCGAACCCATCAGCAAACCCAACCGTTCTAATACCGTGTTTACCGACAGCTACCTGCGGAAAAATTTCGACACACTCTATTTTGAAAACCAGTTTACCGTGCTTCCCAAAAACGGCGACAAAGTAAAAGTGGGAGAACAGGAACTGATGTGGCACGCGCTCGACAGCAAAATCTACAACACAAAACTGTTCAGGTTTGCCTACGGACTGAAAAAGCCGATTTACGGTGTTATTTTCTGGGCGGTAACTGTTGTCAACGCTCCGCAGGAAATGAAAAATGTGAGAATGGCAGTGGGTTCAAATTCAGCATCGATGTGGTGGCTGAACGGAGAAGAAGCTGTTTTGCTTTCGGGCGACAGGCGAATGGTGATGGATGATGCCGTTTCGCCGCGGCTGACCCTGAAAAAAGGGAAAAATATTATCCGCGGGGTGGTTATTAATGGTCCCGGAATGAGTGATTTCTGTGTTCGCTTTCTCGACGAAAAAGGAGAGCCGGTAAAAGACCTCACCATTACCACGGAATAAAGAATCTATCCAAATCAGCAATTCAAATTCAGAACAAAATGAAAAGAAATAAAATATTGGGCACCGCAGCCCTTTTTACCATGTTTTTGGCCGGAACTGCAACGGCGCAAATTGGCAAACCTTTTATTCACGACCCGTCAACCATTATGGAATGCGACGGAAAATACTACACTTTTGGCACAGGCCGGGGTGGATTGATTTCGGAAGATGGCTGGACCTGGAACGGTGGTGCTGAAAGGCCCGGCGGCGGTGCAGCCCCCGATGCCATTAAAATTGGCGACCGCTACCTGGTGGTGTATGGCTCAACCGGCGGTGGTTTGGGTGGCGGACACGATGGTAAAATTAATACCATGTGGAACAAGACCCTCGACCCGAAATCGCCCGATTTTAAATTCACCGAACCCATCGTTGTGGCGCAATCGGTGAATATGGAAGACAACGATGCCATCGACCCCGGGTTGCTACTAGACCCGACTGACGGTCGTTTGTGGTGTTCGTACGGTACCTATTTCGGGTTTATCCGGCTTGTTGAACTCGATCCGAAAACGGGAGAACGCGTGAAAGGTAACGAAGCCATCAACATTGCCATTGATTGCGAAGCCACCGAACTGGAATACCGCGACGGCTGGTATTATCTGCTCGGAACCCACGGAACCTGCTGCGACGGCGCCAATTCCACCTACAACATTGTGGTTGGCCGTTCGAAAAAAGTTACCGGTCCATACATCGACAATATGGGAAGGGACATGATAAAAGGAGGAGGCAAAATGGTGCTCGCAGCCGGAAACCGGTTGATTGGTCCCGGCCACTTCGGACGAGTTGTTGTGGAAGATGGCGTTGAAAAAATGTCGTGTCATTACGAGGCAGATTTGGACCAGGGAGGTCGAAGTGTACTGGGCATTCGTCCGTTGCTCTGGAAAAACGGCTGGCCTGTTGCCGGAGAAATTTTTAAGGAAGGCACTTATGAAATTGAATCGGAAAGAAGAGGATATGCACTGGAACTGGTGGTTGATTTTGTGCGGATGGCCAACACAAGACGCGGATTTGGACAGAGTAACGATGAACCCATCAAACCTGTTGCATCGCAGGAACTCGCTGATGTTATCAATACATGGCCAAACGGAAACATTGGTGTAAGAATCGGAGATTATATGTTTCGTCCGCATCAGAAATGGACGATTACAGCAGTTCCCGAAGCCGGTGGTTATCTGGGTGGCCCATATTACAAAATCGTAATTGCGGGTACCGACCGCGCTCTGGCAGCCACTGCTGATGCCGAAGTAATCACGGTTCCGGCATTTACCGGCGCTCCCGAGCAGCTTTGGCGAATCGACCAACTCACCGACGGAACTTACAGGATTATGCCAAAAGTAGTTCCCGGCTCAACCGAAAAACTGGTGCTGGTATCGATTGGCGACAGCACACCCACGCTGGCAAAGTTTGACATGAACAGCGACAACTCGAAATGGAATTTCAGGAATCAATGATAAATTGGTATTGAAAAAATGAAAGACGCAGGTTGACTTAATCTGCGTCTTTTTTTTAAGTATTCAATTTTAACTCGGGGTTGATTTGATTTTGCAGGATTTAATCTCAAAAAGGAAAAAAAATCAGGAACCCGGACCCACCGCCGCATTCCTGATTTTTTCTATTCCAACCTTCTGAAATTCTAATCTTCTGACCTTCCTTTAGAACACCAGAATTATCCCAATAGTTGGCAGCACAGTTCCGGTTGTATTCGGAATACTTTCCAGAACATATTTTGTCCCGTTGTCGGTGGTCAGGAAATTGCCGTTTTCATCGGTCTGCCTCACGATAATATCCTGTTGTTCAGCCTGGAAATTGTACAGGTTCTGAATATCGATGTAAAACTTGGCGGTGATTTTATTCAGATAAAAGGCTTTGTCAACCCGCAAATCCAACTGGTGGAAGGCCGAGAATCTTAGCGAGTTCAGCTTTGAATAATCGAGCGAAGGTCCGCCGGTTAAGTTCCATACATCAACATAGGCGCTTTTTTCCATATCCCAGGGTGTGTAAGGCAAACCGCCCACAAAACGCCAGCGGCCGCCAACGCGCCAGTTGTTTTTCAATTCACGGGTTCCGGTTAATGCGAGCAGGTGTTTTGAGTCCCAGCTCGATGGCAGGTAATTTCCTGAAGCATCGTCGAATTCGCTGCGCACCAGCGTGTACGAGAGGTTCAGGTTTCCTTTTTTTCCGCTGATACGGGTTTGAAATTCGGCACCGAAAGCGCGGCCTTCAGAAATTGACAATACCTCTTCGTCGCCCACCACACCAAAATCGGCACCTTTGTTTGCCAGACTGATGCTGTCCTTCACCGAGAACGGGTAATTTTTGTATCCTTTCCAGAATCCTTCGAGCGAAAACAACACTGTTGACGACGGGCGGTATTCAAAACCCCCGATGAGGTGGTCAACCGAAATGTATTTCAGCTCATTTTCCTTGTTCACAAGCACATCATTTTCCTTGTAACCCAGGGTAGTATAAGATGGCAACTGGAAATATCGGCCGGTATTAAAATTCAAGCTCCATTCAGGTGTGAGTGCGTACGAAGCCGACAAACGTGGTGAAAACTGTTTAAACATGTTGCTCATGCTTTTCGAGTAGTTGTTGGCATCGGTGCGCATTCCCAGCGAAAGTGTCAGCCGCTCGTTAAAAAAGTTTTTGCTCACCTGTCCGAAAATGCCGTATTTAATCAGGTTGAGGTCGGTATTGTAATCGATATTAACAATCTGTCCGTTAATCAATCGCTGTGTGGCAGTGCTGTTTTTGTACCCTGCAAAATCGACATTGGCACCAACGTTGAATTTTACATCGCCGAAACGCGAAGTATTTTCGAACCTGATTTTGTTTTCCATTTCTTCCGAAGAGTAATCAAGAATTTTGTTGGCTTCGAAACTATCGTCATTTTCGAGGTATTTCACAGCACTGTTGTTAAAATGGCTGCGGCTTACCACAAGCGTTTGAAAACTGTGTTTTTCGAAGTGTTTGTAAACGCCGCCAACCGAATAGCTCCACTGTTTGTTTTCGGGTAACTGGCTCAAAATATACTGTTGCGATTCATCGGGTTCTTCAATTTCGAGGTTGAGTTCGTTTTTATCGATTGCTCCCAACCCGATAAAAGTAATTTCGTTTTTGGCATCGATACGGGTGCGTACTTTAAACTGCAAATCGTTAAAAGTGGGCAGAAAAGGCAGTTCGAGAATACCAAATAAAAAACTGAGGTACGAACGCCGCGCCGAAACTACATAAGTAGTTTTTTCTCCGATGGGTCCGTCAGCTGTTCCCGCAATTTCGGAGGCGCCAAGCGTAAACTGAAGGTTTGTTTTATCGGGGTTCCCGTCAACCTGGTTAAACTCAAGCACACCGCTGAGTGCGTTGCCACGGTTGGCCGGAAACGCTCCTGAGTAGTAATTCACCTCACGGATAAAGTCGGCGTTGATAATTCCAACCGGTCCACCCGATGCGCCTTGTGTGGCAAAGTGGTTGATAAACGGCACTTCCACTCCGTCTAAATAAAACCGGCTTTCTGAAGGTCCGCCGCCACGGATGATAATGTCGTTGCGAAAAGCCGGCGTTGACTGCACCCCCGGAAACGACTGAATTACCTTCGAAATATCGCGGTTGGCACCCGGGCTTTTTTCAATTTCGCCAATGCCAATAGTGCGCAGCGAAACCGGGCTTTCTTCAGTTTTGCGGAAAGGCGATGCTTTTACAACCACCTCTTCAATCTGTTCTTTTTGCTCCTCCATTTTTATTTCAATGGAATTTGCATTGGCAACGGTAACTTCTATTTCAGGTGAAATAGTCTGTTTGTAACCCACAAACGAAGCTTCAATTCTGATAAATCCGGGAGTCAGCCCGGTGAGCGTAAAATTTCCGTTCAAATCGGTGGAAGTTCCGGTGTTCGTTCCCGAAACTATCACATTTACAAAAGGAAGTGGTTCATTGCTGACAGCATCCACAATTTTCCCCTTTAAAGTAGCTCTTTGCGCAAACAACGCAGCCGGTATAAAAATCAATAAGAAGAGTATTTTAATTGTTTTCATTTTTTTCAGTATTGAGTATTGAGTACGAAGTATTTAGTATCAAGTATCGAGAATCAAGTTTCCAGAATCCAGCATCATTCAATCCTTACCGCAATTTTGCTGAAAATATCGCGTGTTGTTGTGATGGTTGAAATATCGGTAAACAGTTCGCCGGTTTTTCCTGAATAGTGGCTGTGTCCGATTGGATTCAGAAAAAGCTGTTTACCGGAATCGTCCGGAGAAACAGTTACAGCATAAATCAGCGCGGGTTGAAGCGAAGTTTTGTAGTTAAAATCATCGGGATATTTGTCGTTGGTCCAAAAATCATTCGAATCCCAGGGTTGATTAACTTCTGCCAGTACCCTGAACATTTTTCCGGCGTTAACTTTTGAACCCGTTTTTAAAGTAAAACCAGCTTTAGGTGTGGCACCGGTGAGTGCATCCGGAACAGCAGTATCAGGTGATGGTGTGTACAGTCCGTCAGGAGCTTTAACATTTCGTTTATGCGACCAATAGGGCAGTGCAGCCGGACGGCGCACATTTCCGGGTTCGTTTTTCCATTTCCCTGGCTCGATTTCGCTATGCCCGAAATTTCCGGATGCAATGTAGGAAGTTACATAAAGCGTTTCGATGTAATTACCTTCAATGTCTTCAATCCAGATCGCAAAAGTGGGATGGTTATGAGCCTTTCCGGCAGTAAAATCAAAGCTGAGCTTTGTATTTATCACTTCGGGCCGGGTGGTAATTGTTTCAGTTTTACTATCCAGTTTTTGCTGCGAGGTGCAACTCAGTAAAACAGTTATAAGCATTGTAAAAACTATGGTTTTCATATTCAATTCAGATTTTTGTTCAATAATTGTTTTGCAAAGATAAACAGGAAGAGTGACTTTTGGTTGAAATACAGATATCATTTTTTTATATTAGCGATTGAAAACATTGATAAAATGAGAGTTGTACTGCAAAGAGTATCAAAAGCTTCAGTGACGATTGAAGATAAAATTGTTTCAGAAATTGGGCATGGATTGCTGATTTTGGTGGGCATTGAAGATGAAGATACACTGGAAGACATCGACTGGCTGGCAACCAAAATTATGCAGTTACGCATTTTTGATGATGAGAATGGGGTGATGAACCTTTCGGTAAAAGATGTAGATGGAGAGATTCTGATTGTGAGCCAGTTTACTTTGCATGCCAATACCAAAAAAGGCAACAGGCCATCTTACATCCGCGCATCAAAACCTGATTTTGCCATCCCGATGTACGAAAAGTTTATACAAAAAATCGAAGAGTTGCTAACCAAAAAAGCAGGAACCGGCCGGTTTGGGGCTATGATGGATGTTGCCCTGGTAAACGATGGTCCGGTTACAATAATAATCGACACAAAACAGAAGGATTTTTAAAGCCCCACCTAACCTCCCCAAAATGGAGAGGGATAAGAATTAAAAACGGATAAATTGAAATAAATGGATAAACAAAACATCTCCATCACCGAAGCCCAGAAAATGGTTGACCACTGGATAAAAACAGTTGGAGTTCGCTATTTCAGCGAGTTGACAAACATGGCCATTTTAACCGAGGAAGTGGGAGAACTGGCACGAATTATTGCCCGGAAATATGGTGACCAGTCTTTTAAAAAATCGGACGAACAATATAATTTGGCCGACGAAATGGCCGATGTACTTTGGGTTTTGATTTGCCTGGCCAACCAGACCGGGGTTGATTTAAACGAAGCTTTTCAGAAAAATATGGAAAAGAAAACAAGCCGCGATAAAGAGCGTCATCAGAACAATACCAAACTGAGATAAAAAGCTACTTTTGCCTCTTCAACCTGATAGATCGGACTAAAATGTATTCTAAATTAATCGCAATAATTATGGCAGTTTTGTTAGCAGGAGCTTGTTCCGATGCAAAAAATGATCCTTCAAAATGGACAGAAAATGAACTTAATGAATGGTTTGCTGGTAAAGAATGGTGCGCAGGCTGGGAAATTACTCCCGATTCGTCAATCAACAAAAGAGCACTTGCAATTTCATATCATAAAAATCCGGAACGCTGGCAAAAAGCTTTTCAATATCTGAAGACAACCGACCTGACAAATGCTGGTTTGGGTAAAACAGAACTCGATGGAGAAAACCTTTTTGCATCGATTGCAGAATACTTTCCGAAAAAAAGGGAAGAAGTCAGGTACGAATCGCATCAAAAGTACATTGATATTCAGTATGTGATAAAAGGCACAGAAATAATGGGCATCACCACCCGCGAACAGGTAACCGTTGATGAAGAATATAACGAAGAAAAAGATATTGTTTTTTACAAGTCAGAAAGCGGCGATTACCGGCTCGCAACACCCCGGAATTTTCTGGTCTTCTTTCCGGATGATATGCATCGTCCGTCAGTCAGCACCGGTGATTCGGTTTTGGTGAAAAAGGTGGTGGTAAAAGTGAAAGTTAATTAGGATTATTTTTGCCGCGTGGTAATATAATTCATCAGATCAATCAGTGATGCTCGTGCCTGGCAATCATTAAATTCCATGAGACCGGCAATGGCTTTCTCCCTGAATTCGTTCATCTTTTGCTCCGCATAGTCGAGTCCACCTTTGTTTTTAACCATTTGGATGAGTTCATTCACCACCGCGGTATTTTTGTTTTTGCGCTTTATCAAACCCAAAATCCTTTTTTTTTCTGAAGGTTCGGCCTGGTTGAGCACATAAAGTAATGGCAGTGTGATCTTTTTCTCCTTAATGTCGTTTCCGGTGGGTTTTCCCAAAATTCCTTTTGCCTGGTAATCAAAAATATCGTCTTTTATCTGGAATGCGATTCCGGCATCCTGCCCAATCCGGTACATTTTTTCAATCGTTTCATCGTCACTGGTTACCGAAGCAGTCCCGATTGCCATGCTGGTGGCTATCAGCGAAGCTGTTTTTTTCCGGATAATTTCGAAATATACCTCATCGGTAATATCGAGTTTCCGGCTTTTTTTCATTTGCAGAATTTCTCCCTCTGCCATATCCTGAACAGCCCGGGAGATTAAATGAAGAAAATTGTATTTTTTATTTTCAAGCTGAAGCTGCAATCCTTTTGCCAGAATATAATCGCCCACGAGCACAGCCAGTTTGTTGCGCCAAAGGGCATTTACCGAAAATGATCCACGACGTTCATACGATTCGTCAACCACATCATCGTGAACAAGCGTTGCTGTGTGCAGTAATTCTACAGAACAGGCGGCTAATTGAGAAAATTCGTTGGTTTCGCCATGTAGTTTTGCCGACAGAAATACAAACATCGGCCGCAATTGTTTTCCTTTTGTCCGGTACAGATAATTCAGAATGGTGGCCAGTAAAGGCACATCGCTTTTCAATGATTTTTTGAAATAAGGCTCAAAATCATTGAGTTCCTTTTCAATCGGTATTTTAATTTTATTTACAATCGACATTTTGTTTGTCAGACCTGTTTCAAAATTTGAAAGCCCCACATAAAAAGGTAAAAAACGGAAAAATTTTTTTAAAAAAACACAAAAATGAAGTGTTTGTCAAATTTATTTCAAAAAGCTTTTAGTAAAATCGTGAATTCTTAAATA
>CAZXVT010000133.1:0-12730 GCA_964644015.1 uncultured Maribellus sp.
ATAAAATTATTGACAAAGTCGATTTCTTTATCAAGGGAAATGTAATTCTCCCGTGAGTCGTAAATAATATGTCGCATTAAATCAGATAATTTAATAATTAATCCAGGTACTTTATCCGATCGGATTAATGCAAGTGAATAAATGTTATTCAGTGAATTAAAAAGAAAATGAGGATTCAATTGCCCTTTCAGGGTTTTCAATTCAGCTTCTAGTTTTTGTTTTTCGATTGTTGCCAGTTTCAGATTTAGGTCCTGTAATGTGAACCAGTCTTTTATCAATTTAATAAATGTACTTACTGCAACATAACTTAGTGATGAAAAAAAGTATGCAGAATGTAGGTTTGGATTAAACGAGTGATCATTGGAAAATAATGATGTAAAGGAATGTAAGGGATATAAAAACAGGAATTGTAGTGCAATGCTGATTAGTGAAAGTAGTAATATCAGCCAGAAAAAGTAGAAGATGTAATTTTTCTGTTTCAGGAATTTTGGAATCAGGTAATAAAGATTTATGTAAACCCCTATAGAAAAGAAAAGGTTGATAATAATTGATTTTAAGAATAGCTGCAGGCTGATATTCTCGCCATACAGATAAAAAATTGAAGTCAGCAGCAGAACTCCAAGGCACCAGAATATAACATGCCAGGCAAGTTTATATTTACGGTTAAAAAGTTCCTTCTGCATTATATTCTGTCTCTTTTGGTAATTAGCTTTTTCAGATAGTACAATATGGGATTTTTGTATTTAAGATGCTTCCAGGGACGACTGGAATGTGGCAGGTGTAACACCTCGTGCTGCTTCGACAAATAATTGCTGAATCCTAACTTTTTAGACTGCTTGCTAATAAAAACATCAAACCAGTCTTTATTTTCTGATAGTGTACCAAAATTGAATTGCTTTAATAGATCAACTGAAAGAAGTGTGCAGCAAAAGCTGAGGCTGTGTGTTGTATTGATTATTTCAGCGCGTTTGATCTTCTCAAAAGTGTAAGGAAAATTATAATTGCCTGTTTCATCAACTGTAATTGCACCAACCATTCCTGCGTCTTTTTTCATTTTCATGATGGCTATTAGTCCTTCAATTGTATCGTTTTTAATAACAACATCTGATTCGATAATAAGCAATGGACAGTTGCAGGTAAGTGCTTTTTTTTGTGCTATTTCCAGTACAAGTTTATAATTCGGAGAGGGTGTATTTGTAATGTCAGACAAGTTTATAAGGTTAAATCCAAAATTAACTCTTGCTTTTTCTAGTTCGAGTGTGTTTTCATCGGTACTGAAGTCATTAAAAACATAGTATTCGAAATCAGCCTTATTTTTTGAAATGGCATCAATAGTTCTGAGCGTAGTATTGATAGAATCTTTAACGGGTGTTATAACAATTGCTTCAGGCATATTTTAAAATTATGATGCAAATTTAAAGAAAGAATATTACTGAGCCCTGTTAAAATCACGCGAATATGCCTGGGCTGTCGGCATAATCAGAATATCATCGATATTCACATGTGCAGGACGGGTAAGTATAAAAAGAATAGTTTCAGCAATATCTTCTGCATTTAACGGTGTAAATCCATTGTAAACCTGTTTGGCCCTTTCTGAATCGCCATGAAAACGAACCACAGAGAATTCAGTTTCTACCGCTCCGGGGCTCACAGAACTGACTTTTATTCCGTGTTTCAGCAAATCTATGCGCATTCCTTTTGTCAGTGATTGTACGGCATGTTTCGATGCACAATAAACGTTCCCCATCGGATATGTTTCTTTTCCGGCAATCGATGAAATATTAATAATATGTCCATTCCCTTTTTCAATCATTATATTCGATACAAGCCTTGTCATATAAAGCAGTCCCTTGATATTTGTATCAATCATTCTTTCCCAGTCATCAATTAAACCGTCCTGGATACTGGAAAAACCAGCTGCAAGGCCGGCATTGTTTATCAGAACATCAATTTTCTTCCATTCATCGGGTAAAGAATTGATGGCAGCTTCGTTCTCAGCGAGATTTCTGATATCAAAATTCAGTATAAATACTTTTACCTGCGAAACGGTTTGAATTTTATCTTTTAAAGCATTTAGCCGTTCTTTTCTCCGTCCGGTAATGATTAAATCGAAATTATTTTGTGCAAGTAATATCGCAGTGGCTTCACCAATTCCGGAAGAAGCTCCTGTAATTAAGGCTATTCTGTTCATTGTTGTAAAAGTTGAATTTTGTCCGAAATTAAAAAAAACATTAAAGCTGATGGAAAAATGAGCTTCTTAATTACCTTTGCTGACTGTAAATTACAAAACCACAGCAATATGAGCGAAGTTTATCAAAAGGAAAGTGAGTTTTCGATCGATCTTATTCCTGAGCCCGAAAATATTGAAGATGTTATTTATTCACTGATGGTTAATCCGAACCTTTCGAGTATTAACTATTTCAATGATTTTGGTGAGTTAAATATCTCTCCTGATTCAATTGGCGATTCTGAAAGTGATGAGACAGGGTTATTCGATACCGGTTTAAATGGCAGCAAAATGCTGATGAGTACACATGCTTTTCATCATCACCTGCAGAATGATCCGCAGAAAGCCACAGAAATTCTTATTTCACGTGCGGCAAGGAAGATGATTTGCTTCGGGGCAAAACCAACCATTGTCAGTGCTTTTTTGTATCATATTGATTTTGGCGATCCGAACGGACAGTTCATTGCATCGGGTGCTAAAAATGGGCTCGAAAATGCAGCAACAAAATTCGGATTAAAAATTGCCGACCGTAAAATCAGGTTCGATCATTTCTCACAACACGGCCCCGTCCCTCCAACTATTATAATCAGTATGGTGGGACTTATTGAGAAAGAAAATGTTACAACACATTCGCTTAAGAAAAAAGGAAACAATATTTTTCTGATTGGTAGAAATTCAGATGATATCGGAACATCAGAATATCTTGAGTTTTATCATGAGATTTCTGACTCACCACTTCCCGAATTCAATATTCAGGATGAAATTCTTGTACAAAAGGCCGTTACAAAGCTTAATGAAATGAAATTGGCTGAAAGTGCCAGTCCTGTTGGAAAAGGTGGTTTGTTTTTTACCCTTCTCCGGGCCGCAATTCCCAACGAACTGGGTTTTGATATTACAACTGCCGCCGAAACAAGGATTGATTCGTTTTTATTTGGCGAAGCAATGGGACGTATTATTGTTGAAGTAAGCCCCGAGAATGAAGATGAACTGGTAGATGTGTTGTATGATCTGAAGGTGCCGTTTTTTACATTGGGACATGTAACAAAAGGCGAAATCAGGATCGATGACGAGTCTTACGGTTATGTGGATAAAATGACTGCAGGAGTTTAATGGCACTTCCCGATAAAAGCAAAACCTCAGCAAAAAAAGTTCAGGTTGAGGAAATGTTCGATAACATTTCCCCGAAATATGATTTGTTAAACCACATTTTGTCGGCGAATATTGATAAAATATGGCGGAAAAGGGTGATCAGAATGTTGGCAAAACACCATCCCTGTGAAATACTTGATATAGCCACCGGGACTGCAGATTTTGCCATTGCCGCAACAAAAATCAGTAATGCAAAAATAACCGGAATCGATATTTCGGAAGGAATGCTTGAAATAGGGCAGAAAAAGATTTCAAGATTAAAACTTGAAAAAAAGATTGAATTAATTAAAGCCGATTCTGAAAATCTGCCATTCAGCGATAACCAGTTTGATGCAGCAATTGCCGGTTTCGGGGTGCGGAATTTTGAATCGCTGAATGCAGGATTAAAAGAAGTTTTAAGGGTTATTAAACCGGGAGGGGTATTCTTTATACTTGAGTTCTCGAAACCTGTAAAAACGCCGTTTAAGCAATTATACCAATTCTATTTTTTGAAGATATTACCTTTTGTTGGCGGACTTATATCGAAAAATAAAAATGCTTATACCTATTTGCCCGAATCGGTTAACGAGTTCCCTGATGGTCATGATTTTTTGACTATTTTAGCGGATGTTGGATTTGTTGAGAACCGTTTTTATATACAAACTTTTGGAATTGCCACAATTTATAAAGCAATAAAGCCGGAAATTCGCGTTTGATACAATAAATATGAGCAAAGTGTTGTTTTTTGAAGACAGGAATTAATACCACGTGAATAAGATTTTAATTTCAATATTACTTGTATTTTGGGTTAGTGCAGCTTTTGCGCAAAAGCAAAAAGTGAATTATCTGACCACTTTTGACGAAAAGCGTATTCACTTCGGATTCACACTGGGTTATAATTATCTCGACTTTGCAGTTACCAATTATAATCCGATTGGCGAAAATCCTGAATTTGATGAATCAATAAAATACACACCTGCCGGCCCTGGTTCGAATGATGCAGTGCGAAGTGATTTGCAAACACTCATCCCTGGTTTTACAGTTGCCATTGTTTCCAGTTTACGACTTACTGAAGATCTGGATTTGAGATTTTTACCGGGTATGTCGTTTGGTGAGCGAAAACTCACATATAATGTTCCGATTTATGATATCAATGTTGGGGTTTCAACACTTGAGAGTTATTCAATCAAATCAACTTTTCTTGATTTTCCATTGTTAATCAAGTATAAAGCACGCAGAATCAACAACGACAGGCCTTATATTATTTTCGGTTCGGCTTACAGGCAAGATATTTCAAAAACTGCCAAAGAAGATCTTGTAAAGTTAAAAGGACCCGGATTTTATGCGGAAGTGGGAGCAGGCTGGGATCATTACTTCCCGTTTTTCAGATTTTCGGTTGAAGGTAAATTCAGTTTCGGTTTGAACAATCAGTTGGGACCGGTGCCAAGTGGAATGCAAAGGCAGTATTATTCTCAGTCCATCAAAAATCTCCGTTCGAATATTTTTACAATCTCATTACACTTTGAGTAGCCCCGGATAGACGGTCTGGCGTCTGAACTCTGAGCAGATAATGGCAGTGGCGATGGCAACATTTAACGATTCTGCTTTCGTGTCTTCCTGTGAAAAACCGGGAATTTTTATTTTCTTTTGAATTAAAACAGCAGTGTCAGCAGATATTCCGTTTCCTTCATTTCCCATTACCAGCAGGGTTTTTCCAGTGAGTTTTTCAGTGAAAATGTTTTCACCTTCAAGAAATGCACCGGTAATAATACTTCCTGATTTTCGGGCTATTTGCGAGACGGGTAAAAACTCAGTATTCCAGGTTTTAACACGGCAAAACGAACCCATGGTAGCCTGAATGACTTTCGGATTAAATAAATCGGCACAGCCCGGCGAACAAAAAAGCTGCTTAATCCCAAACCAGTCACAAATTCGGATAATTGTACCCAGGTTTCCCGGGTCCTGAATTTCATCCAGAAAAAGAGACAGTGAATCCATTTCTTCAGGAAGGGATTTATGTTCAGGTAGTAAACAAAGTGCCAGTGCATTTTGCGGGCTCTTTAAATGGCTTGCCTTGCTAATTTCTTCTTTCGTTACCTCCGAAATTTGTTTTGCTTTTTCAAGGTTTGATGCAAATTCGAGAAATGAATGTGTGGCAAAAAGTTGTTCAATTTTAAAATCAGAAGCCAGTACTTCTTTAACGTTCTTATCGCCCTCAACAAGAAATAATTTTTCTTTTTGCCTGTATTTTTTTTCTGAAAGTGATTTAATCAGTTTTATGGTATTTTTGCCAATCATCTTATGTAAAAAACAGTTATTGATAACGAAATTAGTGAAAGTTAAAGTTTCTGATTAAAACACTTGGTTATTTTTGTCGGGATAATTATAAGATGTATTGGTTTCTGAAGCATATCAGCATTTTGTGGAGAAAAGTATTCGTGTCAGCTCTTTTGTTTGGGTTGATTTTTACGTCGTGCAACCCGGTGAAATTTGTTCCCGAAGATAAATATCTGGTCAGTAATGTTCAGGTAAATGTTGATAACGAAAGAATAAATAAGGAAAGTGCCCGGGCACTGATCAAACAAAAAGAGAATTACAAAATACTGGGTTTTTTAAAGTTTCACCTGATGCTTTACAATCTGTCTCCGAAAAATAAAGAGGAAGGCTGGTTGAAAAGAATCGGTGAACCACCGCAGATTTATAATGAAGATTTGAAATTAAAGTCGGAAGAACAATTACTTCAGTACGCTTATAGTAAAGGTTTTTTTAAAGCTTCGGTTACAGGAGAACTAAAGAAAAGGGAAAATAAGAGAAAAATAGAGGTAGTTTACAATCTGAAAACTGGTGATCAATACCAGATAAAACAAATAAATTATCAGATAAAAGATTCGGCTTTACAAAATTTATATTTTAACAGCCCGGTTAAAAATGAATTAAAGCCTGGCGACGCTTTTGATATTGAAAAACTTGAAAAGCACCAGTTGAATATTGTCAAATTATTCAGAAACAATGGTTATTACTATTTGTCGAAAGATGATGTGAAATTTCTGGCTGACAGTTCAATTCATAATCAACAGGTAAAAGTTGATCTGTTAATCAGACCTGCTGCAAATACACAGATTGATTCCTCAAAAGTTTTCAAACAATATTATCTGAATAAATTTTACATTTCGGTATTGCCCGGCAACGCACCCGTTACAATTAACCGAGATTCCACTTCGGTATTTTCCGACACATTAAAATGGGGAAACAGTACTTTATATCAAAACAAACATGTAAGATATCCGCCTTCGTTGTTCGACAGAACCATGAGGCTCAAAAAAGGAGATAAATTTAATAACTCCGATATTGAAAGCGCATTTATTGCATTTAACAGGTTGCGCCAATTCAGGTTTGTTGATATTCAGTTTTCTGAAATTCCTGCTATTAACGATACCAGTTTGCTGGATTGTTATGTAAGATTAGCACCCTTAAACAAACAATCTACATCTTTTGATATCGAAGGGACAAATACTTCCGGAAACTTTGGTGTGGCCGGTAATCTAACTTACCAGCACCGCAATTTATTCAGAGGGGCAGAAGTGTTTCAGTTAGATTTCAGAGGTGGCGTGGAACGTCTGCAGCATATGAGCAACGGGGTTCCCAATTATTTTAATACTACTGAATTAGGAGTTGAATCAAGTTTAATGATACCTCAACTTCTGGGCCCTGGAAATTTCATCAAACAGTTTGAAAGGTTTTTGCCCAAAACGGTAATTACTGTGGGTTATAACTACCAACGCCGGCCTGAATATACCAGAACCATTAATAATATAAAATTCGGTTACGACTGGAAATCGACTGAGGATATCAGAAACATCTGGAATGTTTTGGATTACAATAAAGTGAATGTATTTGATTATGATCCCGGTTTTATTGAAGGAATCCAGGATTTGTACATCAAAAGCAGTTTTACCGACCACTTGATTTTTGCAATGAATTATTCTTGGATATACAATAATCAACGATTGTCGAAAGTTAAGAATTATACTTATGTCCGTTTTAATATTGAGTCGTCAGGGAATCTGCTTCACCTGATATCGTTAATGACGAATAAGAATAAGTATCAGGCGATTGATTCAACCGGGAATGTTCAGGCTGAATATTATACATTTTTAAATACACGTTATGCTCAATATATAAAATCGGATATTGAATATAGTCATAGTTTCAGTATCGATAAGTTTAACTCAATAGTAGCGCGGACATTTTTCGGGATCGGTATTCCATATGGGAATTTTGATGTTCTCCCATTTGAAAAGAAATATTTTACAGGGGGAGCCAACGGAATACGAGCCTGGCCGGTACGTTCGCTGGGGCCCGGAACATACAAAGCTTCGCCTGAAGAGTATCCGAATCAGACGGCAGATATAAAACTGGAAGGTAACCTTGAATACCGTTTTAAGTTAATTGCATTTGTTGAAGGAGCTCTTTTTATGGATATTGGGAACATTTGGGCCATTAACGAAAAAGACAACCGTCCGGGTGCACTTTTCAAACTGAATTCATTTTACAAACAATTGGCTTTCGGAACGGGAACCGGGTTGAGAATGGATTTAACCTATTTCATACTGAGACTTGATTTGGGTATGAAATTAAGGGATCCATCAGTGGCTGAAAACAGGGGGTGGATTATAGGAAACAGGCAAATTACCAATAACGACTTCAATTTCACTTTTGCCATCGGATATCCGTTTTAAATCAGGGTTTATTCTGTTTTAAAGCTGGAGATATTTTTATTTTTTGCATTTTTGGAACCCTGAAAACTATAAATCATTATTAACTGAAAGGCTTTAATAATAAATTTTAAAATTATGTCTTCAAATCCTTCTAATCGTGAATCCTTCGGATCAAAATTTGGAATTATTGCTGCAACTGCTGGTTCGGCAGTAGGTTTAGGAAATATCTGGCGGTATCCCTATATAACAGGTGAAAATGGAGGGGCCGCATTCATATTTATATATCTGGCCATTGTTTTGGTTGTTGGAATTCCGGTTATGCTTTCTGAGTTTACCATTGGCCGGCGATCACAGTTGAATGTATTCGGGGCATTTAAAAAACTTGCCCCCGGAAAACCCTGGTTCCTGATTGGTGTTATGGGAGTGGCGGCAGCTTTTATGATTCTGGCTTTTTATACAGTCGTAGCAGGTTGGACACTCGAATATCTTTATCAATCGGTAATCAATGGTTTTGAAGGGAAATCAGCTGAAGAACTTACATCAATGTTTAGTGGTTTTACCGGAAGCTCGTTCAGACCACTTCTTTGGTATTTTATTTTTATGGGACTAACTGCAATCATTGTGATGGCAGGGGTAAAAGGAGGCATTGAAAAATCTACAAAAATAATGATGCCGCTTTTATTTGCTTTACTGATTGTTTTAATCGTAAGGTCGCTGCTTCTGCCGGGTGCCGAAAAAGGGCTCAGCTTTTTATTTAAACCCGATTTCAGTAAAATCACCACCTCTACATTTTTGCTGGCACTGGGTCAGGCCTTTTTTTCGCTGAGCATTGGAATGGGCACATTAATTACTTATGGTTCATACATTCCTAAAAAAGATAATCTCGCCACAACGGCTGTTTCAGTTGTGATTACTGATACTTTGGTTGCTGTTTTAGCAGGAATGGCTATTTTCCCGGCTGTTTTCGCATTTGGCATCGAGCCCGCCTCAGGCGAAGGTTTGGCTTTTATTACGATTCCAAACATTTTTCAGCAAATGACTGGCGGAATGTTTTTTTCTGTTGCATTTTTTGTTTTACTCTCATTAGCTGCTTTAACTTCAACCATTTCAGTCCTTGAGGTAATTGTTGCATTCTTTGTTGAGGAACTAAAATTGAAACGATCTTTTGCGACCTGGATTGCAACCATTTCTGTTTCAGTTTTAGGGGTGTTTTGTGTGCTTTCAACCAGTTCGCTAGCGGATTTCAAAATAGCGGGGTTAACAATTTTTGGGTTGATGGAATTCACCACTGCCAACATTCTGTTGCCATTAGGAGGATTGTTAATTGTAATATTTATTGCCTGGTTTTATGGGAGACAAAACACGATGGATGAATTGACCAATGGAGGAACAATAAAAGCAAGATATATTCCGGTATTTATGTTTGTAATCAAGTTTATTGCTCCTTTGGCCATTGCATTTATTTTTCTGAAAGGGATTGGAATTATCAAGATTTAGGTGTAAGCCGGGTATTAGATTTATTTTTGCTTGTTGCTTTCTGATTTTTTATAAATTTGGGTTAACTGTTGTTGTTTGCAACATAAACCCGTTCATACTATGAATGTTTTCAGAAAGTTTATCAGAGAGTACAATAATTTCAACAAGGGAGACAGACATGCAATTTTGATACTGGCAGCAATTGCGTTGGTTACATTTTTTGTTGCTATCATAATAAAATATGTTGATGTATTTCCACGAGATGATAATTCAGAATATTATAACGATTTAATAAAGAAATTTGATCAGAATAAAAGTAATTCGCTTATAGCAGAAAAGTCACTTTTTTACTTCGATCCGAACACGATTTCAAAAGAAGAACTTGATTCATTGAATTTGCCTGAATTTGTTAAGCGGAATATTCTGAATTACAGAGATGCAGGCGGTATATTTAAACAGGCGAAGGATGTAAGAAAAATTTATGGAGTGAACGACAGCCTCTATTCAGAAATTCAAAATTATATCCGGATTACTCCTTTTACCAAAGAAAAATCTGACGATAAAGAACCAGAATCAATCAAGATTACAAATTACGACTATTTTAACCCCAATACCGGAAGCGCCGAAGAACTTGTTAACTCTGGATTATCACATTTTCAGGCTAAAAATATTATTGGTTACAGAGATAAAGGAGGAGTTTTCAGAAATGCAGCCGATTTGTTAAAAATTTACGGCATTGATTCGGCAACTTATGCCAGAATTCAGTTTTTTATAAAAATCGATGAGAATCAAATAAAAACGACCCCTGAAAAATTCATATTAATTGAATTAAACAGCGCCGACACAACAGATTTATTAAAACTAAATGGTATTGGTCCGGCTTATGCCCAACGTATTATTAAATACCGTAATTTATTAGGAGGATTTTCAAATACTACTCAGTTACTTGAAATTTATAATTTTCCACCTGAAACTTTTCAGAAAATTGAACCATATATTTATACCGATACCCTCAGCATAAAGAGAATCAGAATCAACTTCGCAGAATATAATGATTTTATCCGACATCCTTATTTTAGCAAGCAACAGGTGGATGCAATTCTGAAATATCGTCAGAAAAATGGTTCTTACGCGAATATAGAACAACTGAGAAAAGAAAGTTTACTCGATGAGCAAACCTTTTTAAAGGTCAAACCGTATCTAACTTGTCAGTAATTAGGAAGAAAACGGGATGGTAAATTGTAATTATAATTTTTTACAGCGAAATTTGATTTCAATCGAATTATTTCTAAATTTGCGCCTCAATTTTTAAAAACAAAAACCGAATAATAATGATAGTAATTCCGGTAAAAGAAGGCGAAAACATTGAAAGGGCCTTAAAAAGGTTTAAAAGAAAATTCGAAAAAACAGGCGTTATTAAAGAACTGCGTGAGCGTCAGAAATTCACAAAACCTTCAGTAAAAAGAAGGGAAGAGTTAAAAAAAGCGGTTTACGTTCAGGGTTTACAACGGCAGGAAGACTAATTGATTTTAGTGATTCCTGGTTTATTTCGTTTAAATGGAACTTCAGGAGTCGTTTATCAGTTATTTACAGTATGAGAAAAGATGTTCTTCTCATACAATTAAAGCGTATAAAAATGACCTCGATCAGTTTGTGGAGTTTTGCACAAACATGGTCGGGGAATTTAATGTTAATAAAGTTGACTCAAAACTGGTCCGCGAGTGGATCGTGAGTCTCATGAATCATGAGGTTTCTGCACGGTCGGTTAACAGAAAGATTACAACATTAAAATCATTTTTTAAGCATCTGATAAAACTTGGAGTTGTCGGTTTTAATCCTGCAAAAGGTCTGGCGTTGCCAAAAATCAGGAAAAAACTACCCTCTTTTGTGGAGGAAGATAAGTTAATCGAATTGCTCGACAACGGTTATTTCGATAATGATTTTATTGGTACCAGAGATAAACTGATTGTGACCTTGTTTTATGGAACCGGTATCAGGTTATCTGAATTGATAGGATTAAAAGAATCTGATATTGATAGAAGAAATTCTCAGATAAAGGTTCTTGGAAAAAGAAACAAAGAAAGAATAATTCCATACCCGGTTTCAATAAACCAATTGATAGAGCAATATGTTATTTTGAAAAGTAATATAAATTGTGAGTCAACAGAAGCATTTTTTATAACAGAAAAAGGGACACCTGTTTATGAAAAATTAGTTTATAGATTAGTAACACAAAATTTATCGAAAGTAACTTTATTAGAGAAAAAAAGTCCTCATGTTTTACGACATACATATGCAACACATTTGTTAAACAACGGAGCCGATCTGAATGCTGTTAAGGAATTATTGGGACATTCGAATCTGGCTGCAACGCAAATATATACGCATACTACATTTAAAAAATTACACGATATATATAAACAAGCCCATCCGAGGGGATAAAAAATTACGATTATGGAAATCAAGATTAATTCAGTGCATTTTACTGCCGATCAAAAACTCGTTGATTTTATTAACAAGAAAGTTAATAAACTTGATACATTCTATGATGGAATTATCAATGCAGAAGTAACATTAAAGGTTGACAAACCTGAATCTACAAATAATAAAATTTCTGAGTTAAAACTTTCCATCCCTGCAAACGGATATCTATTTGCCAAGAAACAAGCTGATTCTTTCGAGGAAGCAACTGATTTAGCAATTGATGCAATCAAAAAGCAATTGGACAAATTTAAGGATAAACTTAAAAGCAAATAAATTTCAAAAATAGCCGGAGCTAAGTTGAATTTTATTAAATAATATTTTTACATTTGCAAACCCAAATTTGGGGCGTTCTCTTTATGGCATTTTTTTAAGCCGATTGTACATAAAATCAGGATTTTTGGAGATTAAATTAAATCTTCTGAAGAATTCTGAAAGTATAAACAAAAAGCTAAAAAATGAATAGCGAAATTTTTTTTCGCTTGCCGTATTGAAAATTTTGTATTTTTGCGCGGCATTTTTGCAGGCAAAACGCGGGAGTAGCTCAGTCGATAGAGCATTAGCCTTCCAAGCTAAGGGTCGCGGGTTTGAATCCCGTCTCCCGCTCGAAACGGAGACTGGAACTTAGGTGAAAACTGAAAGTTCCTGTCTCGTTCTGTTTAAAGCCGATGTAGCTCAGGGGTAGAGCACTTCCTTGGTA
>CAZXVT010000134.1:0-1453 GCA_964644015.1 uncultured Maribellus sp.
GAATATGACATTGAAGGTTAGACATCTGATTATTTCGGTTTTTGCGGTATTATTGATTTTTGCGGTAATTCCATCGTGCAAAATTGGTTATTCGTTTACCGGAGCCAACTTGTCGCCACAGGTAAAAACCTATTCAGTTTATTACTTTCCAAACAGGGCACGATTGGTAAATCCAACACTCAGCCAGGTTTTTACCGAAGAGTTGCGGGAGAAATTGCGCCGTCAGACCTCCTTGAACGAGTTTTCGGAGAATGGAGATATCGAATTCGAAGGTCAGATTGTAGGATACGAGGTACGGCCAATGTCAATTCAAAAAGAAGACATGGCTGCACAAAACAGGTTAACGATTACGGTTAAACTGAAATTCACCAATAGTAAAGAACCGGATGCTAATTTTGAACGTACTTTTTCTGCTTATGAAGATTACGACAGCAATCTGTCTATCAGCGATATAGAAGATGATCTCAGCCTTGATATTGTAAAAAAACTTACCGAAGATATTTTTAATGCCACCATTGCTAACTGGTAAAATGAATACTGAAAACACTTCAGATTTTTCTTTCAATCGGTGGTTGACAGAAACTGCATCTGAAAACGAACTTAAAACCATTCCCGAAAAATATCCCTGGTTTCAGGCAGGCTGGCTTTTTTACCTGAAAAGACTGAAAACCGGCAACCCGGAATTATTTGCTGATGTTTATAAAAAAGTGTCTGCAATTATTCCAAATCAAAAAATAATTTCAAACTATCTGAATGATACAGAAGCAGAATCATTTATTGCCGTTAGCAATTACATTTTGCCTGACACCTCAGAGAAACAACCAGATAAACAGAGTGATTCATTAATCGACAAATTTCTAAAAACTGGAAATACCTCATTAAAATCGAAAATTACAAGCGGTGAAGCCGTGGAAAACAACCTGAATCCTGAAGAAAAATCGGCAGTTGAATCAGACGACCTGATAACAGAAACGCTGGCAGCTATTTATCTCAGGCAAAAAAAATATGAAAAAGCACAAAAAGCTTACGAAAAATTAAGTTTGAAATATCCGGAAAAAAGTATTTACTTTGCGAGCCAAATTAAAGAGATAGAAAAATTAAAGAACAATAATATTTAAGAAAATGTACACTTTAGTAACTGTATTAATATTTATCGTTTGTGTTTTGCTGATTCTCATTGTATTAGTGCAAAACTCAAAAGGTGGCGGATTAGCAAGTAATTTCCAGTCGGCAGGCCAGGTAATGGGCGTTCGCAAAACAGCCGATTTTCTTGAAAAAGCAACCTGGGGTCTCGCAGGAGCACTTTTATTCCTTGCGATTGTTGGCACAGCGTTTATTCCGCGCAACCAGGTTGGTGAAGAGCAGTCACGTGTTCAGAAACAAATTGAAAATGCGGTGGATCCGAACCAAATTCCTAATTTCCCGACTTCAGCTCCGGCTGCAACAACTACTG
>CAZXVT010000134.1:1463-12621 GCA_964644015.1 uncultured Maribellus sp.
CTACTAAATAAAGATTTAAGAAAATTTATATCGAAGCCGGTTGATTTCAGCCGGCTTTTTTTATGCTTACGAATCGGTTCTGCCAGCCTGTCAGAAACTCTGACAAGTCATTTAAAATCCTGATTATCTGAAATTAACCCTTAAATTTATGTTTACATTTATTCCCCTCTGTGAAATTTTGTCTTTCAATTTGCCTTTTAATTTACTACAACCGCATTGGCACAAAATATGTAAAACCACGGTGTCGATTTAAAAAAATTAATGTCTAATAAATAAAAACTACAAAACTATGGCAGATTTAAAAGGTAAAATTCTGGCTGGAAAAATCCTTGTGCAGCCGCAGGCCGCTGAAGAAAAAACAATCAGTGGAATCATTATTCCTGATTCGGCAAAAGAAAAACCACAATCGGGAAAAGTTGTTTTGGTTGGCGCTCCTAAAAAAGACGAGCCAATGGAAATTCAAGTTGGCGACCTTGTTTTTTACGGAAGATATTCAGGAACTGAATTGCACATTGACGGCGAAGATTATTTATTAATGTCACAAACTGACGTTTTGTACATCGCATAGTTCAAAATCAATAAAAACATAAAAAAATGGCAAAAGAAATTAAATTCGAAATTGAAGCACGCGACCTGCTGAAAAGCGGTGTTGACAAACTTGCAAATACAGTAAAAGTAACCCTCGGACCGAAAGGCCGCAACGTGGTTATTGAGAAAAAATTTGGTGCACCCCAGATTACAAAAGACGGTGTAACTGTTGCAAAGGAAATTGACCTTCCGAATGCATACGAAAATCTTGGTGCACAGATGGTAAAAGAAGTTGCCTCGAAAACCGGTGACGACGCTGGTGATGGAACAACTACTGCAACCGTTCTGGCACAGTCGATTATTGCAGTTGGATTAAAAAACGTGGCTGCAGGTGCAAACCCGATGGATTTGAAACGTGGTATCGATAAAGCAGTTTCAACCGTTGTTGACAGCATTGCAAACCAGGCTCAGACCATTGGTGATGACTATGCAAAAATTGAATCGGTTGCCAAAATTTCGGCAAACAACGACGAAACAATCGGCAAACTGATTGCCGAAGCCATGAAAAAAGTTCACAAAGAAGGCGTAATTACCATTGAAGAATCAAAAGGTACCGACACTTATGTTGATGTAGTGGAAGGTATGCAGTTCGACCGTGGTTACATTTCTCCTTATTTTGTGACTGATCCTGAAAAAATGGCTGCTGAACTCGACAATCCGTTCATCCTGATTCACGACAAGAAAATCAGCACCATGAAAGACATGCTTCCAGTACTGGAACAAACAGCCCAGACTGGCCGTCCGCTGATGATTATTGCAGAAGATGTTGATGGTGAAGCATTGGCAACTTTGGTTGTTAACCGCTTGCGTGGTTCGTTGAAAGTTTGCGCTGTAAAAGCTCCGGGCTTTGGCGACCGCAGAAAAGAAATGCTGGAAGATCTTGCAATTCTGACAGGCGGAACTGTAATTACGGAAGAAAAAGGCATGAAACTGGAACAGGCAAGACTTGAGATGCTGGGTGTTGCAGAAAAAATAACTGTTGACAAGGAAAATACAACTGTTGTTAATGGCGCCGGAAAACCTGAAGCAATTAAAGCACGCGTTGGCCAGATCAAAAAACAGATTGAAACCACCACTTCAGATTACGACAAAGAAAAACTACAGGAACGTTTGGCTAAACTTTCAGGTGGTGTGGCAGTAATTTATGTGGGTGCTGCTTCTGAAGTGGAAATGAAGGAAAAGAAAGACCGCGTTGACGACGCACTCAGTGCAACCCGCGCAGCCGTTGAAGAAGGAATCGTTCCTGGTGGTGGTGTTGCTTATATTCGTGCCATCGAAGCATTAGACGCAATCAAAGGTGACAACGACGACGAACAGACTGGTATAGAAATTATCAAACGTGCCATTGAAGAACCGCTTCGCCAGATTGTTGAAAACGCCGGTAAAGAAGGTGCTGTAATTGTTCAGAAAATCAAAGAAGGCAAAGGCGATTTCGGCTACAATGCCCGCACCGATGTATATCAGAACCTGTATGAAGCTGGTGTAATCGACCCGGCCAAAGTTACCCGTGTAGCGCTCGAAAATGCTGCATCAATTGCAGGTATGTTCCTCACAACCGAAGCAGTGATTGTGGAAGAAAAAGAAGACAAACCGGCAATGCCGATGGGTGGCCCGGGAATGGGCGGAATGGGTGGAATGATGTAATTGAAAACTCATATAATTAGAAGAAGCTCTTTTCTGAATAGAAAAGGGCTTCTTTTTTATGTCCGAAACTCTGACAATTGTCACACACTGCTTTTTAACATCTTTTTATTTATGCTATAACACTGATTATCAATCCAAAAGATTTCAATACTTAGTCTCCAAAAAGTTGTTTTTTCACTTTTAAGTATTATACCTTTGGTGCAAATATTAAATTATTCTTAACATGAAAGCAGACATCAACGAATTCATTGTGAATTTGGAGAAAAGAACTTCGGGAGAAAGTGAATTTCATCAGGCGGTAGAAGAAGTAATTACCTCGATATGGGATTTTTACAAAAAAAATCCTAAATACCAGAAAGCAAAAATGCTGGAACGCATGGTTGAACCCGAACGGGTTATTATGTTCCGTGTTCCGTGGGTTGATGACAAGGGAGAAGTTCAGATCAACCGTGGCTACAGGGTTGAATTCAACTCAGCACTGGGCCCGTACAAAGGCGGTCTTCGTTTTCATGCCAGTGTTACATTAAGTATTCTGAAATTTCTGGGTTTTGAGCAAACCTTTAAAAACAGCCTCACAACTTTGCCGATGGGTGGTGGAAAAGGTGGCTCCGATTTTAGCCCAAAAGGAAAAACCGATGGCGAAATCATGCGTTTCTGCCAATCTTTTATGACTGAACTTTACCGTCATATCGGCCCAAATACCGACGTTCCTGCAGGTGATATTGGTGTTGGCGGTCGCGAAATCGGTTATCTTTTCGGACAATACAAACGACTGAAAAACGAATTTACAGGAGTGCTCACCGGAAAAGGACTTGCCTGGGGTGGAAGTTTGATTCGCCCAGAAGCAACTGGTTTTGGAGCTGTTTATTTTGCCCAGCACATGCTTCATCGTTTGGGAAAAGATATTGAAGGCCAGAGAATCGCTGTTTCAGGATTTGGGAATGTTGCCTGGGGAACCATTTCAAAAATCAATGAATTAGGAGGGAAAGTCGTAACCATTTCTGGTCCTGACGGATATATTTATGATGCGGAGGGAATCACCGGAGATAAAGTTGATTATTTGTTGGAACTTCGTGCCACAAACAACGACATTGTTGAACCTTATGCACAGGAATTCGGGGCAAAATTTGTTGCCGGTAAACGTCCGTGGGAAGTACCGGTTGATATGGCAATGCCCTGCGCCACTGAAAATGAAGTAAACGGAGAAGATGCAAAAGAACTGGTAAAAAATGGTTGTAAACTCGTGGCCGAAGCATCAAATATGGGATGTACAGCCGAAGCAGTGGAATATTTTTTACATCACATTGATTACGCTCCGGGAAAAGCCGTAAATGCCGGAGGTGTTGCTGTTTCAGGTCTTGAAATGTCGCAAAACAGTATGAGAATGAACTGGACGCGCGAAGAAGTGGATTTCAGATTGAAACAAATCATGAAAGATATTCACGAAACCTGCGTGAACTATGGAAAAGAAGGCAGCAAGGTTGACTATGTAAAAGGCGCCAATGTTGGTGGTTTTGTTAAAGTTGCCGAAGCCATGCTTGCCCAGGGAATCGTGTGATTCCTGCTGAAAGTCACGTTTTTATCCTGAAATGCTTTAAAATTTAATCTTTTGATAAAGTTTAAAAGTGTTTCAGGATAATTTCGTTTTATAGCTTTGTCGAAATTTTTTTGACAATGCTGATTGATACGCACTCGCATATTTACTCTGAAGATTTTCATGACGACATTGATGAGGTGTTGCAAAATGCCTATAACAATGATGTCAAAAAAATTATTCTCCCCAATATCGATTCAGGCTCTATCAAACGACTCATCGACCTCAGCAATGCTTACCCTCACGTATGTTATCCGTTAATGGGATTGCACCCGACTTCGGTTTCTGAAGATTACAGGGAAGAACTATCGGTTGTTGAATACTGGCTTGATAAGCATAAATTTTACGGCATTGGCGAAATCGGAATCGATTTATATTGGGACCGTACCTGGTTTGAACAGCAAAAAGAAGCATTTATTTATCAAATAAAGCTTGCAAAAACCAGAAAGCTGCCGATTGTAATACACGTAAGAGAATCGTTTAATGAAGTATTCGAGATTGTAAAAGCCGAACAAGATGGTTCGTTAAAAGGTATTTTCCATTGTTTCAGCGGCAATGAAACTGAGGCACAAAAAATAACCGACCTCGGATTTTTACTGGGTATTGGTGGTGTGGTTACGTATAAAAACAGCAACCTGAAACAGGTTTTGAAAAATGTAAAAATTAATAACCTTGTTATTGAATCAGACGCTCCATATTTGTCACCTGAACCCAAACGGGGCCGTCGCAACGAAAGTTCGTTTCTTGTTTACACAGCCCAGAAAATCTCCGAAATATATGAACTCCCGATAAAAGAGATTGCAGAAATAACCACCTCAAACGCGCGTACTTTATTCGGAATTTGATAAATTTGCGCCCGAATCAAACCAGTAAAATGAAACCGGGCAATAATGTAAAATCATCCGTTTTGATCGTTTACACAGGAGGTACCATAGGAATGGTGCAGCGCCCTGAATCAGGAACACTGACCCCGGTAAAATTTGACCAGATATTAAATGAAGTTCCGGAGTTAAACAAGTTCAACTACCACATTCAAACTATTACATTTTCTCCTGCACTCGATTCATCAAATATGTCTCCTTCTGTTTGGGTGAAGATTGCTCAGACTATCAAAAAAAATTACAACGATTTTGATGGCTTTGTTATTTTACACGGAACAGATACAATGGCTTACACTGCTTCGGCGTTAAGTTTTATGTTCGAAAACCTTGATAAACCAATAATTCTGACCGGCTCACAATTACCAATCGGCACAATCAGGACGGATGGGAAAGAAAACCTGATTACTTCGGTGGAAATTGCTGCGGCAAAAGAAAATGGAAAAAGTAAAGTTCCTGAAGTCAGTATATATTTTGATTTTAATCTTTATCGGGGAAATCGTACTGTAAAACGTGATTCGGAACAATTCAGCGCGTTTCATTCGGTAAACTACCCGGCACTGGCAGTTGCAGGTGTCGACATCAGATACAGTAATGAGTTTATTTATAAGCCTGAAAACAACGGAATATTAAAGGTTAACACAAAATTTGATGATAATGTTGTGATTCTAAAAATGTTCCCGGGTATCAGCGAAAAGGTTTTCAGTTCCATTATCAACATTCAGGAATTAAAAGGAATTGTGCTTGAAACATTCGGGTCGGGGAATGTCCCCACCACACCCTGGCTGATTAACTGCATAAAAAAAGCCATAAAAAAAGGTATAATCATATTGAATATCACACAATGCGAAGGCGGCAGAGTTATAATGGGCCAATACGAGACAAGTCTCGAATTACTAAATGCCGGCGTTGTTTCAGGAAAAGATATGACGTCTGAAGCAGCAATAACAAAACTGATGTTCCTGTTGGGGCAGGGATTGAATAATAACGAAATAAAGTTCTATCTGAATAAAAGTTTACGAGGGGAAATTAGTGATTAGCATATTTATATTACATTTTTTTATTAATTTGCAGCCCTCTTTTTGGGAGCGAGTTCTTTGAAGATTTTGATTACAATTTGATGAAACAAGAGGTTAATAATTTGAAATTAAGAAGCCTTTTCAGATTTTTAATTAACAATTAAAAATCTTCAAATTATTCACTTTCAGATTAAGACATTACATCAAATAATATTTATTAAGGCTCTTGCATATTGAAAGAGTAATAAGGAGAGATGCAGGAGTGGCTTAACTGGCACGCCTGGAAAGCGTGTGTACTGCAAAACGGTACCGAGGGTTCGAATCCCTCTCTCTCCGCTTTGTAAAAAATTACAGGATAACAAATGAATTTTTTTGAACAAAAATCAATACAAACAAATTAGGGATTATTAATTAAAAATTTAAAACAATTATGAAAAGACTATTCGCGTTGATAGCAGTTTTCGGAGTGCTATTTTTTATGGCATCAAAAGTTGTGGTTGCGCAGGATTCAACCGCCACAGCACAACCAGCCGCGGCTCAGGTAGACGTAGCTACTGATAATGAAGAAGCTGCAGCTGCTCAGGCTGAAGAAGGACAATCATTCCACAGTGCTTTAAAACAGAAATTTATTGAAGGAGGCCCCGGCTTCATGACTTCAATTCTTGTAGCTTTAGTATTAGGGTTGGCGTTTGCAATCGAAAGAGTTCTTTACCTGAATCTTGCTACCACTAACACCAAAAAACTTCTGAAAAATGTAGAAGAAGCACTTGAAACAGGTGGTATTGAAGCAGCAAAAGAAGTCTGCCGCAAAACCCGTGGTCCTGTGGCAAGTATTTTCTACCAGGGACTTGACAGAGCCCATGAAGGTATGGATGTTGTTGAAAAATCTGTTATTTCTTACGGCGGCGTACAGGCAGGTTTGATGGAAAGCGGATTAAGCTGGATTGCATTATTTATTGCTTTGGCACCTATGTTAGGGTTCCTTGGAACAGTAGTAGGTATGGTGCTTGCATTTGATGCAATTGAAGCAGCAGGAGATATCAGCCCCTCACTGGTTGCCGGTGGTATTAAAGTTGCTTTGATCACTACAATCGGTGGTTTGATTTCTGCTATCATTCTGCAGGTATTCTACAACTATTGTATGAATAAAATCGATAGTCTGATCAACTCTATGGAAGACGCATCGATCTCATTACTTGACCTTCTTGTAAAACATAACCTGAAAAAATAATACACCCATGAATAAAACTGGAAAATACGTTTCTATTTTTATGTGGGTATTAGTCATTATCACTGCAATTCTTGCCATTTCCTTAATTGCAAATCTCAGTGACAATGAAGCTGATCCGGTTATGAACAGTTGGGTTAGTACAAATTTAACATGGACCTACATATTAATGATATTCAGCGTTGTTGTCCTGGTTGGTTTCGCCCTCTATCAGATGGCAACCAACTTTGAGGCTGCAAAAAAAGGATTATTGGCCATGGCTTTCATGGGTATTGTCGTCCTTATTTCTTACATGATGGCATCTGATGCCATGCCAACATTTTTTGGTGCGCAGAAATTTATCGATGATGGAACTGTAACACCATCTGTTATGAAATGGGTGGACACAGGTTTAATTGCAACATACATTGTTTTTGGAATTTCTGTAGTATCTATTTTATATGCTTCAGTTTCACGTTTAATCAAGTAAGTTAATCAAGGAAAATCATGGGTAAGGGTAAAAAGAAATTACCGGAAGTACCGGCAGCATCATTGGCAGATATTGCCTTTATGTTGTTAATCTTTTTCCTTGTTGCCACTCAAATGAACGTGGATAACGGTCTGGAGAGAAGGCTCCCGCAATGGGTTGAAGAAGAGCAGGAAACTGACGTTGATGTAAATGAACGTAATGTTTTTGTGGTTCTTGTCAACCGTAACAATGACCTTCTGGTTGAGAATGAATGGTCTAGTGTTGCAGACTTGCGGGAAAAGGCAAAAGAATTTATGGCAAATCCGAACGATGACCCAAATCTTCCTGAAAAAGAGTTGAAAGATATTCCGATTTTTGGTCCCACAATGGTCAGCAAAGGAGTTATCTCCCTGCAAAACGACCGTGACACCAAATACGAAATGTACATCGCCGTTCAGAATGAATTGGTCGGTGCAATCAACGATTTAAGGAATGAATTGGCCTTGAGCAAGTTCGGTAAAACGTTCGATAAGTGCGACGAGGAACAGCAGGAAGCTATAAAAGATATCTATCCTCAGAAGATCTCAGAAGCTGAACCTAAAAAAGTTGGAGGAGGAAAATAACATGAGTAAATTCAGAAAAGACGATAATAAGGAATTACCACCTATATCTACTGCCTCTTTACCTGACGTGGTATTTATGTTGCTCTTCTTCTTTATGGTGGTTGTGCAAATGAGGGATGTTTCTCTTATGGTTAAGGTGAAGGTCCCTGAAGCAACTGAAGTAGATAAAATTGAAAAAAAATCATTAGTAAGCTATATCTATATTGGTGAACCGCTTCAGCAATACCGTAAAACTTTTGGTACGGCATCCCGTATTCAATTAAATGATAAATGGGCGGGTGTTTCTGAAATTCAAGACTTTATTATTGTCGAAAGGGAAGCCAGGGATGAAGCAGAAAGACCACAAATGATCACCGCTTTAAAAGTGGATGAGAACACAAAAATGGGTATTGTTGCCGACGTAAAAACAGAATTACGAAAAGCAGCTGCACTACATATTTTGTATTCTTCACGAAAAGTATCTGAATTGGAAAAATAAAAAATCCGATTAAAAAGTATAAACAGAGGCTGTCCTGAAAAGGATGGCCTCTGTTTTTTATATTGTACATTCCCCTGAAAATAAATTCCCGGAAGTAATAAATTATACATCGATAAACTGTTAACCGGTTGTTAGCTTTGCCACAGTATTTGCCCGACAATTTAAACTGTTGCATTAAAATGGAATCAATCGATTATCAGCAATCACGATATAAGTAATGTGAAGAATTTCTTGTCGGGTTTTAAAATTCACTCATCTCCTGCCCGACTAAGCTGGTAAGGTGGGCAAGCTACCTCAGTGTCTTTTTCCCTCTCTCACATTGAATGCAGAAGAGTTTTCCTGATGTAAAACGGGAAAATTCAGAGTGAGTGATTAAATAGAAATACAAAATTTTTTCATTCTCAACTTTTCATGTTTACTTTGGGTGAAATGCACGGATTTTACAAGCTATAAAATAATTTCCTGCACTTCACCACAAAAACCAGCCAGCGTTGAGAATACAGAGACTGATTTCAATTGGAATAAAATGCTTCCTTTCAAGTCTTTTGAGCTGAAAAGACACATTTGTATTAATACACAAAAAAACCAACTAATTCCGGAAGTAAGCGATATGTGTTGAAATACATTACCAATTAGCGGGAACAGGCCCCTGATAAAACACACTAAGAATGTTTCAGGAAATCATATACAGATGAGACTTTTTATCAGGAAACTACAAAACAGATTACAAAAAAACCGACCGTACAAGTAGTGTCTCATACGGTCGGTTGATTAAGCTGCACTGTAGATTATGTAATCTTTGCAGTCCAGCGGCTTATAAAATTTGCTATTTCACAAATTTCACTACAGTATCTCTTGATTTTACAAAGTACAAGCCTTTTGAATAACGGCTTACATCAAACATATGATGTGTACCTGGTACAACCACTTCTTCCAATTTTACGCCAAGACTGTTGAAAATAGCAACTCTTTCACCTGCTGATGATAAAGTAACATGAAGTTTTGTATCAACAGGATTCGGGTAAACTTTGAATGTTTCTGCTTTATTCTGCAATACAGGTACCAATCCCATGTCAGCTTCACTTACAACACTTACACTGTCAAGATAAACAGTACCGGTTGCCTGCGAAATCATATACTGAATTTTCTGTACAGTAGTAGGTACAATCTGATCAAATGTTACATGGAATGTGTACCATGTCGGTTCAGTGGTAATCGGGAAGGTCCATTCAGAACGTCCATTCGATTCAGGATCTGAAGAAACACCATAACGATTGTAGTTATTGCCAGATGTGTCTTCAAAGTCAAAGCAGATATTCCTGTCATTATCAGCCCAGGCTAAAAATTTAATAATGTATGGTATATCAGGGATACCAGCAAGATTTGACTGGTTGAACTGATAGTGCCAATTCTCAGTAGCATGAGCACCTGTACTGTTTAAAACGGCAACTCCATCAGTAACCACTGGCACAGTACCATAGGTATCTCCATCCACCCAATTACCCCATGAAGTTGGAGCAAATGTTACAGGATCAAACAAATCAAATTTACCGTTCTTTACAATGTTAACTTCATCAACAGTGATTTTCTGTCCACTGATAGTAACTTCACAGGTAGCATCTTCATATGATCCATCCTGAGCAGCTCCGGTAACAACCACAACGCCATCCATAATACCAGTAACCAAACCAGTATTGCTTACAGATGCACGACCTGTACTACCTTCTTTTGTAGCAACGGTCCATTTTAAAGTTTTTACAGTTGCATCAGCAGGAAGGATTGTAGCCACAACCTGGAATGTTCCATTGTCTTCGGTAATTGCTCCACCCTCGAGAGTGATTTTTTCAATCAAAACATTCGATTCAGCACCTTCAAAAGTAATCCAGCCTGCATCATCCATATTGGCCCATGATTCATCCAAAGCACCCATATTGGCCCAAACTGCACGTTTACGGGCAGCATCACCAGGATCTCTGTCGATAATAGTCACATCAAAACCCATAACGCCTGTTTTGTCAAATCCTACTCCGTCTTTATCTTTCAGATAATCCCAGGGGAAGAAGTATTCGGCTACGTAGTTTGGATCTTCCACTTTAAATGCATGTTTAATTCCTGTATTGGCATCTGTTTGCAGAGCACCTTCAAGAATATCAGCTTTAAAAGCTGGAGCCCATTGGTAATGTCCCTGACCATCCTGTCCTCCGCCTAATCCATCTTCAAGAATAAAATTAGCATCGAAATAGATTTCCGGTTTGTCATATTCCCAGTCATTTCCCGCAGGAGTAACCATGTAGTTTGGATAAAATGCATCATCGGTTACCTGAAGTACCAGATAAAATCCATCATCATCCCACAATGCTTTCCAGGTTGTTTCTCCCGGGTCCCCTACGCTGGGAAGTTCAGTTCTGAAATTTTTATCGATGTTGTAAACATTTGCAGTAGCCCAGACTTCATCAACAACACCGTCAATTACAGGAGCAGTAGTTGCCTTAACAATTACCCCTTCGGGTCTTTGGGCAAATACAGCATTTACCAGTAAAATTCCTAAGAATAAAGTAAATAGTTTCCTCATAGTTCTCGTTTTTTTAGTTAATAAATATTTAGCTTAAATCAATATATTCCGATTTCACATTTCCTGCTCTTTCACCCAATTAAATC
>CAZXVT010000135.1:0-12616 GCA_964644015.1 uncultured Maribellus sp.
ACTCATATACAAATAATAGAATAAACAAACACATTTCGTTACAGACTCCTACGACTAAAAAAAAATTAATTGAATTTGTATATCAGGAATTACAAACAAACTATAAAAGTGAGTACTTGTATAAAAATGCTTTAATCAATAAACTACTCTTAGGAAAATATAGCCTTAACACGACTACCATTATTAATGAATTCAAGATCGGTAGTTCAATTGCTGATTTTGTTTTGCTAAATGGGGAAGCTAGAATTTTCGAAATAAAAACTGAATTAGATAGTTTAGATAAACTTTCAAAACAGGTCTCAGATTATTGCCAATTTGCAAACAAGGTTTATGTTGTCACAAATTCAAAGTTTATCGACAAATTAATTGCTGAATATAGAGATTCAAATATTGGAATTATTGAATACACCCAACAAAACACATTAAAGGAAATCGTTGAAGCAAAAGATAATTCAATATATTTTAATCATTTGACAATATTCAAGACTTTACGTAAACCTGAATATTTAGATATCGTAAATCAATATTTTGGATGCCCACCAAATGTCCCTAACACTCAGATTTTTAAAGAATGTGTTTCATTAGTTAGGCATATAGATGTTAAAGAATTTCAAAAATTGGCTTTACAAAAACTTAAAGAAAGAAAACTAAAATGTCCGGATTTATTAAAGTCTGAGAAAACGCCTTACGAATTAAAGCATATCTGCTATTCCTTAGATATGAATCAAAATGAATATTCAGAATTATTTGATTTTTTAAACCAAACCATATAGCATGTATTTCCCATACCTTAGAGGCAAACAATTTGAACTAATCGCTCTTCGAGAAATTAGTGAGATAATGGCTAACAAAATTGAGAGTATTTCTCCAATCATTGAGCCTGTAAAAAATTCTTCAACCTTAAAATCAACATTGTTAGAGCTGAGAAATAAGAATATTAATTTCAATATCATAATAAACCCATCGGTAGGTGATTTGAAAAATTCTTCGGGAACCGTGCTTGATGTAATTCAGGAGCATCTGAATGGATTTAGTAATTATCAAATAGCAATTATTGTCAATGAGAGTACTAATGTTCCAGAAATGTTAGATATTCTTCGAGAACGAGATATTGAATTCGCAGGAATTACTTTAATACATGAAGCAGTAACAAATGTTTCAGCAGTTATCGACTTCACCGATGATTTTAGTTTTGTAAATAATGTAATTTATTTTCAAAAAACTAGTAGGCGTTACAATAGAGAATTTGACAGAAATACTTGGGTTGGGTTAGAAGATTTTTTTATTACTCAATTAAAAAATGCCGATTATTTAGCCGTGGAGGACAGTCAATTTTCGGAAGAACATTTATATTATCAACAAGATGGTTTTAAGGGTTTCTCCGATTTCTTAACTATTGGTGACAATTACTCTGAAACTGGTTTTCTTCCTTATGCAGTAGCAATTCATCTATCATATGCCGATAACGATAATAAAATAAGAATTAAACATTTTGTTTCCGATTCAAACGATGATGCTTCTGATATTGGTGGAAAGTTTGCAGAAGCTCTGGAAAAATTGGTAACATGGTGCGAAGAGAATAATATCCCTGATACTATCGCAATCATACAATTTAAAGAATTATACCGCACAGGACACTTCCCTGGTTTAGGCAGTATAAAAAAGCTTTCCATAATGCATCATATTGAACTTGTTCTAAATTTAATATGATATGAACTGTTGCACTGAATGTTTCTCAAGTAATTATCTAAAAGATATTATAAATAGAAATAACGCAATTGGAGATTGTGATTTTTGTGGTTCGAAAAAAGTTTCAATTTATAATCCAGCAGAATTAAGTTTAATTTTTCAAAACATCTTAGATTTATATTCTGTTCATCCTGATTCAATTAATTCAATAGAAACTCAAATTGAAATTGATTTTCAGAATAAAATTTTCTCTGAAAAAATAGGTCTTAACACCAAGCTGCTTTTGCAAAATATTGTCAAGGATGATTACAGTACTTATCAGTCTCTGTTTGAAAACAACGTTGTTTTAACTTGTTCAAATCTCCCAGAAAGTATTGATATAATTAAACCACTTCAAATATCGTGGGAAAAGTTTGCAGATGAAATAAAAACAACAAATCGTTTTCACATTCAAAATACGTTGGATTTAGAAAAATTACAAGAATTACTAAATCGTTACAAAAAGCCTATAAACAAGGGAAAAAAATTTTATCGAGCAAGAATTTCGAACAAGGAAGGATTTGGGAAGTCAGATATGCTCAATCCCCCTGCCGACAAAGCAAAAGCCGGGAGAGCAAATCCAACTGGAATTTCTTATTTATATCTCGCGGACCAAATAAAAACGACTCTTTATGAGGCTAGAGCTTCTTTATTTGATTACGTTACAGTTGGTGAATTTAGAGCAAAAGAAGATATAAAAGTTATCAATTTAAGGGGTGATACTTATGACCCAGTATTATTGGCAGAACAGGAGGAATTAGAAGATTTCCTGATTCATTTGCCGTTTATAACTACTCTTGAAACTAACCTGTCAAAACCTCGACGTAGAAGTGATAATGAATTAGATTATTTGCCAACACAGTATTTATCTGAATTTATAAAATCAATTGGTTTTGACGGAGTTGAATTCCAAAGTTCATTGTTTTCTGGAGGATACAATTTGGCAATATTTACGCCTGACAAATTTGAATGTATTAGCGTTGATGTCTTTGAAATTGAAAATATCGATTTAAAAGAAAAGAAAGTATAAACCCTAAAAAAGCATACACATGACCCCTGTCGCAATTTTGCAATTTGTACCTTGCCCGGCCGGGCAACAATCTTTTTAATTCCATAAAACAAAACACAAAACTGTCTTTGCCAACGAACACCATTGAAAACGCTTGTTGATTTTTACACCGTTTTCCGATAGTTCAGCACTGCCCAGGTATTAAAAAACAGGGCAAAACCCAGCAAGGCCAGCATTTGTGTGGTGAGTTCGGCAATGCCGCTGCCTTTCAGGTAAATCATGCGCATTACCTGCATAAAATATTTCAGTGGGTTGAAAATGGTGATGTCCTGCGCCCACTGCGGCATGCTTTTTACCGGCGTGAAAAGTCCGCTCAGCATAATCAGCACCATCATAAAAAAATACATCACAAACATGGCCTGCTGCATGGTTTCGGAGTAGTTGGAGATGACGAGGCCAAGTCCCGAAACGGCCAGAATATAAATGGCTGCAAACAGGTAAATCGTTCCCAGGCTGCCGGCCGGAACAAGTCCGTAAACCAGCCAGGCAATGCCAAAACCAATGGTAATTACAATAAAACCGATGATCCAGTAGGGGAGTAGTTTGGAGAAAATAAAAGTAAACCGTGTGATGGGTGTAACATTCATCTGTTCCATGGTTCCGGCTTCTTTTTCACCCACAATATTCAGTGCAGGCAGAAATCCGCAAATCATGGTAAGCAGCATCACCATCAGCGCCGGAACCATAAAAACCTGGTAGTTCAGGTTGGGATTGAACCGGAAACGCGGGGCCATTTCAATAACCGGAATCTGTGAATTGCCGGTTGCCGGAATCCAGGTGCTCCTGATTTCAGCCGAAAAATCGGCCACAATTCCCGAAAGATAATAACTGCCGAGGCCTCCTTTTGTGCCATTCACAGCGTTGGCCGAAACCATTACTTTGGCAGTCTGTTCGCGAACCAGGTTATTTTCAAAATCCGCGGGTATTTCAAGAATGATGTCGGCTTTGTCCCGTTCAACCGATTCAAGAGCCCGGTTGTAACTGTCCGAAACTTCCGTCAGTTTAAAGTAGCCCGAAGAAATAACTTTTTGGGTGAGCCGTGTTGAGTAAGTACTGTGGTCGTTGTCGATCACACACAGGTTGATATTTTTAATCTCGAAATTGGCGGCCCACGGAAAAACCAGCAACACCATCACGGGGAAAACAAAAATCATTTTTGGCAGAAACGGGTTTCGCCTGATTTGTTTGAACTCTTTTTCAAGCAGGTATTTTAACATGGCTATTCCAATCTGTTTTTAAAGTTTTTAAGACTCAGTGCAAGAATTACCGCGGCCATCAGCAGCAAAATCAGTATTTCCTTTAAAACCGATTCCACACCGGCTCCCTTTATCATCAGGTTTTTTACTGAAATAATAAACCACTTGGCCGGAATGATATTCGAGATCCATTGCAGGATGTCGGGCATATTTTCGATCGGGTATATCATTCCCGAAAGCAGGATCACGGGTAACATAAACATCATCCCCGAAACCAGCATGGCCGCCATTTGGGTGTTGGTAAGTGTGGAAATGAGCAGTCCCAGCGACAGCGACACAAAAATAAAAAGCAGCGAAACCACGATCAGCCAGAGCAGGTTGCCCGCCACCGGAACTTTCAGTACATACACCGAAAGCAACAAAACAGTGGCCAGGTTGACCGCCGAAATGATGAAATAAGGAACCGCCTTCGACAAAATAATGAAAATGGGTTTCATGGGCGAAACCAGCAGAATTTCCATGGTTCCCATCTCTTTTTCGCGAACAATGGCAATGGATGTCATCATGGCACAAATCAGCATCAGGATCATCCCCAGCACACCCGGCACAAAATTGTAAGCTCCTTTCATTTGTGGATTGTACAGCATTTTTATTTCGGGAGTGATGGTAAACGGGATTTTCATTTGGGCCATCAGTTCCTGCTGGTACGAGGCAATGATGGCGGTTGCGTAATTGGTGATGGTGGTGGCGCTGTTCGGGTCGGTGGCATCGGCAATCAGTTGTATCTGCGCTTTGCCGGTGTGCATCAGGTTTTCGTTGAAACGTTCGCTAAAAACCACTACCATGTCGGTTTTTCCGTCTTTGAAAATATCGCCGATTTCATCTGGGGAATTCAGAAAAGCGGTAATATCGAAGTATTGACTGCTGTTCAGTTGTTGGGCAATCCGGCGTGTGGCAACATCTTTAGCGGGATCATAAATTGCAATGCTGATGTTGTTGATTTCGGTGGTGATGGCAAAACCAAACAGGATGATCTGGATGATTGGCATTCCCAAAAGAATCAAAATTGTCCGTTTGTCGCGGAAAATATGGTGAAACTCTTTGATTACAAATGTGCTGAACTGTTTCATCTCGGATTATTTACTATTTAACGATGTGCCATTTGTTATTTACTATTTACTATTTACGATGTACGATTTTACCCCCAGCCCCTGAAGGGGAGCAGTTCAAGTCCCCTTTAGGGGATTTAGGGGTAAAATGAATGCTGTATATTTTTAAACTAAACGACATTATATGTTGTATTGTAAATCGTTAATCATTATTCGTTAATCAATGCAGTTTTGTTAAGGATTTTGAATACTGAAAGGTTTTAACGCAAAGTATACTAAGAAGACGCAAAGCACCGCAAAGTCAATATTCGTATGACTTCTTTGCGATTCTTCGCGATTGGCTTTGCAGTTCTCTGCGGTTAAAATTATATTCATTCTCATTAACTAAACGATATTGATTTGTAAATCATTTTTTTTCTCCCCTCTTTGGGAGGGGTAGGGGGAGGCTTCAATCTCCTTTTCTCTTTGCTTTTCGGGCAAGGTGATGGAAAACCTCATCCATATTTGCGGCCTCATATTGCTCTTTCAGGTTTTGTGGCGAGTCGAGCGCGTCAATTCTTCCGTCAACCATGATGGAAACGCGGTTGCAGTATTCGGCTTCGTCCATGTAGTGGGTGGTGACAAAAACCGTGATTCCGGTTGCAGTGGCTTCATAAATCATTTCCCAGAACTGGCGTCGTGTAACCGGGTCAACACCACCGGTCGGCTCGTCTAAAAACACAATTTTCGGGTTGTGAAAGATGGAGACTGAAAAAGCCAGTTTTTGTTTCCAGCCTAACGGTAATGCTTTTACCAGCGTGTTTCTTTCAGACTCAAAATGAAGTCGGGCCAGCAGTTCGTCGGTTTTGCGGGCGATTTCGCTGTCCGGCATTCCGTAAATACCGGCAAACAGCCGGATATTTTCCCAGACTTTCAGATCGTTGTACAGCGAGAATTTCTGGCTCATGTAACCGATGTTCTTTTTAACCTGTTCCGGGTTTTTGCGAATATCAAATCCCGCAACAATCCCGGTGCCCGATGTTGGTTTGCTCAGCCCGCAAAGCATTCGCATGGCCGTGGTTTTTCCGGCACCATTGGCGCCCAGAAAACCAAAAATTTCGCCTTCCTCCACATTGAAAGTAATATGGTCAACAGCCGTGAAGGAGCCAAACCGTTTTACCAGATTTTCGACTTCAATTACTTTCATAGGGCTGCGTTTTCAGAGTTTTCGGAACCGAGTGCCATAAAACAGTCTTCAATATTGGGTTTTGCCGGTTGAATTTCGATTGCAGAATGGCCTTTTTGTGTCAGAAATACTTCCAGTTCTGAGACTGTATATTTTTCATCGGCCAGTGTTACATGGTGTGTGTCGCCAAACGCAAAACATGAAGCCAGCCTTTTGTTTTCGCGTAAATCGGACAAAAGTTTGTGCATATTTTCGCCTTTCACCGACCAGATTGTTTTTCCAAAATCATTTACAATATTTTCAGGAGTATCGATTTTCAGGATTTTCCCTCCGATAATCAGGGCAATTCGGTCGCAAAGCGTGGCTTCGTCCATGTAAGGTGTTGAAACCAGAATGGTGATTCCCTGAGTTTTCAGGTTTTTCAGCATTTCCCAGAATTCTTTTCTTGAAACCGGGTCCACACCGGTGGTGGGTTCATCGAGAAAAAGAACGGTTGGTTTGTGGATCAGTGCGCAACTCAGCGCCAGTTTTTGTTTCATTCCACCCGACAAAGCACCTGCCCTGCGGTTTTTGAAAGGCTCGATGTGCTGGTAAATGTCTTTTATAAGATGATAATTTTCCTGGATGGTGGTGTTGAAAACCGTGGAGAAAAAGTTCAGGTTTTCTTCCACGGTCAAATCCTGGTAGAGCGAGAAGCGGCCCGGCATGTAACCAACACGGCTTCGTATTTTTTTATAATCCTTCACCACATGCAATCCGTTTACAAAAGCTTCACCCGAATCGGGTTTCAGCAAAGTGGTCAACATCCTGAAAATGGTTGTTTTCCCCGCGCCATCGGGGCCAATCAATCCGAAAATTTCGCCTTTTTCCACCGAAAGCGAAACATCGGTTACAGCTTTAATGCTGCCTTTGCCGTAAGTTTTGGTTATATTTTTCAGTACTACTTCGCTCATGGAAAAAATTATCAAGTTCAAAGTTCAAAGTTCATAGTTCCAAGTTCCAGGTTCCAAGTTTCAGGTTTCAAGAATCAAGAATCAAGAATCGAGTATCGGTATCGAGTATCAAGCATCAAATTCCAAATCTCAGGTTTCATGTTGCTTTTTTGTTCCCGACTTCCGACTTCGGTCTTCCGGCTTCTTTAAAACTTTACTTCGCCGTACATCCCAATTTTTATCAGTCCATCGTTTGGCACCTTAATTTTAACTGCGTAAACCAGGTTGGCTCTTTCGTCTTTGGTTTGAATGGTTTTTGGTGTAAACTCCGATTTGTTGCTGATCCATTCAATAATGCCTTCGTATTCTTTCGTGGTTCCCTCAGCAGCGTCGATACTTACTATAACCTTGTCGCCAATCTTTGCTTTTCCAAACAGATCAGCTGTAATATAGGCACGCAGGTACATTTCAGTGAGATCGGCAACTTTGTAAAGCGGTTTGCCGGGAGCAGTCACCTCAAAAGCGTTGGCATATTTTGTCAGAACTGTTCCGTTCACCGGGTTTACAATCCGGCATTTGCGCAACTGATCTTCCACCGAAGCCAGTTGAATCGCCACTGTGTTACTCTGTTCGTTAATGGTGGAAGTAGTGGTGGTGAGTGAACTTTTGGTTGCCGCAATTTTCGATTGCAAAATGGCAATCCGTGTGTTGGCATCGTCTAATTGTTTCTGCGAGGCCACATTGCCTTTAACCAGGTTTTCAATGCGCTGTTTGTCGCTGAGTGCATTGTCTAATTCTTTCTGCAATGCTTCGAGCTGCACTTTTGTGTCGGGGCGGCCCGAAAGAATGGCTTTCTGGTTTTGCTGCAGCTGCAGTTTCGACAGATACAACTGGGTACTGTCGATGAATCCGATTGTTTGTCCGGCAGCCAGCACATCTCCTTCGGCAATGTCGAAAGCCATAATTTTTCCGGCGGCTTCTGCAGAAATCACGGTTTCGGTGGCTTCAAAAGTTCCGGAGGCATCGTTTTCCAGTCCGTTGTTTTTGCACGAGAAAAACAGGGTGCTGAGCGCCAGTAACTGAATTGTCAGGTATTTTCTGTTCATTGTATGTTGTTTTTTAATTTCCGCTGATATATTGATAGTTATATTTACTCATCAGTAATTGAACATTGTGCAGCGTCTGGTTTGAACGGGCCTCATTTTCGCGGTTCATCGAGTTGATGAGGTCGTTCATGGTACACATTCCATTGTCAAACCGGGTTTGATACGATTTTGTGATGTCGGTTTTTAACCGTACAATTTCGTTGTCATGTTCAATAATCGCCTTTTGTTTTTCGATCTCACTGGCGGTTTGCGAAAGCTGCAGGTTGTTGGTGAACAGAAAGGTTTCCTGTTGGTTGGTAATCTTTTCAGCTTTTATTTTATCGAGGTTTTTATTGTTGCTGCTTTTATACAATGCATCAATTTTCCACGAAGCGCTTAACCCGACAATGGCCAGATTTTCGATTTTCGAAGTCCCGAAACTGATTCCCGGTGTTATGAAAATGCCAGCACCCATCAAACCCACTTTGGGCATCAGCGCCACTTTGTTCATGCCTGATTGCATTTCGTTTAACCGGAGCTGGCTGGCGTATAAATCCAATTCCGGTCTTTTATTTTCCGACGGAAGCATTTCATTTACAACGACTGGATTTGCAAATTCGCTGCTTTCTGAATAAGCTTCACCGGTAAGCAGCGAAAGAACTTTTATATAGCCAAGGCGGGCGTATCTGAATTCAATCCGTTTTTGTTGAAGGTTCAGCAATTCGGCTTTTACCTCGTCAACATCGCTCTGATAAGCCAATCCATTGTCTTTTGAAAGCTGCACGCGGTTGAGATTGCGGTTCAGATTTTCTTCCAGAATGGCAAGCTGTTTCAGTTGTTCTTCAATCAGCAGAATTCCGAAATAGACCTGGTTTACACGTTCGCGGATGGAATACACCGAAACATCAGTGCCTGCTTTTTCCACATCGGCTGCGGCTTTGGCAATGTCTTTGGCAGTGCGGGTGGCACCTCCGTCCCACAAAACCTGGTTTACCTGGGCAATCCCGATAAGTTGTGTTTTCGACGGGTCGTCCGCAGGCTGTCCCGGCACTGTCATTGCCGGAATGCCCTGTATAATATAGCCTCCGATGACATTCAGCTTTACCTGTGGCAGGTAGGCTTTGTTGGCATTCGACAAATTATATTCGGTTGTCTGGTTGATCAGGTCGTATTGTTTGATCAGGGGAAAATTGGCTTTTGCCTTTTCCTGGCAGTCATCGAGTGTTACCTGGGCCTGCGCAAATATGACTCCCTGAAACAGAATTATCAGCAGCAGTTTTCTCATATCGATTTGTTTTTTTCGTTCAGAATATTTTTCATCCAGTTGCTGACCAGGGTTTTACGTTCCTGCATCAGTTTCATGTACGACTCTTCGTCTGTCATACCTGAAAGCATGATAATAGGACGTGCAACAAATGGAAAGATGGTCATTCCCAATAAAGTGACTATTAAATGAATAGGGTTCAGATCAGGTCTTTTTTCGTTCAATTGCCTGAAAAGTATTGATTTTTTTACTTGTTGAATAATCGGTACGGCAGGGAAAGATTCAAAACTTCCTTTTTGCAATTCACTGAGCACAAAAATAGGCAGGTCCGGATTTTCTGTCAGTACATCAATGTATCCACTCACAATCAGGTCGATTTTTTCTTCGATGGTAGAGGTTTCATCATGAATGGAAGGAAGCAGACTGAAAAGCAGTTTTTGAATTTTTTCGAGCATCACCACCTCAAATAGCTTTTGTTTGCTTCTGAAATAGTAGTTAAGCAAAGCCAGGTTAATTCCGGCTTCTTCTGCAATATCGCGTGTGCGTGTACCTGCATAGCCTTTTTGCAGAAACACTTTTTTAGCAGCCTCCCTGATTTTTTCTTCGGTAGATGATTGTTCGTCTTTCTTTATGGCATTCATCGTATTTTCAATTTATGCCACAAAGTAAAAACAAATTTTTTAAAATTAATCAAATGATTAAAACAAAAAATTAAATAATTTGATTAAAATGAATGTTTAAGAGGAATGGACGGAAGTCCGGAGTCCGGAGTCGGAATAAAAGCGTATAATAGGAGAGAAATAAGTATTTTTCAGAAACGAATCTTGATATTGGGAGATCTGCCGGATCAATTGCAAAAATCAGATTTTTGCGCAGAACCGGTAATCCGGGCTTTTTATTCTATGATTTTCAGTTCTCTAAAAACTTCACGGGTAATTTCTTTCCGGCAGTTGCCGAAGGTCCCGTCATTCAATTTGCGGTCTTGCAAAAGACGGGTCGCAAAAAAATAAACGCCTTTCGGTGTTTCGATATAACCAACCCACCAGCCTGTATTGATTCCGCCTTCGCGTGTCCAGCCGGTTTTGGCGTGAATGATGTAGTCATTTTCCTTTTCCGAAAGCATTACTTTTTTTACAATTTGCATGTTCTGTTTCGAAAAAGGTAATTTTTCATTGTAGAGATTTTTAATCAGTTCAACCTGGTTCACCGGTGAAATTCCAAGCGGGCCAAAATTCCAGAAATCTTCGTCACTTCCGGTCAGGTTCTGATTTCCATAATTGCAAAGAGCAAGGTATTTTTTGTAATTCTCCCGTCCGATTTTTTCAGCTAACTCAAGAAATACCCAAACAGCCGAGACTTCAAATGCCTCTTTTATACTCATGTCATGGTAAATTTCAGGCCGGTAACCATATTTTACCGTATCTTTTTTGCCGTTCCATTTCAGGATGGTGTTTTCGTTTTCAATCACACCGGTTTCAAGGGCAATCAGCAGGTTGATGATTTTAAAAGAGGAAGCTGGCAAAGTTTGCCTGAAAATTCCGGTCGTGTCTGACACTATCCATTTTTGCACATTATTGTCAAAAATCACCACCGATCCGTTCACATTACAATTGCTGAAATAAGCCGTAAAATCGCGTGTTTCAACGGGATAATTTCCCGGCCATTTTTCTTTTTCATCTGAATTCAAAGAAAAAACAAACGCTGGCAACTGGATTAGAAGAATCAAAAAGTACAAAAATTTCATTTTACCTGGAATTTGTTAAGTCATAACTTGAGACCTCTGCCATTGGGTTAAAACCTTTGAATCAGCGGAAATATTGCTGATTAATTACTACAACGTTTCTTCCTGTGAATTTTGTTTTTTATGATAATGAAAACCAATCGCAAATATAATGGCAATCATCAGAAATGTCATGAGCACAGAACCTTCGAACCCAAAATCACCACCGGTAATTAATGGGTTTCCTGTTTTTGTAAGTTGAATGAAAGTTCCATCGGTTACATTTCCGCTTACCTGAGAACCAAAAACCGGCCCCTGGAAAAAATTCCAGGTAAAGTGCAGCGAAATGGCAAACCACAATCTTTCGGTATAAACATACACCACTCCCAGTAAAATGCCGGCAAGGAAAATATTAATAAAGGGCACCAGCGAAAAGTTGTCGTTGAAGATGTGCATCAGCGAAAACAAAACGGCAACGAGCACGAGCGCAAAAACTTTGTTGGAGAGTTTTTTAATGGACCCCATCAAATAACCGCGGGTAATCATTTCCTCGTTAAACCCCACAAACAGAAATACAATGAGGTTAGTTGCCAATGAACCCGGATGAAATTCAATGGAATCAATCTGAATATTTCCGGTAACTAAAAGAATCAGAAACACTGCGCCAAGTAAAGCAACTCCGGCAACAAATCCGAGAACAATTTCTTTTACCCAGCCGGCATTGCGGTAAAATCCGATGGAGACAAAACTGTTTTTCTGAATTTTCATCCAGAAAATCCAGGTCCATAATAAAACAGAAACGGTTAAGATGAAATTCTGTAAAACTTCATATAAAAACTGAGAACCACCAATAATATCGGGCTGACCAAAGAATTTGCCACCGTTTGCCACCGAAAAAATTCCGTTCAACAAAACCGAAAACAAAAGCACAATAATGACAAGACCCGGTATTGAGGCTAAGATAATCAGCCAGCGGCCAATTTTTTGTTTTCGTGTTAACTGGATTTCTTCCATTTTGTTTTAAATGTTTCGGCGACAAATCCAATAGCCGGTGATGAATTAAACTAAACCCGAAAATCCCATAAAAGCCATCGCCAGAATTCCAGCGGTAACCAACGCAATCGGGATGCCTTTCATTCCCTTTGGCGTGTTTGAAAGTTCGATTTGCTCGCGGATTCCGGCAAAAATGACAAGTGCCAGTGCAAAGCCAATCGCAGTGGCAATTGTGAAAACCACCGATTCCATCAGGTTGTATTCTTTTTTAATAACAAGAATTGCCACTCCCAAAACAGCGCAGTTGGTGGTAATTAAAGGAAGATAAATACCCAGTGCCTGGTAAAGCGACGGA
>CAZXVT010000136.1:0-12518 GCA_964644015.1 uncultured Maribellus sp.
GTTTTGTGTATCCTGGCTACAGGAATGACCTTGAAAAGCTCCCGGGCCCAGCAGCCCGCTCCGGTCTATTTTGCCGTATTCGAAGAAATGGTTGCCACTTCTGATATGGCTGCTTTTAACAAAGTACAACAGGAAACTGTCGATCTTTGGAATAAACACGGCTTAGACATGTCGATTTATTGTTATAGCACCGATAATAACTCCTATTTCTGGGTGATGCCCATGGAGAATTTTGCCGCCATCGATGCCATGAACAAAAAAGGCGAAACTTTTATGAAAAAGGCAAATGAACAGGATGGTTATGATGGTAGCGGATTTCGTGATTTATCTACCGTGAATTTCAGTTTTATCAAGTGGATGCCTGATCTGTCTTATCACCCTGACGGGAAATATGGTCAGACTCTGGAAAAGAAGTATGTGGAATGGGCTTTCTGCTATATGAAACCGGGTCATGAAAGAGAGGCAGGTGAAGCCATTAAAAAATACATCGATTTCTATAAAAAAACAGGAGAGAAATATGAATGGGATGTTTATAATGTCGTTTTTGGGAATGACACACCGGTTTGGATTCTGATGGTTAGTGATAAAGACCCGGTTACTATGCGTCAGTTAGAAAGCAAACTGGATGAAAAATACAGCAAGGAATTTGGTGAAATCTGGAGCGGATTTGCAAAACATGTCCGTAAAATTGATAACAAAACAGGCTGGTTCAAACAAAAATGGTCGATTAATACCAGACTATAGCCCGGAACAGATTTATCTGAAAAATAGACTTTATTACTGAATACCAAATCCTTTTTGCATCGGTTGACAATTAATTAGTTCATTCATCATAAAATTCAAAAAAACGCAGAAATTTCAACTCCGGTGATAATGTCCAAATATCACCGGAGTTAATTTTAATTGTAAGCTAAACTGTATTTTTAGTGTTCTTATTTAAAATGTTAATTGGTCACCTCAAAATCATAATTTCCGGTTTTCCAATTTTCAGATTATCTTGCACCATCAAATGCAAACCAATTGCTAACCGATGGCTGTTTCGAAAAAATTACCAGTCGATGCAAAAGACGATCTCAACTCCATCCTTTTTCAACGGAATGAAAGAGTGAAGGAGCTTCAGGGTATTAACCGCACCGTGGAAATTCTGAACCGGAACAAACCATTGGATGAGTCGCTTCAGGAAATCTGCAGTCTCATTCCGCAGGCTTACCAATATCCCGAATTTACCTGTGTGCGGATTACTTATGACGATAACATATTTGTCAGCAAAAACTTCAGCGAAACACCCTGGCTCCAAAAACAGGTTTTCGAAGTTCCGGGTAGTAAAACGGGGTCAATCGAGGTTTTTTACCTGAAGGAATTCCCCACGCTTGACGAAGGTCCGTTTATGAAGGAAGAGCGCAACCTGATTGACAATTTTGCCAGCCTCATTTCGGGGTCGCTCACCAAAGAGTTACTCCGAAACCTGTTTCACGAAAACAGCGAACGGCTGAAAGAATTGCGCGGAATTAACCGGATTACCAGTATTCTGAAACAGGAAAACAACCTGGAAGATGCGCTGAAAGCCATTTGCAACGCACTGCCCGAAGCCTGGCAACATACCAAATATACCGCTGCCCGAATTGTTTACGATAACAAAATTTATACTTCGGATTACTTCTACAAAACCCGCTGGGTACTAAAACAGGATTTCGAAACCCAGGCCGGGAAAAAAGGAACCATCGAAGTATATTATCTCAAGGATTTTCCGCTGCTCGATGAAGGACCGTTTCTGAAAGAAGAACGCAACCTGCTGAACCACCTGGCCGATATCATTTCGGGGGTGGCTGCCAAAAAGCTGCTCAACCGCCTGATGGTGGACAACACCGAACGGTTAAAGGAACTCGATGCCATTAACAAAACCACCACCATTATTTCGGAAGGAAAAAGCATGGAGGAAACCTTGCAGGAAATCTGCGAAATACTGCCCGATTCGTGGCAATATCCCGGAGAGACGGTGGCGCGCATTTCTTATGAAGATATTTTGGTCGTAAGCAAGCCTTTTAAAGAAACGCAGTGGCGGCAGGCCGAAGCTTTTGTTACCATCGACAATAAAAAAGGGTGGATTGAAATATTTTACCTGCGCGAATTTCCGCGTTTGTACGAAGGCCCGTTTCTGAAAGAGGAACGCAACCTGATTGTAAACATCGCCCAACTGGTGGCCGGATATATCAATAATTTTATTGGCCGCGACATGCTGAGCAAACAGTTAAAAACGGGCACGGAGGAGCTAAAAACCATCGGCGACCGCGACTCAATATTTAAAAACAGCAAACCGCTGCAACAATATTTTAACCAGCAAACAGTGGATAAATATATTTACCTCGACATGATGAAGTTCAAGGTAAGGGAAATACTGTTTGTGGCGACTTTTTACGACGCTTTTGTACTGGAAAACGAGGATGCCTTTTTTGAACATTTCATGGGCGAAATTTACCAGTACAGTCTTTTCTCTTTACCGCGAATCACAGCGGTTTCGGCCGATGAGCAGGCCATCGGGCTGGCACAGTCGGCCCGGTTCGATTTTGTGATTATTGCGGTGGGCGACGATGAAAAATCGCCGGTTGCATTAGCCAAACAAATCAGGCTGTTCCGTCCCGATTTGCCCGTTTATTTTCTGCTGAATAAAAAGGCCAACGTCACTTATTTCGAATCACTGGCAACCACCACCCGGTACATCGACAAACTTTACATGTGGCATGGCGATTCACAGATTTTCTTTGCCATTGTAAAATCGATGGAAGACCGCATCAATGTGGAGAACGATACCAACGTGGGGCTGGTGCGGGTAATTTTGCTGATTGAAGATTCACCGCTGTATTATTCAAAATATCTTTCTGTACTGTATTCCATCGTTTTCGGACACATTCAAAAGATTATTGCTTCGGAGAAAAACGAACTCGACAAGATTTCGAAGATGCGGTCGCGCCCCAAGATTTTGCTGGCCACCAACTACGAAGAGGCCATGTTCATTTACAACAAGTACCGCAATTTTATGCAGTGCGTAATTGCCGACGTTGAATTTGAAAAGAACGGCACCAACAACAAAAGCGCAGGTTTCGACTTTACACAATATATAAAATCGCAGGACAGTGATTTGCCGGTACTGCTGCAATCATCAGAAAAACGAAACCTTGCAAAAGCAAAGAAAATGGGCGTCGGATTTCTGGATAAAAACTCTGAAAATCTGGCGGGCGAGCTTACAAATTTTATTATCGATAACATTGGTTTTGGCGATTTTGTGTTCCGCGACGAAAACAACCGGGCAATTGCGGTGGCCACCAATCTGCGTGAGTTCGAAACTTTGCTGCTCACAGTTCCCGGCGAATCGCTTTTGTATCATGGACGAAAAAACCATTTTTCGTTCTGGCTGATGGCGCGCGGCGAAATTCACATTGCCAAAATTCTGAACCCCATCCGCACCATGGAAAACGAAGACCCCGAAAAGGTGCGCAGCGTTTTGCTCCACACCATCGACAAAGCCCGCGAGGATAAAAAGCGCGGCAGGGTGCTCGGTTTCGACGACTCGTTTGATTTTACCGAAAAAAATATCGTATCGCTGGCAACCGGTTCGCTGGGCGGAAAAGGGCGTGGTCTGGCTTTTATCAACACGCTGATTTATAATCTCGATTTTTCGGAATATACCAACGATATCAACATCCGCACTCCCATCACAGCGGTAATCGGCACCGACGAGTTTGTGCATTTTATGCAGCGCAACCAGCTTTTCGACAAAATTTACAAAGAGAAAAACTTTGAAAAAACAAAGGCGATGTTTGTGGGCGGTTCGCTGAGCCACAAGCTGGAGAAAAGGCTGAAGGTGTTTATCAAACAAATCAGAAAACCCATTGCGGTGCGCTCGTCAAGCATTTTTGAAGACTCGCTTTCGCATCCGTTTGCCGGTATTTTTGATACGTATATCATTCCGAATAACCAGTCGTCAGACGAAGAACGCCTTGAATCGCTGGTAACGGCCATCAAACTTGTTTTTGCATCGGTGTTTTCACCACAGGCGCGTACCTATTTCAGGGCGGTGCACCACCGCATTGAAGAGGAAAAAATGGCGGTTGTTTTGCAGGAACTGGTGGGCGATTTTCACGACCATTATTATTATCCGCACATCAGCGGTACCGCGCAGAGCTACAATTTTTACCCGGTTTCACACATGAGTCCCGATGATGGTTTTGCGGTTATTGCCCTCGGACTGGGAACTTACGTGGTGGAAGGTGGCCGGGCATTCCGGTTTTCGCCGCGCTACCCACAAACCGACGTGGTTTCAATGAAAGACCTGCTGAAAACCACGCAGGTGAAGTTTTTTGCCGTGGACATGAGCATCAGCGACATCGACTACCTGAAACACGGCGACAAAGCAGCGCTGGTTTCGCTGGATATTTCGGAAGCCGAAAAACACGACACCATCCGGCATTGTGTTTCGGTGTACAACCGCGACAACGACAGTCTTCTTCCCGGAATCAACGCAAAAGGGCCGCGGGTGATGAATTTTGCCAACATCCTGAATTATGAATACATTCCGCTGAGCCGCACCATCGATGTGATTCTGAACACGGTGAAAGAAGCGCTCGGAAAACCGGTGGAAATAGAATTTGCCGTCGATTTAAACACCGACAGCGATGAAAAAGCTTCGTTTTATCTTTTGCAGATAAAACCGCTGGTGGGCAACCAGCTTAGTTTTGATATCGACCCCGATAGTGTTGAAGCCGATAAAGTGATTTTGTACAGCGAAGCCAGCATGGGCAACGGAAAAATCGACTACCTCACCGATGTGATATACATGGACACCGACCATTTCAACAAACTGAAAACGCTGGAAATGGCCGAAGAAATTGACTATCTCAACCGCATCATGCTCAACCAGAACCGGCAATACATCCTTATCGGACCGGGGCGTTGGGGAACGCAGGATAAGACTGTGGGTATTCCGGTGGTGTGGCCGCAAATCTGTAACGCCAAAATCATTATCGAATTGGGGTTGCCCGACTTTCCGCTGGATGCCTCGCTGGGTTCGCACTTTTTCCACAATGTAACGTCGATGAACATCGGGTATTTTTCGGTTCAACACGGCCACCCGGTGAATTATATTTGCTGGGACAAAATAAAAGGAAAAGAGATTGTACACAGAACCAGCTTTTTCAAACACATTCGGTTCGAAAAACCGCTGACTGTGCTGATGGATGGCCGGAAAAGAAAATCAATCATCATCGAAAACGAATAAAAAATGATTGCCGTTGCGCTCCTCGATTTGCAAAGTCCCCTGTTGCTGGAAAGCCTTTCCACAATGCTTTCGGCAAAAGAGGATATTTCAGTGACAGGGCAGTTCAGCCGTGTCAGCGATTTTATCAGGGCTTCTCGGACTGTTACAATCAACGTGCTGATTATTCATCTGCATAAATTTCACTCCGAAGAAATTGACCTCATCAAAAAAATCAGCAGCGAAATGTCGCGCATCAAAGTGCTGGTAATCTCAATGGAAAACGATGAACGGGCGGTTTATGAATCGATTCGTGCCGGGGCAAAAGGGCTGTTAACTAAAAACGACACGGCTGGTGAAGTCGTGATGGCAGTTTATTCGCTCCGCAATGGTTACGATTATTTCAACAAACCCATTTCGGAAATCCTGCTGAACAATTACATCCGGCAACTTGACGAATCGGGTCCCGGAAACCTGAGTAAGCGAGAGATTGAAATTATCCGTTTCTGGGGCGAAGGACTTTCGAACCCCGAAATTGCCGACAGGCTGAACATCAGCACCCGAACTGTGGAATCGCATAAAAACCACATCATGCAAAAGCTGAACTTCAAAACCAACATCGACCTGCTGAAGTTCGCCATCAAAAACAATTTGATTGAAATTTAAAGTCAGGCATTCGGTTACGGAATTATTCTGACTACAGAAGTGATTCAATTTTACCGCGGAGAATCGCAGAGTTTTTTCGCAGAGTACCGCAGACCTTACAAAACCCGTCTCTGCGATTCTTTGCGTCTGCTTTGCGTCCTTTGCGTTTAATGTTTTCTGATGATGAATTCCTTAACAAAACGACATCGATTTACAAATTCTGTTTTTAACCTCCTGTTAACATTCCGGATTCATCGGGGAATTTTTTATCAGTAAAACACGTAATTCACAGGGAGCCATTTGCCAATTCACTCAGACTAAAAACGCAGAAGCTTATTTTTAAACCCGTTATCAGTTCACTGATAATAAAATTGAAATTACTAACAACAAAAAAATAATAACTATGGCAAATGCATTCGAAGTAAAAGTAAACGACTTTATGGCAAAACTGATTGCCCGGAACCCGCATGAATACGAGTTTCACCAGGCAGTTCAGGAAGTAGTTGAATCGGTGATGCCTTTCATCGAAGAAAATCCACAGTACAAACAGGCAAAAATTCTGGAAAGGGTTTCTGAACCCGAGCGTATTATCATGTTCCGTGTTCCGTGGCAGGACGACAAAGGCGAAATTCAGGTAAATAAAGGCTACCGCATCGAAATGAGCAGTGCCATTGGCCCGTACAAAGGCGGGTTGCGTTTTCACCCGACTGTGAATCTGGGTGTGCTGAAATTCCTGGCTTTTGAACAGGTTTTCAAAAATAGCCTCACTACTTTGCCGATGGGCGGCGGAAAAGGTGGTTCCGATTTCGACCCGAAAGGTAAATCGAACAACGAAGTAATGCGTTTCTGCCAGAGTTTTATGACCGAGTTGCAACGTCACATCGGTCCGAACACCGATGTTCCGGCGGGTGACATTGGCGTTGGTGGCCGCGAAATTGGTTACATGTTTGGTCAGTATAAAAGATTACGGAACGAGTTTACCGGAGTTTTGACAGGCAAAGGTATTGAATGGGGCGGCAGCCTTATCAGACCCGAAGCAACCGGTTACGGAACCGTTTATTTTGCCGAAGAAATGCTGAAAATGCGTGGCATGGATTTTAAAGGTAAAATCGTTTCTGTTTCGGGTTCAGGCAATGTGGCTCAATATGCTGTTGAAAAAGTAAATATGCTGGGTGGAAAAGTGGTGACACTCTCCGATTCCAATGGTTTTATTTATGATGCCGACGGAATTGACGACGAAAAACTGGCTTTTGTGCTTGAACTAAAAAACATCAAACGTGGCAGAATTCAGGAGTATTGCGATAAATATACAAATGCAAAATATTTCGAAGGCCAGCGTCCGTGGGGCATCAAATGCGACATTGCACTGCCTTGTGCAACACAGAACGAGCTGAACGAACAGGAAGCAAAAGTTTTGGTACAGAATGGTTGTGTGCTGGTTGCCGAAGGTGCCAACATGCCATCGACACCCGAAGCCATTGAAGTTTTCCTGCAGGCAAAAATTATGTACGCTCCCGGAAAAGCGTCAAACGCCGGTGGTGTGGCAACTTCGGGACTTGAAATGACACAGAATTCCATGCGCTTGCCATGGTCGCGCGAGGAAGTGGATGCAAGGTTGCACCAGATTATGATTGACATTCACAGCACCTGCGTAAAATATGGCAAACAGAGCGATTACATCAACTATGTAAAAGGTGCCAACATTGGTGGTTTTATCAAAGTAGCCGATGCGATGATTGCACAGGGATTGGTATAAAAAATTGAAACCGGGTTGCAGTTTTTTCCGGTTTTAATAAACAGCAAAGAGAGCATTCATGAGTGCTCTCTTTTTGTTTTGTTAAAGCGATTGAACCAAAGTAAAAGGCTGCCCGAACAATTTCAGGCAGCCTTTTCACAAAAATTTTAAGCCAGTTACAGCATCGAAAAACCGCTATTGTGTTTCATCGGTCTGCTGCCTCTGCCTTCGCCTTCTCCCGAGCCTTTTTCAAAACCAGCCTTGTTCATTTTCAGGCGTTGTTCATCGGTTAGCTGAGCGCGCATTTCCAACCGGTGCTTTGTCCGAATCTTTTCGATTTCGGTTTGCAAAGCGCCCATCTTTTCGATGTTTTTGTTAATGGCATCCATGTCAGGCTTTCCGGCAGTGGTGAGTGTTTTCTGGTGCGCACGGGCTTCGCCCAGTTGGTTGTGGAGTGGTTGCAACTGTTTCTCAATTTCAACCCGGCTTTTCTGAAAAGCTTCTTTCTGAGCATCAGTTAAATCGAGCCCGTTACCCGGGCCACGCTGGCGTTCGGCGCGCATTTCATGGTTGCCGCGGTTTCCCTGTTTTCCTTCGCCTTTTCCGTTGGGTTGTGCAAACAAAACAGTTGTTAAACCCATCAATACTGCTAACATAAATCCTCTTGTTTTCATTTTTCTAAAATTTAAATTGTTTCTGAAAATTGTTTTAATCGACGCTTTGAACGACTTCATTCCAGAAGGTTTAACCCGATTTCAGACTTTAAGATTTCCTTAACAGGGTGTTAACGTTTTTTGGCAGGAGTTGGGTGGCGACATGCGGTAGTGAGAAAAAGAGATGAGCGATGAGAGGTGAGTTGGAAAGCAGCAGCAGGAATCAGGCAGTAGAGACGCGATATATCGCGTCTTAGTACGCAACCATCCGGCCAATTTTTGTGTCTTTTCCCGACAACAACCATCCCATAAAACCTGCCCGAAGGACTGACCTCTTTGTAGCCCAGGAATGGCAAACCGGCACCGCCCCGCCGTTCATCGCAATAATTTCAGAAAATCCTTTTCAAACCCGGAAGTTGTTTGATGAGCCAGGCCACACCAAAACAAAGCAACAGCGCCGGCCCCGACAAAACAACCAATTTCAGCAACGGATTGATATGCCAACCTGATAAAACCGCACTTAACGCAACAATTACCGGTGTGTGAAAAACAAAAACCCCAAAAGCACTGTCGGATAACCGGTGTGCAAATGTTGACTGATGATTGAAAAGATGCTTAAACAAACCTGCAAGACCCAGCATTAAAGAGATTCCGGTAACCTGTTCCCATAATGAATACCCGATACTTTGAGGAGTAAAACCTCCCATAAATGGTGCAACTCCGGCTTGTTCATCGCCGCCTTTCAGAAACAAAAGCGGAAACCCGATAAATATCATTACCTGTGCAAATAAAAACCACCGGCGCCCCAATTGCAGGGTAAATGCATCGGCCCAGTTGTTTTGATAAGCCACCACACCCAGCACAAACAGAAAAATATACTGAACAAAAAACGGAAACTGAAAACCTGTATAAGGCATACTCCACCCAACCGGCAGCCAGATGCGGATAACAAACTGCAGCAATCCTGTAAAAAGAGCAAAAAGCAAAATTTTCGCTGTTCCCGGAAACTGCATTTTTATGGCTGCCAGTCGCCGGTGAAAAAGAAGAAACAGGGCCGAAAACAAAATCAAAGCCTCAACAAACCAAAGCGGGCCAACATTTACTCCCCAGCCGTGCTGAAGATATTGCCAGAAAGGTTCAGGTTTGTTTTCCACAATCCGATGGTGAATAAAAACCGTGAGCGGACTCAACAAAAAAGAAAAGAAAAAAAGCGGTAAACCTAGCCTGGTTGCACGGTCGGCAACAAATTGTTTCACCCCTTTCCGGTTTAGTGAGGGCATAATAAAGAAAGCCGAAATGAAAAAGAAAAACCCCATAAAAAACGACTGATTCGAGGCCACAAACATCGACATTGGCAAAATTTCGGGTAAGCCAACGGTAGATTCGTTGTAATACCAGCTTCCTGGTGCGCCGTAGGTAATTGCCAGGTGATGCAGAACAACAAGACCTATCAGAAAAATACGGAGGTTGTCGATGTAAAAAAGGCGGTCTGATTTCATGGTGAAAGTTCAGTTTATTGAAAAATGGTTTTTGCTTTTGTTCTGATAAGTTGAGCTTTAGCCTATTGCATTACAATTATCAGCAAAAAACAGACTGAAACTTATGTTTGGCGATGAATTGAGAAGGGAAAAAAATCACGCAAAGACGCAAGGACGCAAATAAAGTAAAATTGCGACTTTGCGGCTTTGCGTGAAACACTATCTACACTTTTGGCAATACCCACGGTGCGCGATAGGTTGGCACCAGGTAACCGTTGGCAGCGTCGTCGTTGGTAAACTGTTTGGTTGCCGCATCCCAATACAAACGGTGGCCGGTGCGGTGAGCAATGTTACCGAGGTGAGCAACGCGCGCGGTATTGGCTGCTACAGCAATGTTGGCGTTCAAATCGCGGTTGCGGGTTCTCACACCTTCGGCAAAATTGGCCATGTGCAGGTCAAGTCCTTTACCGGTACCTTCTTTATAGTCTATTTTTTCCATCAGGTCTTTGCCCTTCTTCTTCTCAGGAATGACTTCCCAGCCGCCGCGGTCAACCACCAGCGTTCCGTTGTTTCCCACAAAACCAACACCGTGGTTACGGCCATAATAACCGCCGTCGATTCCGGTGCCGTGGTCCCACAACATGGTGTGTCCATCGAATTCGTACAAAGCCTGCAGGGTATCGGGTGTTTCCGAAGCATCATCGGCATAGGCAAATTTTCCGCCCATGGCCATGATTGATTTCGGAGTCGGGTCGCCCATTCCGAATAATCCGTAGTCGATAATGTGCACACCCCAGTCGGTCATCAAACCACCGGCATAGTCGTAAAACCAGCGGAAATTAAAATGAAAGCGGTTCGGATTAAACGGACGAAGCGGAGCAGGACCTAACCAAAAATCGTAGTCAACACCAGCCGGTACTTCACTGTCGGGTTTTACCGGAACAGGTTCCATCCAACCCTGATAAGCCCAGGTACGCACGGTGCGGATTTTACCCAGCTGACCCGATTTTACAAAGTCAACTGCTTCGCGCCAATGCGGATCGCTGCGTTGCCACATACCCACCTGCACCACCGTGTTGTATTTGTTGGCGGTGGCTTCCATCACATTGATTTCTTCGATAGAATTACCCAATGGTTTTTCGCAATACACATCTTTCCCGGCCTGACAGGCTTCCACCATCGGCAGACAGTGCCAGTGGTCGGGTGTACCAATGATTACCACATCAATACCGGGCATTTCGAGCAGCTTGCGGTAGTCTTTAAATCCAACGGGTTTTTTACCCTGAATTTTTTCGGTATCGGCAATGCGTTTATTGAGAACGCTTTCGTCAACATCGCAAATGGCGGCACATTCGGTATTGGGCAGTTTCAGGAAAGCAGCCAGGTCGGCCCAGCCCATTCCGTTAACGCCAATGGCTCCACACACTAATTTTTCGTTGGCGCCTTTGCAGGCTGCCATTGGCATGGTTGATGCCAGCGCCACACCAGCCACAGCCAGTGAGGAGGTTTTAATAAAAGTTCTTCTGTTGGTCATGTTGTTAAATTCAGTCGGAAGTCGGAAGACCGAAGTCGGAAGAAAAAAACCCGAAAACGAAATTCAGAAATCCATGGTTTGTTTAGAAAAGTCCGGATACCGTAGTCGGAAACCGGAAATCATATTGTAATTGTCAGTTTATTATTCTTCAGACTTTCTTTTATTTGTCTTTCTGCATGGCGTCGTCAAAAGCCACATCTGATGGTTCGAAATCAACGTATTTTACAAAGTCGCAGGCTTCTTCGGCACCGGCTTCGCGGTTCATGCCACTGTCTTCCCATTCCACCGAAAGCGGGCCTTTATAACCGATGTCGTTTAATGCGCGGATGATATTTTCGAAATCGATTTTTCCTCGGCCCAGGCTGCGGAAATTCCAATACCGGCGGTTGTCGCCAAAGTTGGAGTGGCCGCCAAAAACGCCAATGCTCATGGGCACATCGCTCCAGTAAGCATCTTTCATGTGAACATGGAAAATGCGGTCGGAGAATTCGTAGATAAATTTCACGTAATCAACATGCTGGTAACCAAAGTGGCTCGGGTCGAAATTAAAACCGAAAGCAGGGTGGTAATTCAGCGCTTTTAAAGCCAGGTGAGCACTGTGGATATCAAAGGCGATTTCTGTGGGGTGTACTTCGAGTGCGAATTTTATACCCAGTTTCTGGTACTCGTCGAGAATCGGAATCCAGCGTTTGGCAAATTCTTCATATCCTTTCTGAATCATTTCGGGCGAGACCGGTGGAAATGAGTAGAGCAGGTGCCAAATCGGACTGCCGGTAAAACCGCAAACGGTGTCGATACCCAGCATTTTAGCCACTTTTGCTGTTTTAATCATCTCTTCGGCAGCGCGCTGGTTTACTCCTTCCGGATTTCCATCGCCCCAAACATGCGCACTGGCAATGCTTTTGTGGCGGATGTCGATATTATCAGAAACACATTGTCCGTCGAGGTGAGTTGAAATGGCGAACAATTTCAGTTCGTATTTTGCAAGCAGCGCTTTGCGGGCATCGCAATATGCCTGGTCGGCTTTGGCAACTTCCATGTGGTCGCCCCAGCAGCAAAGTTCGAGGCCGTCGTAGCCAAATTCCTGCGCTTTCTGACACATGGTTTCAATGGGCAAGTCGGCCCACTGTCCGGTAAATAATGTAACTGGTCTGGCCATAATATGTTTTTTAATTATTTGATTTTGAAATCGATTGTAGAGACGCACAATTGTGCGTCTCTACAA
>CAZXVT010000137.1:0-12492 GCA_964644015.1 uncultured Maribellus sp.
AATTCAAAAACTAAAAAATGAAGAATCAAAAACTAAAAAACACGGCAATAAAAATATAACCAGAAAATCAAAAAGATATGAATAAAATGTTAGGAGCAATATTGCCTGGCGACAGCACAACCATGTTGAGAGAATTCTCAATGCCAACTCCCGGTCATGGCGAAGTTGTGATTAAAATGAAATCGTCAACCATTTGTGGATCTGATATCCGATGTATTTACCACGAGCATCTTGGCAAAGGACCGGAAGGTTACCAGCCGGGAATGATTGCCGGTCATGAACCGTGCGGACAAATTGTGGAAACAGGCCCGGGCTGTCGCCGATTCAAAACTAGCGACCGGGTGATCGTTTACCACATTTCGGGCTGTGGAGTTTGCAACGACTGCCGCCGTGGTTACATGATTTCGTGTACCAGCCAGTACCGCCGTGCATACGGTTGGCAGCGCGATGGCGGAATGGCCGAATATCTACTGGCCGAAGAAAAAGACCTTGTTTTGTTGCCCGATGAACTGAGTTATTCAGACGGTGCACAGGTTGCCTGTGGTTTCGGAACGGTTTACGAAGGTCTCGAAAAAATCGGAATCAGCGGGAATGATGCAGTTCTGGTGACGGGTCTCGGGCCGGTTGGTCTTGCCACAGCCATGCTTTGCCGCGCGATGGGCGCCCAGAAAATTTATGGTATCGAAGTGATAGACGAAAGATTGACAATCGCTAAGAATACAGGCCTGTTCGACGAAGTAATCAAAGCCGGCGAAACCAATGTGGAACAAATCCGCGATTTGACCGGTGGCCACGGTGTCGAAAAATCGGTTGATTGCTCGGCTCACGCAAAAGCACGCCTCACCTGCATTCAGGCGGCACGCAAGTGGGGAAAAATCGTTTTCCTCGGCGAAGGTGGCACCGTTGAATTTCAGCCATCAAGAGATATCATTCACGACCAGAAAACCATTTACGGTTCGTGGGTGACCAATATCTGGCGGATGGAAGAACTGGTTGAAAGATTGGTTCGCTGGAATGTAAAACCGGAAACGCTGATCACTCACCGTTTTAAACTTGAAAATGTGGATGAGGCTTATTCGCTGATGGCCAGCGGCAAATGCGGTAAAGTGGCAGTTGTTTTCGACGAGGAAATCAAATAAAAGAAAGAAAAATGCTGAAAAATATTCCTTCAATCCTGAGTCCCGAACTCCTGAAAATTATGATGGAGATGGGGCACGGAAACGAAATTGTGATTGCCGATGGAAATTTCCCGGCAGCTTCGGTTGCACAAAGGCTGATTCGTTTAGACGGACATGGAATTCCTGAAATTCTGGATGCTTTTCTGAAATTCTTTCCGCTTGATACTTATGTCGATGCGCCGGTTGGCCTGATGGCAGTTACACCGGGCGACAATTACCAGCCAGTAATCTGGGAAGAATACCGGAAAGTAATTGCAGAAAGTAAAGAACCTTTCAGGGATTTTGAATACATCGAACGTTTTGAATTCTATGAAAGGGCAAAAAATGCTTACGCAGTGGTTGCAACGGGCGAAACAGCTTTGTACGCAAACATAATTCTGAAAAAAGGAGTGGTTAAATAATTACAAAAACATTCGGATGAAGACATCAGGTAAAAAAGCTTTGGCACTGTTTGTATTGATATTACTGTCAGTTGGTTTAATCAACGCTCAGGATGAATCGAACCTGAAACTCTGGTACGAAAAACCTGCCTCACAATGGGTTGAAGCGCTGCCGGTAGGAAATGGCAGGCTTGGTGCCATGGTTTTTGGTAATCCGGTGAATGAAGTGATTCAGCTGAACGAGAACACAGTTTGGGCCGGACAACCCAACCGAAATGATAATCCGGAAGCAAAAGCCGCTTTGCCCGAAGTCAGAAAGCTGATTTTCGAAGGAAAATACAAGGATGCCCAGGACATTATTAATGAGAAATTTATCAGCAAAATTTCGCATGGGATGCCTTACCAGACGGTTGGAAATCTCAGACTGAATTTTGCAGGGCACGAAAATTTTTCAAATTACTACCGTGAACTGGATATTGAAAAGGCGGTAACTATTTCGCGTTATTCTGTAAATGGTGTTAACTACAAAACCGAAGTATTCTCTTCGTTTCCCGACCAGGTGATTGTTGCAAGAATTTCGGCTGACAAACCGGGTGCAATCAGTTTTTCAGCCGGACTTGACAGGCCAAAACCTTCAGTAGTAAAAGTTTTTGCGAAGGGAAATGAACTGACGATGACCGGAACAACCGGCGATCATGAAAAAGTGAAAGGCGCAGTTCAATTTGAAGCCATTGCAAGATTTGTAACCGAAGGTGGTTCGGTTGCAGTAGCCGATTCAGTTTTAAATGTGACAAGCGCCGATGCTGTTACCATTTACATTTCGATTGCCACCAACTTTGTGAATTACAACGATATCAGCGCAAACGCCGGAGAACGTGCCAAAGCATATCTTCAGAATGCGCTGAAGAAAAATTACAGCCAGATTTTAGCTGATCATACAGTTGATTTTCAGCAATATTTTAATCGGGTAAAACTCGATCTTGGGGTTACTGAAGCTGTAAAAAAGCCGACTGATGTGAGGTTGGCGGAGTTTGCCAAAGGAGACGACCCACAACTTGTGACTTTGTATTTTCAATTTGGCCGGTATTTACTGATTTCCTCGTCAAGACCGGGCGGACAACCCGCCAACCTGCAGGGAATCTGGGCCGACCAGCTTTATCCGGCGTGGGACAGCAAATACACGGTCAACATCAATACCGAAATGAACTACTGGCCCTCGGAAATTACCAATCTCACCGAAATGAATGAACCGTTGGTACAGATGTTAAAAGAACTTTCGGTGACAGGCCGCCAAACTGCCCGTGACATGTATGGCGCCAACGGCTGGGTTTTACACCACAATACGGATATCTGGCGTATCAACGGGCCGGTTGACGGTGCCTACTGGGGAATGTGGCCGATGGGAGGCGCCTGGCTTTCGCAGCATTTATTTGATAAATACGAATTTAGTGGCGACAAAAAATACCTGGAATCAGTTTACCCGATTCTGAAGGAAGCTTCGGTTTTCTATCTCGATTTTCTGGTGGAGGAACCAGCAAACAAATGGCTGGTGGTAGCGCCTTCCAACTCACCTGAAAATTCACCGCTCCATCACCCCGAATCATCCATTTCGGCAGGTACAACAATGGACAACCAACTGGTTTTTGATTTATTTTCAAAAACCGCAAAAGCTGCTGAAATACTGAAAACCGATCAGGAATTGGCCGGAAAAATAAAAGCTGCACAAAAACGGCTTCCTCCGATGCAGATCGGGAAATGGGGGCAATTACAGGAGTGGATGTATGACTGGGATAATCCGGAAGATAAACACCGTCATGTTTCTCATCTTTACGGACTTTTCCCTTCAGCACAGATTTCTCCTTACAGAAATCCTGAATTGTTTGAGGCAGTAAAAACATCTCTTGTTGCCAGGGGCGACGAATCAACCGGCTGGTCGATGGGGTGGAAAGTAAACCTGTGGGCGCGTTTGCTGGATGGCGATCATGCTTACAAACTGATTACCGATCAGCTTACCCCTGTTTCAGGCGCAGGCAGGAGAATGAGCGGTGGAACGTATCCGAACCTGTTTGATGCTCACCCGCCTTTCCAGATTGATGGTAATTTCGGATGTACCTCAGGAATTGCTGAAATGCTGCTGCAAAGCCAAGATGGAGCCATTCATCTTTTGCCGGCACTTCCTTCACGCTGGAAAAACGGAAGCATCAGCGGACTGAAAGCCAGGGGTGGTTTTGAGGTGGATATTCAATGGAAAGATGGAGAAGTCAATGCTGCCACAATAAAATCAGCCCTGGGTGGAAACTGCCGGTTGCGTTCTTATGTTCCGTTAAAAGGCAAAGGGTTGAAAGAAGCAAAAGGGGCAAATTCCAATTCGTTTTACAGTATACAGGAGATAAAAACACCGGTTATCAATTCAGACCAAAAACCGGGAACTCCGGTATTGAAAAAAGTTTATGAATATGATGTGGTGATGAAAGCCGGAGAAACATTGGTTATCAGTAAAAAATAAAACAACTTACTTATACAGACTCTTCTTTTTCAGTTTCTATATTGAATAAAGAAGAGTTTGTTTTTTATCAACTACAGTCAGGCCGGGAAATATTTACACGGGCAAGGACCGGATTAATCAGCACCTGCCCCGCGCACACGGACTGTTTGTGATAAAAAGCCCAAAAACAGCGCCCATAAAAACACTCTGGAAAATCTCACCGGCAGTGAATTGGCTGATGGGTTTGCCATCCGTCAGAAAGGTCAGAATTAGAGCGGCCACCGCTCCAATTGCCATGTAAATCATTGTTTTCTTTCCGTGTTGCGACAAAATATTCCGCTGAAACCAGTTTCCTTCGGGTTTAATATCGAGTTGTTTAAATTGCATTGTCATTTTCAAAAATTTTGCCCAAATATACAACAATCTACATATTTGGATGTAGCCAAAAGAAAATTAAACTTATCCATCACAAATTCTTTATTGCAGGATTAAACCGATAATTGCAGTAAAGACCTTTAAAATCGGTTCGGTTTCCGCACCAACTCCCGGTGGTACTCCATTTTATGAACATTTGATTCATGCAATATAAACAGTATACATTGTGCACTCTGTGTCATTTTCGAGTATGTAATCTGATTTATAATACAATTTGTTTTTTGATGCCTGCAACCGTATTTCTTCTATTTTTGAGTTCTTCTTTTTACAACTTGAATCTTATACATATGAAAAACTCAATAAGTTTATTATTGCTTTTGTTGACAACGACTGTTGGAATGGCGCAGAAACAGGTGCCATGCATCGAATGGAGAATTTCGGAAACCACCCGTTTGTTCATGCCGCTTTTTGCTGAAAAACCCTCGGTTGATGGGAAAGCATTTGACAAAGCAGCACTGCTGAAAAATGTGGCGACCGATGATTCAGAACTAAAAAACTGGCCGGTTTTGAAACAGGCAAATGACAGCCTGATTCACGCGGTGAATGAATCGGATGTGCTGTTACAATTAGCCGGATTTGTTAAAAGCGACCGCTGGACAAAAGCCACACTTTCCGTTTCAACCAATGCAATATTCGAACTTTACCTTAATGGAAATAAAATTAAAACCCAGGAAAATGTTGCAGAAAATCCGGTTAAAGCTGAATTTTCAATCGGAACCGGAGTTCACGAAATAATGGTGAAACTGCTTAGCACAAGCGATTCGCTGCGTTTTGCTGCTGAGATTATTGCCACAAACGATTCGGCAGCATTAAGCTGGAGTACCAATCCAAAACGGCTGGTTACCATTTATGATGTTCTCGAAGGTGAAAATGTAACCAGTGCCAGACTTTCGGCTTCGGGAAAATACCTGCTGATACAGTTAAATGAGGTGTTGTCTGGCACTGGCAAAACTCAGAATTCATTCAGGATTTATGATCTGGAACTGAAACGCAATTTGTTTGCTCTTCGCAACGGATCATTCCGCGCCGACTGGCTTCCAAAAACCGACCGGCTGAGCTACCAGGTAAACAACGACGATTTAACCGATGTATATATTTATGATGTAAAAACAGGTGAGGAAAAACTTGTTGCATCGGGATTGAATAAACCCGGAAATATTAATTGGTCGCCTGATGAAGATTATTTTTTGTATTCAAAGAATGTGGAAGCCGAAAAACCGGGCGATTTAAAACGCATTTTCGGTAATGATGATCGTATTCCCAACACCCGCGATCGTTCGTATTTGTACGTTTTCGACCTGAAAACAAAAATGACACGTCCGCTCACTGCGGGTGCTGAATCTGCTTCGCTGCAAGATATTAAACCCGATGGTTCGCGGATTCTGTTCTCAACATCAGACATGGATTACACAGTTGTTCCATTTTCAAAACAAACACTTTTCGAGCTTGATCTTCGAACCATGAAAACCGATACCATCTGGAAGGACAAACTTTATGGCGGAAATTGTCGGTATTCTCCTGACGGTAACCAGCTACTTGTTTCAGGCGGACCAGAAACCTTTGGTTCATTGGGTGTGAATGTGAGCGACGACCGGATTCCAAACAGTTACGACAGGCAGCTTTTCCTGTTCGATCTGAAAACCAAAAATGTGGAGGCACTGACCCGCAATTTTGACCCGGCAGTGGAGAATGCCGAATGGAAGAAAGATGGCTTTGTTTACCTGACAGCCGTTGAACGTGATTTTGTCAATTTATATCGTCTTGATTTAAAAAAGAAAACGTTTACAAAAATTGATGTTCCGGTTGAGGTGATTTCCTCGGTGGATTATGCCGCCAATAAAACTGTCGCTGCATTTCAGGGGAGCAGTGTCAATACTCCGCCAAAATTGTACACGCTGGATCTGATAACCGGTAAATCAGAGTTATTGCTGGCAACAAAAGAGGAACAGTTTGAAGATTTGGAATCTGGTCAATCGGAAGAATGGAATTTTGTCAATAAATCGGGCACTACCATTTATGGACTGGTTTATTACCCGGTTGGTTACAATCCATCAAAAAAGTACCCGGTAATTGTTAATTATTATGGCGGAACCACGCCCACAAACCGGGCTTTTGGCGGACGGTATCCAAAAAATATCTGGGCTGCTGAAGGCTATATTGTATATGTTTTGCAACCCAGCGGGGCAACCGGATTCGGACAGGATTTTTCAGCCTTGCATGTAAACGGATGGGGACGCGAAGCCATTGACGATATTATTGAAGGAACCAAAAAATTCCTGGCTGCCCATCCTGCTGCTGATGCTGAAAATGTGGGTTGTATTGGCGCTTCGTACGGTGGTTTTACAACCATGATGCTGCAAACCCGCACCGATATTTTTAAAACAGCCATTTCTCATGCCGGAATCAGCGACATCAGCAGTTACTGGGGCGAGGGTTACTGGGGTTATTCATACAGTTCGGGCGCAACCAAAAACAGTTATCCCTGGAATCGGCAGGATATTTATGTCGATAACAGCCCGTTATTTCATGCCGACAAGTTTCAGAATTCGATTTTGTTACTGCATGGAACAGCCGACACAAACGTACCGGTTGGTGAAAGTCTGCAATTTTATGCTGCCCTGAAAATACTTGGGAAAGATGTTGAAATGGTTTTGGTTGACGGGGAAAACCACCATATTCTTGATTACAGCAAAAGAATTAAATGGCACAATACCATTATGGCCTGGTTTGATAAAAAACTGAAAAACCAGCCGGAACACTGGATTGATATGTATCCCGACAAGAACCTTTAATAAAACAAACGAGGCAGTCTGAATCAGGCTGCCTCGTTTGTTAATACAGATTGCTTTTTTAAACTTACAATGATTTCAGAATATCCCGTGCGATCAAAACCCCGTTTACTGAAGCCTGCATCAGACCGCGCGTGATTCCGGCGCCATCGCCGCCCACATAAAGATTCCGGATATTATCGGCCTGAAAAGCTTTGTTAACCTTTATTTTATTGGAATAGAATTTTACCTCAACTCCGTACAAAAGCGTTTCGTCGCTGGCGAGGCCAGGGCTTACCTTATCGAGCGCCTGAATCATTTCAATAATATCGGTCATAATCCGGTAAGGCAAAACAAGGCTCAGATCGCCGGGAACCGCATCTTTTAAAGTCGGAATAATATTATTTCTGAACAATCTTTCGGGCGTTGTTCGTCTTCCACGAATTAAATCGCCAAAACGTTGCACCAGAATATTGTGTTGTGTCAGCATATTGGCCATATCGGCCACATGTTTTCCGTATTCGATGGGAGCATTGAACGGCTCGGTAAATTTTTGCGATACCAGCAATGCAAAATTGGTATTGTTGCTTTTCAGGTCTTTGTAGCTGTGGCCGTTTACCACCGCCAGGTTGTTGTCGTAATATTCCGACGAAACAAAACCACCCGGATTGGAGCAGAAAGTGCGCACTTTATCATCGAAAGTTTTGGTGTAATGCACTAGTTTTGCCTCATAAAAATTCTTGTTGATTTCCTGCATGATTTCGTTGCGGCATTCCACCCTCACACCAATATCCACCACGCCCACTTCGGTATTGATGTTGTGGGTTTCGCACTTTTTCAGCAACCAGTCGGAACCTTCGCGGCCAACGGTAACCACTACTTTTTTGGCAGCAAATTGCGCATCGTTTACCACAACTCCGGTAATCGTGCCATCATCGAAAATAAAATCGGTAACCGGTTTCCGGAAAAGTATTTCAACACCCTTCGAACTGATAAAATCGAACAGCGATTTGTACAGCGACTGTGTTTTTTCGGTTCCCAGATGCCTCACCGGACAATGCACCAGCCGAAGGTTTGCCTCTATTGATTTCTTCTGAATTTCGCGCATGGCTGGCGAAATCTCGGCACCATGAACTTTCGGGTCGCCGCCGAATTCAAGATAAATTTCGTCGGTGTAAGTTATCATTTCGTTGGCCGCTTCCACCCCGATGTAATCTGAAATAGTTCCCCCAACCTCGTGCGAAAGCGACAGTTTTCCATCGGAAAAAGCGCCGGCACCCGCCCAGCCGGTGGTAATATTGCAGGGTTTACAGTGAACACAAATGCCGCCGTTTGTGTGTTTCGGACATTTGCGTTTGTAAATTCCGTTTCCTTTTTCGAGCATCAGAATTTTCAGTTCTGGCCTGTTTTTTATCAGTTCGAAAGCAGTAAAAATGCCGGCTGGACCGGCACCCACAATAATTACATCGTAAAGGTTGTTCATGTTGAAAATGATTTGGTTACCCAAAGTGCAAATGTACTATTTTCAGGCAGATAAAACAGGTTAAAACTGCAATGACAGTTGTTCGTTCAGTAATCTGAACGACTTCCGGTGGAACTCAGAAATCCCCTGATGTGCAATAGCTGCGCGATGTTCGGCGGTGGGATAACCTTTATTCGATTTCCAGTTGTAAACCGGAAATTTTTTATCCAGTTCATTCATAAAATCATCCCGATAAGTTTTTGCCAACACCGAAGCGGCTGCGATGGATAGAAAACGGCCATCACCTTTTATCATGCAGGTAAACGGAATATCGGTTTGTGGCCTGAAACGGTTCCCGTCAATTAGCAGATGTTCCGGTCTGATTTTTAATTTTGCCACAGCCCTGTTCATTGCCAGAAACGAAGCATTCAGTATATTAATCTCATCAATCTCATGATTATCAACTGCAGCAACAGCCCATGCAAGCGCTTCATTTTCTATTATGGGGCGAAGTTCGTAGCGCAGTTTTTCAGAAAGTTGTTTCGAATCGTTCAGGATATCATTTTCAAAGTCGGGGGGAAGAATTACAGCCGCAGCAAAAACCGGCCCTGCCAGACAACCACGGCCTGCTTCGTCGCACCCGGCTTCCAAAACTCCTTCTTTAAAATATGACTGTAACTTGCTCATCTTTTTCTGTCAGTAAAACCATTGGCTTCAAACCTTTATTCAATTTAACACTCTTCCCCATTTACCCAATCACTCATTCACTATTCTACTGCAAAGTCCGGTTAATGCTTCTCCAAAGCAATCCGGCGGTCTCATCCCAACTGAATCTTTTCCTTTGTTCACGGCCCTTTTCGATCAGTGATTGCCGCAGATTGTTATCGGAAGTAAGTTGTATCATGGCTTCGGTAATCTGCCCGATTTTCATCGGGTCGGCATACAATACTGCATTTCCTCCTACTTCGGGTAGCGAAGTGGTGTTTGAACAAATTACCGGTACACCGGCACTCATGGCTTCCACTACCGGAATGCCAAAACCTTCGAAAAACGGAACAAAGGTCAAACCGAAAGCGGCCCCGAAAATATCGCGTAATTCTTCAGTGGAAACCCGGCCTGTAAAAACCACATCATTTTTAAACCTCAGATTGTCGTAAGTTTCAAAAATATCACCGGTTTTGTGCATCTCGCCACCCACAATCACCAGTTTGATTTTATGGTTGGTTTCAAACTTGAAAGCATCGAAAGCCTTTAACAACCCACTTATATTTTTACGCGGATGAAGTGCCCCTACAAAAAGAAAATACTCTTCTCCACTCGAATATTTTTCCCTGATTTTTATTTTATCGGATTCAGGAATAGGTTGATAAATCTCGTTAACCCCATCATAAACCACATCAATTTTGTCGTAATCGATTTTGTATGAACGAACGATATCTTCCTTTGAGTAAAAAGAAACGGTAGCTATGCGTTTGGCTTTCTGAGCGAATTTCGGGAAAAAGAAATTGTAATAATGTCCCATTAACCAGGGAAGATCTTCGGGACGGTGCAGAAAATTAATATCATGAATTACCGCTAATTGCGGCACTTTTGTACGCAATGACAAATAGCCGTCGGGTGACACAAAAATATCAGCCTTGTATTTTTTTAAAATTCCCGGAATCCTGAAATCAAACCAGAGATAAAACAAGAACGGATGCCGGGCAGGTGGCCCCACCACTACCGGAGTAACATTTCCGGCAAAAATAAACTCAGGATTATAGGGCCTGTCGAAAATAAAGATGAATTCATGTTCCGGGTTGTCACGTGTTATACGCTGAAGTGTTTCGAAAGTAAACCATCCGATGCCTTCGAGTTTTCCACTCAGCAACAATCTTGTATTTACGGCAATCCTCATAAGTAAGGTGTAAAATAGAAATTATTTCTGATATCTTTGCCTGTCAAAGTTAGAAGTTAATGAAGACTTTCAGCAAAAACATACTTCAAAAAACAAAAAGTCAACCTGCCGGTTTTTCTGAAACTATCTTAAAATCCTCCCAATTTCGTTTTAAAGAATTCAGAAAAAAAAGTACCTGTATTTTAAATAAGCCTGAATATTTTTCGTTAATAAAACAGGCAACAGAGAGGGTGTACCTGCTAAACGGTATTAATTACCATTACTCTTATGTTTCCGGAAACTAACTAATTAACTGAAAGCTTTGAAACGCAAGTTTATAACAAATCTTATATTATTGCTTTCCCTGAACCTGCTTATCAAACCTTTCTGGATTCTTGGAATCGACCGTAATGTTCAAAACCTGTTGGGAGACCACACTTACGGAATGTATTTCGCCCTGTTTAATTTCTCTCTTTTGCTGAATATTTTACTGGATGTTGGCATTACCAACTTTAATAACCGGAATATTGCCCAGCACAATTTCCTTCTTAAAAAACACTTTTCAAACATTGTTGTACTGAAATTTCTTCTGGCTGTTATATATACTGTTTTCACTCTTGTGCTGGCTGCAATAATGGGCTACAACAATGTACAGTTTCACTTGCTTTTCTTTCTCATTTTCAACCAGTTTCTTGTTTCTTTTACATTGTATCTTCGGTCCAACATCAGTGCCTTGCATCTTTTCAGAACCGATAGTATTATTTCTGTTCTCGATCGCAGCCTGATGATTTCAATTTGCAGCGTATTGCTGTTTTCTGCCCGTTTCAAGGTAAATTTCACCATCGAATGGTTTGTTTATTCGCAAACTGCTGCTTATCTGATTACCACCATCGTAACTTTCCTGATAGTACTGAAAAAATCGGGACGTATTTCGATCCGTTTTAACCCGAAATTTTACACCGTTTTTCTCCGGAAATCATACCCATACGCGTTACTTGTTTTGCTGATGTCGTTTTACAACCGGATTGATGCAGTGATGTTAGAACGGCTTTTACCGGGTGAAATAGGTAAAGAGCAGGCAGGAATTTATGCCCAGGCATTCAGGCTGCTTGACGCTGTTTCGATGTTTGGCGTGTTGGTTGCCGGTTTGTTGTTGCCGATTTTTGCAAAAATGATCAAACAAAAAGATCATGTAGGGCAAATGGTCAGGTTGTCGTTTACTTTGTTGATGATTCCGGCTATTGTTATTGCTTTGTCAAGCATTTTTTACGATGTCGAAATCATGGAAGCGCTTTACCATTCAAACACAGCTCATTCATCCGAATTATTAGGAATTTTAATGACAGGTTTCCTCGGAATTGCCATGTCGTACATTTACGGAACATTGCTTACAGCCAACGGAAGTATCCGGCAACTCAACATCATGGCTTTTGCCGGAATGGTTATGAATGTGGTTCTTAACCTGATTCTGATCCCAAAATTTCAGGCTTTCGGTTCAGCTTATTCCAGCCTTGCCACTCAACTTTTTGCAGGAATTACGCAGGCATTTATCGCCATGACTATTTTTAAACTAAAACCCGATTTTCGTTTTATCATTCAGCTTGTACTATTTGCAACGGGTGTCATTGCCCTTGCATTTATTTCGAAAATGTTCACAAACTGGGTTTTGGGTTATTTCTTCCTGCTTTTTTTATCGGTTCCTGTGGCATTTTTACTACGACTTATTAATTTTAAGGATATTATCAAAATTATCATGTCGAGGTGAAGAATGCGAACCCATCTATCGAAGAGCTGAAAAATCCTGAAAGATTTGAACTGATTGCGCAGATTAATCATCAGCAAATAAAAGAGTTTGTGATCGAACAACTTACCTCTGATGGTAACATTATCAGGTACTATATGTACTAC
>CAZXVT010000138.1:0-12474 GCA_964644015.1 uncultured Maribellus sp.
CAAAAAATATTTCAATCTGATCGTTTTATCGGTCATTTCATAAATTTTACTGTAATACTAACGGTAACCTATTACAGAAAACTTAACGAGTCATCGCACAGATAGTTAACCGAAACTTAATTTCATCTTAATTATTCAATCAAATTATTATATTTCTGTAATTTATACCAACGCTATTTTTTTGAAAAAAAATTCTTTCTTTGTGATGTTTTTATATTTTTGAAAATAAAATAATCTGAAATTAAGAAGCGGGGAATGACAAATCAGAAAAATGGCGCAAATTTTAAGTTATTAAAAATTAACCTTACCTGCCTCCTGCTATTTGTTTCTTCCATCATTTCCTATTCGGGGAACATTGCTGACAAAACATTTCTGATATCCGCGGTAAATTCACAAAACATAAACAATGAATCGCTTTGGGAATTATTACAGGAGAATAACAATTCGGGAATCGAAGCAGAAATAGTGCTGAAATCAGGTGATTTTTATTTAAAAAACACACAGACAAAATTCTCTTCCCTATTAGAAAGGCTGAATTTGCTGATTCAAAATGATGTATCAAAAACAATCCCGGTATTTATACGGTTTGATGATAATATTCACCTGCTCGATTCTTTAATCAATGTATCTCAGCTTGCATCTCATATTTTTTATCTGCCACAGGGAGAAGCCTGGCCAACCGAGGAATATCTGATACAGGCCAACAGAAGGGTTATTTTTTTTGCCGAAGGAAATTTTTACAATACCAGCAGAATACTTCACCCGGTAAAAAATTACGCGCTGGTAATTTCTGCCGAAGAGCCTCTGAAAAGTAATTTCACGAATGATGAAATTGAGGTAGTATCACAGGAACTGATGGTGGTTGAAAATTTTGAAAAGTTGAATACAAAATCGTCTGGCAGAGTGAGCATGACCCTTGTTCCTGATTACATCAATTTTCTGCTCGAAAACTGGAAGAAATATGGCAAACGACCCAATTTTGTATTTGTGGGGAATGAATTATCCTATTTTGGATTTATTGTTGACCAACTCAACTCATTTACCTGGGTTAAAGGAACCGTAAAAAATGCGGGTAAAAATCTGGAGAAAGTGTTCTGGAAAAATCCGGAAATACTTGTCACAGGCGGCCATTTCAGTTTTCCGTATCGTGGTGGCGAAGAATTAATACTTTCACCTTTTGCCCCGGGATTTAAAATGACACCCGAACAAATCATCGTTACCGGGGAAATGACCATTCCGGAAAGCTATCAGATTTTAGCCAATCAATTAAATATCAGCGAAAATCTGACCGGAAGTTTTGATTTCGACGGATTGGTTATGAATAATGTATCGCCCGAAAAAACGTTTGAAGGAAATAGTTTTTCGTTTGTTCAGGATATCAAAAGAGGAAGCGTGCTTCGTTTGCCCGAAAATGCCAGTATCAACCTCGGAAACCCGGAGCAGTATGGTTTCAGAAACAGCAGTTTTACGGTAAGCTGTTTCGTAAAATTTACAGATATACTTGAATTTGGGGATAATGCCATTATCGGGAATTATGAATCGGGTTATCGACGTGGATTACATCTTATATTACGCTCAGGTCACCCGTATTTCGGATTATGGGCAAATGATTATATCTCAGATGAGAAATTAGAACCCAATACCTGGTATCATCTGGCATGGCGGTATATTATCGAAACCGGTGAACAGTCGATATTTTTAAATGGCAGGTTCATAGGAGGTTCAAACGGACATCCGCCTTTTTCAGGTACCGGCGATATTCATCTTGGCAGTGCTTTGTCATCGGGTGCCAGTCTTCGCGGGTATATCGACAATCTTTTCATTTGGAACCGTCCGCTTGGAAACGATGAAATTAACCGGCTTTCACTCGACGAAAATGTACATCCTGCCAAAAAGGCCAATCAAAAATCCAAGGCTATCCAAAATATTATCTACCTGACAATCATCTTTTTAATAATTACAACAGGTATTATTGGCGGATTTATATTCAGAAAACGTAAAAAGAAACAATTTTTCACACAAGCAGAAACACAGGTTAAGGAACTGAAAAACCGGATTGAACTTTTTGGAGAATTTAAGGCCATTGATAATAACGGTGAAGAAATTACAGAAATGTTTACTCCAAAAGTAAAAGAGCTGTTTCTGTTTACGTTGATTTATACATTAAGAAGCGGGATTGGTGCCAGTATTAATGAGATAAATGAAGTTTTGTGGCCCGGAATTCCGACAGATAAAGTTGCCAACAACCGGTCGGTGACATTAAATAAACTCAGAAAACTGCTGATGCGTTTTGATGGCATCGAGATTATCTCGACAATTGGGTACCTGCAGATGAAAATGAAAGCACCGTTTTATTGCGACTTTGCAAGTGCCTACAAACTTTGCCAGATTCCAGAGGGACTTTCAAAACCACTGCTCGTTTCGTTTTTTGAAATGGTGAGACGTGGCAGGTTTCTGAAGGGAACTCACTGGTCCTGGCTCGACGATATTCGTGGCTACACTGGTAACCAGGTAATTGATATTTTACTGAACCTGGCCTCTATTTACCAGAAAGAAATGAACCTGACAGGTATTGAAAAGATTGCCCAGCGGATTCTTGATTATGACGACCTGAATGAAGAGGCCATTTATTTACAGGTTTGGGCGCTGCAAAAAGCCAATAACCTGAATCTTGCCAAATTCAGTTTTAATTCATTCATCAAAAAATATGAAACTAATATGGGCGAACCTTATCCCATGAATTTTCAGCAGTTTAACCACCATTTCGAAAAAGGATTCAAATAATTTCCTGAACGCTTTTTTTCAAAAAATCACGGGTGTAATAGTCGTTATCCACTATTTCTCCATTCCATGCAACAATATCCAAATCGATACAACGCGGACCAAATTTAGGTGCTGATCGGTCGCGTCCCATCTGGTCTTCAATTTGTTTGAGCAGGTGTTCAAGATTATTCTGATTTTCGGTGGTTCTGATTTTTGCGGCTCCGTTCATAAAATCGGGTTGTTCCGTTATCCCGATTGGTTTTGTTTTAACAAATTCCGAGACTTTCAGTAATTCAAATTTTTCTGTAAGTATCTCCAAAACTCTCCGGATATTGTTTTCAGCATCAAGATTGGAACCTATTCCAATAATTACTTCGTTCATCTTTCCATTTCCAATTGAACCGAAACCGATTCTGCAAATCGCAGTGCATGAGGTTTATCCACTTCCACACGGGCTTTTTTCACCCGCGCATCTTCCATTACCAGGTCCAGAATGTTTTTGGTGAGTACTTCCAATAATTTAAATCTGCCATCCTGAACAAGCGAAATCACCTTTTTTGTAATTGTCTTATAATCAACGATGCCATCCGGTTCGTCGGTTTCAAGTGCTTTATCAGGAATTTCGGTTTCAATTTCAATATTGATAATAACATCCTGTTTATTTACCAGTTCTTCGGGATTGAACCCAATGAAAGTTCTGAGCAGCAAATTCTTAATTCGTATTGTTGCCATCTTTATCTATGCATTTTGTCCCAGGTTTTCGCCTCCATCAGCAAAAATTAACTGGCCGGTTAAATGGTCGTTTTCGAGAATAAAATTCAGACTCCTGATAACTGGCTCAACACCTCCGGGCTTTTTCATGGGTGTTTTCTCTGCCAGTTCTGTCAGGTATTCGTCACCTTTTCCTTCAGGAGCCAGTGTTACACCTGGAGCAATTGCATTCACCCTGATTGCCGGGGCAAATTCAAGGGCAGCCATTCGCGTTAGTTCCCATAAAGCTTTTTTTGACAAGGTATATACAGCGAAATCAGATTTCGAAGAAGTTATCCGTGTATCTACAAAATTGATGATATTTCCATTGTGACAAAGATTGGCAAAATCGCGCATAAGCAAAAATGGTGCTTTCAGGTTGACCGCAATCTGGTGTTCGAAAAATGCCGCCGACGTTTCTTTTAAATAGGCAGGTTCAAAAACCGAAGCATTGTTTATCAGCAGGTCGATTCCGCCAAAAGCCTGTAAAACCGATGGAATGAGCGATTCCACCTCTTCCGGTTTTTTCAGATCAGCCCTGAAAGCCCTGAATATCTGACTATTGTATTTTATTGCAAGCGAGGTAACCAATTCATCTGCCTCGGGATAAGAAGTATTATAATGCATGGCAATGTTCCAGCCACTCTCAGCCAGATATAAAGCGATCGCTTTTCCAATTCTTTTTGATGCTCCTGTTATTAATGCAGTTTGTTTCATGCTATTCTGTTAATCATTCAACAAAACAATGGGGAACAATAATTGTTTACTGGCAAATTCTGCTGTAATACCGTTTTAATTGAAAGAATTCAGTTTGCTCAGGTATTTTCCGATAATATCAAATTCGATATTCACAACAGAGCCTTGTTTAAAAGTGTGAAAATTGGTAACCTCGTGGGTAAACGGAATAATTGCCACCTGGAAAGAATTGTTTTTGGAATTTACAACTGTGAGACTCACACCGTTAACACAAACTGATCCTTTTTCCACAGTCATATAACCTTGTTTGGCTTTTTCAATATCGAATTCGTATTCGAAAGTGTAATACCAGCTTCCGTCGGCCTCGTCAACGCGTGTGCAAACGGCCGTCTGGTCAACATGTCCCTGAACAATATGCCCGTCTAACCGGCCATTCATCATCATGCTGCGTTCCAGATTTACTTTCGAACCAACTTCCAGCAAACCGAGATTTGATTTAAGCAAAGTTTCTTTTATGGCCGTTACTTTGTAAGTTTTAGCGTCGTTGTCAATTTTAACCACAGTCAGGCAAACGCCGTTATGCGAAAGGCTCTGGTCAATTTTCAGCTCGCCAACAAACGAACAGGTAAGCGTAAAATGCACATTTTCCTGTTCTTTTTCGATTTTTACAACCGTTCCAAATTCTTCTACAATTCCTGAAAACATAAAATTCTGAGTTTATCGTTTAATGTTTCGCGTTTTTCAATTTCAAAAAATCGTTCATTCTGCAATTATTTGAGCTTCCACTCAACCCCTTCTTTGGTGTCTTTCAGCTCGATTCCGATTTCATTTAATTCATTTCTGATACGATCAGATGTTGCCCAGTCTTTGTTTGCTTTGGCCTCTTTTCTCAGGTTGATCAGCAATTCCACAGCCCCTGAAAGAATTTCATTCTTTTCTGAATCAGTTGTTTGTTCCTGTTTCAATCCTAAAATATCGAAAACCATTGTATGATAAAATGAAGTCAGTTCATCCAAATCAGACTTTGAAATCTGCTCGTTTCCCGCCTTTATGGAATTGATCATTTTTACACCATCAAACAAATGGGCAATCGCAATCGGACTGTTCAAATCATCGTTCAATGCAGCTAAACATTTTTCTTTCAGCGAATTTACATCAATTGTTGAATCCTGAACCGGAGTTAATTCGCTTAATGTTTTTACCGCAGTCATCAGTCTTTCGAGTCCTTTTTCAGATGCCTGCAGTGCTTCGTTTGAAAAATCGATGGTACTGCGATAATGCGCTTGGAGAATAAAAAACCGGATAGTCATTGGCGAGTAGGCCTGTTTCAAAACCGGGTGATTCCCGGTAAAAAGTTCGCGCAGGGTAATAAAATTTCCCAGCGAACGCGCCATTTTCTGCCCGTCAATGGTAATCATATTGTTATGCATCCAGTATCGAACCGTCTCGTGCCCGAGACTGGCAGTTGACTGTGCAATTTCGCACTCATGATGTGGAAAAGTCAGATCCATTCCACCTCCGTGAATATCAAATTGTTCGCCCAGGTATTTGGTACTCATCGCCGAACATTCGAGGTGCCAGCCGGGAAAACCGTCGCCCCATTTTGATGGCCAGCGCATGATATGCTCGGGTGCAGCCTTTTTCCATAAAGCAAAATCAAAAGAATTTCTTTTTTCGTCCTGCCCTTCAAGTTGCCGGGTGTTGGTTTTTATATCGTCCAGATTCCTGCCCGAAAGCTTCCCGTATCTATATTGCTGATTGTACTTTTCAACATCAAAATAAACCGAACCGTTTGTTTCGTAAGCAAAACCCTTCTTTAAAATCGAATCAATCATCAGTTGTTGCTCGATAATGTGGCCCGATGCACGAGGTTCGATACTCGGTGGTAAAACATTCAGTTCATTCATATTAAAATGAAACGAATTCATATATTTCTGCACCACTTCCATGGGTTCAAGCTGTTCAAGCTGTGCTTTTTTGGCAATTTTATCTTCGCCTGTTTCATCGGCCTCATTTTCAAGATGCCCCACGTCGGTGATGTTTCGCACATAACGAACATGATATCCCAGAAATTTCAGGTAACGGAACAAAAGGTCGAAAGTGATATTTGGACGGGCATGTCCCAGATGAGAGTCGCTGTAAACTGTTGGCCCGCAAACATAAAGTCCTACTTTACCCTCAACAAGGGGTTTGAAAACTTCCTTTTTCCGTGTCAGTGTATTGTATATAATGAAATCGGACTCCATTTTAAGATTGATTTGGTTAATCTTTTACTTCAGGAATTTCCTCAACAGGTTCATTTTTAATTTCTGCGGGTTGTTCTGCATCTGTTTCTTCGGCTTTTTCTTCCACTTTGTTGAAATACTTCCGGTAAAAAATCAGGATCGAAAAAATTCCGATGGTAATTGACGAGTCGGCAATATTAAAAACCGGTCGGAAGAAAACGAGCGGATTGCCCCCGATAAAAGGGAACCAATCGGGATAACGGCTTTCGATTAGCGGGAAATAAAACATATCCACCACCCTGCCATGCAAAAAGCTGGAATATCCACCTCCTTCGGGAAAAATAGCAGAAATTTGCCCGTAGCTATCCTGGAAAATCATGCCATAAAACAAGCTGTCGATAATATTCCCGATTGCCCCGGCAAGTATTAACGAAATACTGACAATAAAACCAAATGGCAGTTCTTTTTGCTTTGCCAGCTTAAAAAGATACCAGCCAATACCGGCCACGGCCACTAACCTGAACAGGGTGAGAAACATTTTACCGTATTCACCGGCAAATTCAAAACCGAAGGCCATCCCGTTGTTTTCGACGAAATGCAGGATAAACCAGTTTTTGAAAACCACAATCTCGTCGCCAAGCATCATGGTTGTTTTTATCCAGATTTTTAATGCCTGATCGGCAACCAGGATTACTACAATTATGAGAATTGATTTCTTGAAACGTGACATACAAGTTTATTAAAGCAAAAATGCCCCCGGAAAACACTTTTCTGAATTATCCGCAGAGCATTTTCAGCTATTTTCCCTTTACTACCTTTGATTCTTTTTGGCGTCCATGCACAGTGTTGCATGAGGTACAGCGCGTAGCCGCTCTTTGGGTATCAGTTTCCCTGTTTCGCGACAAATGCCATAGGTTTTATTTTCGCACCTGACCAATGCAGCCTGTAAATGCTGGATAAATTTTAACTGACGCTGGGCCAGTTTACCTGCTTCTTCTTTCGAAAGCGTTGCAGCACCTTCCTCTAACACTTTAAAGGTTGGCGAAGTATCCTGTGTGTCGTTGCCATCACTTTGTGTCAGGGAGTTTTTATACATCGCGTAATCCTCCTGTGCAACTTTAAGTTTATCAAGAATCAGTTCTTTGAATTCTTTCAACTCCTCATCTGAATATCTTGTCTTTTCTCCCATAATCAAAGAGTTTTTAACAGTTAAAACTAAAGTTTCCGAAATTAGTAAAATTCATTACTAATTTCAATATTATTTCATCTTATACTTTTGTTTTTTCAACCAATATGGCGGCAAACAAATCTTTATCAATTTCAACCTGTTTAGCATTAACATCATCCAGATTATCAACCAATTCAAGATTATTTGCCAAAGTTTGGGCGCAAATATAATCTTTAAAATTGATTATTGCTGAATTATATTCCTCACCCTTGCCGATTGTAATCATTATGCGGTCAGTAACCTCAAAATCACTCTCTTTGCGCAGGTTTTGTATCTTATTAACAAACTCGCGGGCAATTCCTTCTTCTTTTAACGCCCCGGTAACATTGATATCAAGTGCAATTGTCAACGGACCTTCAGAGGCAACAATCAAACCCGGAATATCTTCAGTGTGAATTTCAACATCTTCCAATGTAATCATCACTTTTTCAGTACCGACCAGCAATTCATAAATTCCGGTTGTTTCAAGCTGAGAAATATCCAACTGGCTGAAACCGTTAATTCCATCAGAAATTGGTTTCATCAATTTGCCATATTTAGGTCCCAAAGTTTTAAAGTTGGGTTTGATTTTCTTTTTGATAATCCCTGCTGAATCGGTCAGGAACTCAACTTCTTTCACGTTCACTTCGGCCAGAATGATGTTTTTAACTGCCTCGAATTGCTCCTGAAAATGTGGATTCAAAACCGGAACGATAATTTTTGCCAGCGGCTGACGCACTTTCAGTTTTTCTTTTCTGCGAAGTGCCAGAATCATCGAAGACGATTTTTGTGCCAGTTCCATTTTTTCTTCCAAGTCTTTGTCAATCAGTGATTCATCAAATTCAGGGAAGGTGGCCAGATGAACACTCTGATCAGGTTCTTTTCCGGTAACCTGATTCAGGTCGGTGAATAACAAGTCGGCATAAAATGGGGCAATTGGTGCCATCAGTTTGGCCACGGTTGCCAGGCAGGTATATAATGTCTGGTAAGCCGATATTTTATCGGTGGTGAATTCGCCACCCCAGTAACGTTTGCGGCTGAGACGAACAAACCAGTTGCTGAGGTTCTCCGAAACAAAATCAGCAATCGCCCGTCCTGCGCGGGTTGGTTCATAGTTTTCGTAGCTCCATTTCACCTCTTTTACGAGCGTATTCAGCAGCGAAATAATCCAGCGGTCGAGTTCAGGACGCTGTTCTATCGGGACTTCATTTTCGGCGTACCTGAATCCATCCACGTTGGCATAAAGCGCAAAAAAGCTGTAAGTATTGTAAAGTGTTCCGAAGAATTTGCGTTTTACTTCTTCAACACCGGCAATATCAAACTTCAGGTTGTCCCAGGGTTGTGCATTGGTAATCATGTACCAGCGCAGCGGGTCGGAACCATATTCCTCAATGGTTTTAAACGGATCGACGGCATTGCCCAGTCGTTTCGACATTTTGTTGCCGTTTTTGTCTAAAACAAGTCCGTTCGAAATAATATTTTTGAAAGCCACCGATTCATCAATCATGGTGGCAATAGCATGCAAAGTAAAGAACCAGCCACGGGTCTGGTCAACGCCTTCAGCAATAAAATCAGCCGGAAAAACTTCACTGAAATTCTCCTTCCATTCCATTGGAAAGTGACGTTGTGCATAGGGCATTGCTCCCGAATCGAACCAGACATCAATCAGGTCGGGCTCACGGAACATTTTCTGTCCGCTGGCCGAAACCAAAATTATGTGATCTACAAACGGTTTGTGCAGATCCACTTTATCATAGTTTTCTTTTGAATTATCTCCTGTTACAAAACCTGCAAACGGATTTTTTTCCATGAATCCGGCAGCCAGCGATTTTTCAATTTCTGTCATTAGCTCTTCCATCGAACCGATACAAATTTCTTCTGAACCATCTTCGGTTCGCCAGATCGGCAGTGGAGTTCCCCAATAACGGGAGCGGCTGAGATTCCAGTCAACCAAATTTTCGAGCCAGTTGCCAAAACGCCCGGTTCCGGTTGACTGAGGTTTCCAGTTGATGGTATTGTTGAGCTCCACCATCTTTTCCTTTACCGCAGTGGTTTTTATAAACCACGAATCAAGCGGATAATAAAGTACCGGTTTGTCGGTTCGCCAGCAATGCGGGTAACTGTGAACGTACTTTTCAATTTTGAAAACCTTGTTTTCAAGTTTCAGCATGACTGAAATATCAATATCAACAGTAGTATCTTTTTCTGTCAGTTCACCATCGTATTCATTTTTTACATACCGACCGGCAAACTCGCTGTATTTCGGAAGGGTTACGTGTTTAGCCACAAATTCCGGCGACATATTTTCAACTAAGAAAAACCGCCCTGTTTTATCGACCAATGCCTGAGTTTTTCCATCAGCATCCTCCACAATCAATGGTGAAATACCATTTTGTTTGGCCACCCTGTCGTCGTCGGCACCAAAAGTGGGTGCAATGTGTACAATTCCGGTACCATCCTCGGTAGTCACAAAATCGCCGGTAATTACTTCAAATGCACGACCTTTGGGTTTTACCCATTCTATCAGTTGTTCATATTCGACACCTTTCAGTTCTTCTCCTGCGTATTCTGCCAAAACCTTGAATGGAATGTGTTTATCACCAGGTTTGTATTCTTCGAATGGCAATCCCTCATTTTCAGATTTAAGATGAACACCCAGCAGGTCTTTTGCCAAAATTAAAGTAACGGGCACATACGAATACGGATTAAAAGTCCGCACTTTTACATACCTGATATTCAGCCCGACACAAAGCGCTGTATTCGATGGCAAGGTCCAGGGAGTGGTTGTCCAGGCGATGAAATACAAATCTGTATCGACGCCCTCAAATAAAAATTCAGATTTTGAATTCCGGATGGCCTTAAACTGAGCGATTGCGGTGGTATCTTTTACATCGCGGTAGCACCCAGGTTGGTTCAACTCGTGAGAACTGAGTCCAGTTCCCGCAGCCGGAGAATAAGGTTGAATTGTGTAGCCTTTGTAAAGCAAACCTTTTGAATAGATTCTTTTTAACAACCACCAAACTGTTTCGATGTAACGATTGTCGTAAGTAATATACGGATCATCCATATTCACCCAATATCCCATGATGCGTGTGAGTTCTTCCCACTCGCGGGTGTACTTCATCACTTCGGTGCGGCAGGCATTATTGTATTCCTCAACCGAAATCTTTTTCCCAATATCTTCTTTGGTGATATTCAGCGCTTTTTCCACTCCCAGTTCAACAGGTAAACCGTGTGTATCCCAACCGGCTTTACGGTGTACACGGAATCCCTGCATGGTTTTATACCTGCAAAAAATATCTTTGATGGCACGCGCCATTACATGGTGAATACCCGGCATTCCGTTAGCTGAAGGTGGTCCTTCGTAAAAAACAAAAGTGGGATGTCCCTCCCTGGTGCTGATGCTTTTGTGAAATGTATCGTCATCCTGCCAACGTTTTAAAACTTCCTTATTAATGCGAGAAAGATCTAACTGCTTGTATTCCTGAAATTTAGTTTTCATAAACTATTAAAATAAACGGCTTTTAAAAATCACGCAAATATAGACTTTTTTAAGGCTATTCACATGAAATCCAATGTTAATCATGAATCTGTTCAGATAAAATAAAACTGAAAAGCCATTCCCCGAGTGGTAATCGATGGAATGGCTTTTCCTGTTATATAAACGGAAAATTGTTTCTTATTTTTCCACCCCGAATTTGTAAATACAAATTGAATAGTACTCCTGACCCGGGTTCAGAATTGTTGACGGGAATTCTGGTTTGTTCGGGCTGTCAGGAAAATGCTGGGTTTCGAGACAAAATGCGCCGCGATAGGCATAAGTTTTTCCTTTACCCACATCTTTGCCGGTCATAAAATTGCCGCCATAAAACTGAATACCCGGTTCGTTGGTATAAACTTCCATTGTACGGCCCGATGTTGGCTCAACTACTTTTGCTGCATAATTCAAACCCGATTCAGCTTTATTCAGTACCCAGTTATGATCGTAACCACCTCCATATTTCATCTGAATATGGTCGCTGTTCAGGCGTTCGCCAATAGCCACCGGTGTTCTGAAATCGAACGGAGTTCCGTCAACCGGTGCAATCTCTCCGGTAGGAATCAATGTTGAATCGACCGGCGTATAATTGTCGGCCATGATTTGCATTACGTGTTCGTTGACATCACCATTTCCTGCACCTTTCAGGTTAAAGAAAGAGTGTTGTGTTAAGTTTACCGGTGTTGATTTGTCGGTTGTGGCAAAATACTCCACTTTTAATTCGTTATCGTTAGTCAGATTATAAACAACCCTTACATTCAGGTTTCCGGGGTATCCTTCTTCTCCATCAACCGATAAATAGGTAAGTTCCAGTGTCTGCTCATCAATTTTCTTTGCATCCCAAACCACACTGTTAAATCCTTTTACGCCTCCGTGCAGGTGATTCGGGAAGTTGTTGGTGGCGAGTGTATAAACTGTGTCATTTAATGAAAACTGGCCTTTTGCGATGCGGTTTCCATACCGGCCGATCAACGTTCCGTAATAAATTTCACTGGTATTCAAATATTCATCCGGCGTATTGTAACCTGCCACGATATCGGCAAAATCACCGTTTTTATCCGGTGTCCAAAGATTGATGATCTTCCCGCCATAATTGGTAATCTGTGCAACCATTCCGTTGGTATTTTTCAGCGTAAAAAGCTCAATGGTTTTACCATCGTGATCTTTTTTAAATGTTGCTTCGTCAACCAAAACTGGCTGAACCGGTTGTTTCGCGCAGGAAATAATCATCAGTAAAAATAGTATTGATAAATAGTTCTTCATGGAATTTAATAGTTTTTAATTTGTTTATAATT
>CAZXVT010000139.1:0-12462 GCA_964644015.1 uncultured Maribellus sp.
TCTTAATTAAGTGCTTCAAGTGTATTCTGCAAAATTGCATTTACATATTTAGGATTGTGAACACCTAAGCTACGGTCATATTTAACGCCAAAATAGTTAAATACTGCCTGAGCCTGAACCATTGGAACAGTACCGGGTTTTGGTGAATAGTGTACTTCACCTTCTTCAATCGTTTCAACAATTAGACCTAAAGCAAGTAATTTAGCGTTAAGCTGGTCCAGTTTTTCTTTGGTTGCAGTTTGGACACCACCATAGTTGTAATTTGTAATTGGAGTACCACCATGACAGTCGTTACATGCTTTTAAACTTGGTATAAATGAATGTCCCCCTTGTTTTGCAGAAAATGTTGCCATATGACAACCAACACATGAACCGCCAGCCATTGTAAGGTGATTGGCTGATCCTTTTTCTGGATAGGCTACAGAACCAGGAATTTCAGCTAATCCATTTCCGTAAAGTACATTTCCCTGTGCAGAGTAATGAGGGTAAGTACGGACACCCAATGCATAAGTTTCTCCCGGTTTATCTTTGTTTGGTTCTGCGCTTCTGGATTGGTGGCAGGTCGCGCATAAGTTGCTGTTTCCTTTTAAATCCATAACACCATTGGCAGGAGCAATCGGTACAACCGGATCAGTCATCCTTAAAGCATAGTCTGTTCCATCAAACGTTTTGTGTAATCCATGACAAGTATTACATTCCCATGCTGAAGGATTTGTAATATCGCCTAAAACTGAATTAAACACTGCAAATTGAGTAAAACCCTCATGAGAGTGACAACGGGCACAAGCAGCACGACCACCAGCATAGTCAACTGCAATTGCACCTGAACTGTGAACTGACATGGCAAACTCAGCCTGTTTAGCTTCCATTTTTGTTCCTTCATGACAAGATAAACAGGTTACCTGCCCGTCTGCCCCATTAGTACCATCAACTCCGTCTGTTCCATCTGCTCCGGCAGGTCCCATTGGGCCTTCCTTCACGCATGATGAAGCAAGAAATGTACAAATTAAGCCAAGTAACATTAATTGTAGAAATGATTTGTGTTTCATATCGCAAAATAGATTAGATAAGGTTTTTAAAATATTTTCATTGGTCGTAAAAATACTAACTAACCTATTCAGCCTGACATACAGCTTGGTGATATAAAAATGTGAACAAAGTGATAAAAGACACTGAAGTAATTGATAAATGTCAATCAGCCATTAATACTGATATGTATTAAAGAGGCTTCATCGGTAATTTCAATTTCACTTGCCTGTGTTTTAATGATATTCGACTCTTTAAATTGTTGCAGAATTCTAACCAGACTTTCTTTTGTCATGTTCGACATATCTGCCAATTCCTGCCGTGAAAGTGTTGTACTGAATTTTCCGGTTTTGTAGATTTCGTTTTTAAGGTACAACAAAGTTTCAGCAACCCTGCCCGGCATATATTTTTGAGTTAATCCGACCATTCTTGACAGCAGATAATTGTTTTGCCTCGTATGTGTGCGTAATAACTCAACTGCGAATTCGGTGTTTTGAGTAAAGAGTTGCGTTAATCTTCCTGAATCGATTAAACAACAGGTTACCGGACTAATAGCTGATATCGTGAAATGATGGACATTCCCGTTAAACAAACCTCCTCCGGTTATAAAATCGCCTTTCCCAATAATTTTTACAATCAGGTTTTTCCCTTTTTCACCCTCAATATAAACTTTGGCAAAGCCTTCTTTCATGCAAATTACAAAAGTGGAAGCTGTATTTTGTTTGATAATTGTTTCGCCTGTTTTATACCTGATCTGCTGTTTTTTATCCACCAGGTAATCCAATTCTTCATCGGTCAGGTGCTTAAAAATATTCTCTTCATCGTCACGAAAACATGAACTATTGCAACAGTTTTGTTTTCTGTCGCAATCATTACAAACCATGCATCCCTTCTCATCCTGATACTTCATAAATACCTGATTGCTAAAATTTAATTATCAATTAATTTTATCACAACTTTCAGGTTAAAATCGGTGTGACAATAAATAAATTTAGTATAACGAAAATATTGATTTTTATCAATTTTTCAGCATTTGTTAATAAATAAGTTTTCACTTTAACGTTTTAGCCGGTATTGCAAAATCTGGGGAAATAGTTTGGCTATTCAAAATAATATTCTGTATCAGGAATTTGAATTAAAGGTTATACAATCCGGGTTCCACGGCCATTGGCAATGTTTTCGGCATTCGTAATCAGCACCTCTCTTACACCGCGTTTTTTTGCCATAAATGCATTTTCGAGTTTTGGAATCATACCTGAGCTGATTATCCCCTGAGTTTTATAATCTTCATATTGAAAATAATCTAATTCAAAAATCACCGATGAATCATTTGCCGGATCAAGTAAAACACCTCTTTTTTCGAAACAGTAAAACAGGAAAACATTGTAAAAGGCAGCCAGGTCAGCAGCAAGTTCAGCTGCCATGGTGTCGGCATTTGTGTTGAGTAACAATCCTTTACCATCATGTGTTATCGGTGCAATTACTGGGACCACATTTTCGTTGAGTAACAACCTTAATTCGCGGGTATTCACTTCTTCCACATCGCCAACAAAACCATAATCAATTGTTTGAACAGGTCTTTTGCGGGTTCTCACAAGGCTCATGTCTGCTCCTGTCATACCCAAAGCGTTGCAGTTGCGGGCTTGTAAGCGGGCCACAATTCGTTTATTTACCAAACCTCCATAAACCATTGTTACCACATCAAGCATGGCCGCGCTTGTAATCCTGCGTCCTTCAACCATGGTCGTTTCTACACCCAACTGGGTTGCCAGATTGGTTGCCATTGTTCCGCCACCATGAACAAGCAGTTTGTAACCCGAAATTCGCTTGAATTGATCAAGCATTAAATCAAGAGCCAGTTGATCTTCAACTACTTTTCCGCCTACTTTAATGATGGTCAGTCTGTCCATGTGAATTGTTTAATTTTTACAATTTTATGAAGTTTTCGAGAATGGTGGCACCCACAGTTCCGCTTTTTTCGGGGTGAAACTGGGTGGCGTAAAAATTATCCTTACGGAGTGCTGCACTGAATGGATTGATGTAATTACAAGTGGCAATTGTATGTTCTCCGAGTCCGGCAAAAAAAGAATGCACGAAATAAACATACTGCTCGTCCAGTTCTTTGAAAAGACTGGTTTTCAGATTTACTATTTTATTCCATCCCATGTGAGGTACTTTATTGATATATTCTTCACCGGGAGCCGGAACAAACCGTTTCACCACTTCGTCAAAAATACCCAGGCATTCAGTATCATTTTCTTCGGAATAAGAACACATCAGCTGCAATCCAAGACATATTCCCAAAACCGGCTTTTTCAGTGAAATAATCACCTGGTCGAGTCCTTTTTCGCGCAGATAAGCCATTGTGGTACTAGCTTCGCCAACACCCGGAAAGATCACTTTTGATGCATTCCTGATCCGGTCATGATCGTCGGTGATTTCAGCTTTTACATTTAACCGGTCTAATGCATTTTTAACCGATTCAATGTTTCCGGCATTGTATTTTATAATGACAATTGGTTCCAAATTTTACAATTGTTTACTGTTTCAGCAAAAATTCAATCACCTGTTTCATTTCATTAAACTCGTCTTCCTTGTAAAGACGGGTCAGATAAACGATTTTGCCGGTTTTATCGACAATTATATTTCGCGTTACACCAGCATTTTTTTCGGCAAATGTGTAAAATATTTTACCACCCGGATCAAGCGCCAGTGGATAGGTTATTTTAATGTCTTCGGCAAACTTTTTCACTTTATCCAGCGGCTCATCCAGATCGATGCCGTACAGGGCAAAATTCTTGTTGCTTTTGTGTTTTTGCCAGATATCTTTTTCAATATGAGGCATTTCCTTGCGACAAACCGAACACCAACTCGCCGTAAACTGGAGCATCACTACTTTTCCTTTTAAGTTAGATGTTTTAACGGTTTTTCCGTCAGCAAGTGTCATTTCAAAATCGGGTAACTGTTGACCTATTTTCACAATATATCCGTAATCAGCAGGTATATTTTTCTCCGGAATTTTTGTCATCTGCGAAAAAAGTTGTGTTGAAATTATTAGCACACTGAATATTAAAGCGAATCTTTTCATTTTTTCTTTTTCATTTTTAATTGAACACCACTGTCCGGTTCTTGTAAACCAGTATTTTACGTTGTAAATGTTTATATACTGCCTGCGAAAGTACAATTTTTTCAAGGTCGCGGCCTTTGCGGATCAGTTTTTCAACAGTGTCAACATGGCTGCAGCGTGTTACATCCTGTTCAATGATGGGGCCGGCATCGAGGTCCGATGTCACATAATGACTTGTGGCTCCGATAATTTTAACCCCTCTTTCATGAGCTGCATGATACGGTTTTGCCCCGGCAAATGCAGGCAGAAACGAATGATGAATGTTGATAATTTTATTCGGAAACTGTTCGATAAATTCAGGTGAAAGAATCTGCATGTAACGGGCAAGCACCACAAAATCAATGTTGTATTTCCGGAGCAGTTCGATTTCACTTTTTTCCTGTTCTGATTTATTTTCCTTGTTAACCGGGAAATGATAAAAATCGATTCCGAATCTTTCGGCAACTGGTTTAAGTGTTTCATGATTACTGATGATGAGTGGTATTTCTACATCCCATTCACCGGCTGTGTAGCGGCCTAAAATGTCGAAAAGACAATGCGGCATTGTCGAAACAAACAGCGCCATTCGCGGAATATCATCGGTAAAATACAAACGCCAGTTCATTTGCAAAGGCTTCGCAATGAGCGTTTCAAAATATTCTCCGATTTTTTCAGCAGGAATGGCAAATCCGTTCAGTTCCCATTCAACACGCATGTAAAAAATACCTTCCTGATGATCGACATGCTGATCGAGATAAATAATATTGCCGTGGTTTTTGTTCAGAAATTCGGTGACTGTTGCCAGAATTCCCTGCCTGTCGGGACAGTGGATCAACAAAATGGCGGTGTTTTTATTTTCGCGCAAAGGTTTGATCGTCTTCATAATACTCCTTTTGTTGAAGGCAGTTCAAAATTAAAAATATCTCTTTTGAGCGCCATTTTGATGGCTTTTGCAAAAGCCTTGAAAATAGCCTCAATTTTGTGGTGTTCATTGGTTCCTTCTGCTTTGATGTTCAGGTTGCACAGCGCTGTATCGGAAAACGATTTGAAAAAGTGCATAAACATTTCGGTTGGAACATCGCCAACTTTTTCGCGTTTAAATTCAGTTTCCCAAATCAGCCAGGGGCGACCGCCAAAATCGATGGCTGCCATTGCCAGGCAATCATCCATGGGAAGACAAAATCCATATCTTTCCATTCCCCGTTTGTTGCCCACTGCTTTTCTGAAAGCTTCGCCCAATGCCAACGCGGTGTCTTCAATTGTGTGATGTTCATCCACCTCAAGGTCGCCATTCACTTTTATGATCAGATCAACACCGGAATGCCGGCCAATCTGGTTGAGCATGTGATCAAAAAAATGCAGCCCTGTTGAAATATCGCAAACTCCTGATCCATCAAAGTTCAGTTTTATACTGATGTCGGTTTCACGGGTTGTTCTTGTTATTTCTGCTGTTCTTTCCGGTTGGGCAACACAGGCGTAAATATCATCCCAATCAGTTGAAATTAAAACACAATGCTCAGCCAGATTTTGCTCTTCAAGTTTTTCTGCCAGACTGCCATCGTTAATCAAAATTCCTTTTGATCCGATATTTTTTGCCAGTTGAATATCTGTCAACCGGTCGCCAATCACAAACGAGTTGGCAAGATCATATTCCCCTTCCAGGTATTTGGTCAGCATTCCGGTTCCGGGTTTGCGGGTGGGCAGATTTTCATACGGAAAACTCCGGTCGATACAAACATCATCAAAAATCACACCTTCGTTTTCAAAGGCTTTCAAAACAAAATTGTGAACCGGCCAGAAAGTGTCTTCAGGATAAGAAGCAGTTCCGAGCCCATCCTGGTTGGTAACCATTACCAGTTCATAATCAAGGTTTTTACTAATCAGGTGCATGTTTTTGAAAACCCCTGGCAGAAACTCAAGTTTTTCAAATGAATCAACCTGTTCGTCGACGGGTTCAAAAATCAGGGTTCCGTCACGGTCGATAAATAGCGCTTTTTTTGTCATGTTTCAGGCTAAATTTATGTTTTTCAGTGCTTCAAGCAGCAGATTGTTTTCTTCAGGCGAACCAATTGTGATTCTGAGACAGCCAGCGCAAAGATTCACTTTTGAACGGTCGCGGACAATGATTCCTTTTTCCACAAGCTTATTATAAATCAAACTCGCGTTCTCCATCGAAACCAGCACAAAGTTGGCATCTGATGGAAAAACTGTATTCACGACAGGTAGTTTTTTCAGCTCTTCTGAAATTCTGTTTCTTTCATTTATAAGGGTAGCCACCCAGTTTTCCACCTGAACTTTGTTTTCAAGCATCTCCAGTGCTTTTTCCTGTGTCAGGATATTCAGATTGTACGGATATTTAATTTTATTCAAAATGCCGATAATTTCAGGAGAGGCAAAAGCCATTCCGAGTCTGATGCCTGCCATTCCCCACGCTTTGGAAAAAGTTTGCAAAACAACCAGGTTTTTATGCCGGCTTAAGTCGGGTAAAAGCGAATGTCCGGGACTGAAATCAATGTAAGCTTCATCAACCACTACAATTCCTTTGAAGTGTTGGGCAATGTGGTGCATTGCAGACCGGCTCAGATTGTTGCCACTCGGGTTGTTGGGTGAACAAAGAAAAATCAGTTTTGTGTGGAGGTCAACCGCGTGAAGAACTGCAATTGGGTCAAGTGCGAAATTGGAAGAAAGCGGAACTTTCCGGATCGACACATCATTGATGTTGGCAGAAACCTGGTACATTCCATAACTGGGGTCAATGGTCACGATATTATCGCATTCCGGTTCACAAAATGCACGGATCAACAAATCAATCGGTTCATCGCTGCCATTTCCCAGGAATATTTTATCTGGTGATACATTTTTAATGTCCGCAATTTTCAGTTTCAACTTTCTTTGCAACGGATCGGGGTAACGATTGTAAGGCTCGTTAAACGGATTTTCGTTGGCATCTAAAAATACCTGTGCATCGCCTGTAAATTCATCACGTGCAGATGAATAGGGAACAAGACTTGCTATGTTTTTTCGAACAAGATTTTGCAGATTCATTTTTAGTGTGGTTAAATTTTATTTAAACGTAAAGTTACCGCATTTTTATGGGCGTCGAGCAATTCTGCCCCGGCCATTTTCTCAATGGCAGGCCCCAATTTTTTTAATCCTTCAGCAGTGATTTTCTGAAAAGTAATTTTTTTCCTGAAACTGTCGAGATTAACACCGCTGAATGATTTTGCCCAACCGTTTGTCGGCAATGTGTGGTTGGTGCCTGATGCATAATCGCCGGCACTTTCAGGCGTGAATGGACCCAGAAAAACAGATCCTGCGTTAATTATTCCTTCAGCAAGTTCTTCAAAATCTGTTGTATTGATAATCAGGTGTTCCGGCGCATATTCATTAATCAGGCAAATCTGATCTTCTTTGTTTTTCAGAATAACACAAACACTGTGACTGAGCGCTTTTTCTGCTATTTCTGTTCTGGGTAATTGAGCGGTTTGTATGAGTAATTCCTGTTTTATTCGGTCGGCTGTCGATTCGGCAGAGCAAACCAGAACCACCTGGCTGTCGGGGCCATGTTCGGCCTGTGAAAGCAAATCAGAAGCCACAAAAGCCGGATCTGCAGTTGCATCGGCAATTACCAGAACCTCAGAAGGTCCGGCCGGCATATCGATGGCAACATCGGCAATACTGACCAATTGTTTGGCTGCCACCACATACTGGTTTCCGGGGCCAAATATTTTGTCGGTTTTTGGAACCGATTCTGTTCCATAAGCCATTGCCCCGATTGCCTGGACCCCGCCCAGTTTGAAAACCTGCGACACACCGGAATTTCTGGCGGCATAAAGAATGGCCGGGTTGATTTTTCCATCTTTTCCCGGAGGAGAACAAATTACAACCTCTTTGCAGCCTGCTATTTTCGCCGGAATGGCGAGCATCAGAACTGTTGAAAATAGCGGCGCCGATCCACCGGGAATGTAAAGTCCGACTTTCTCAACCGGAACTGCTTTTTGCCAGCAGATAACACCGGGCATTGTTTCTATCTTTTTAAGTTCACATTCCTGTGAAGCGTGAAATCGTGCGATGTTTTTCGAAGCCATTTGAATGGCATTTTTCAACTCATCAGAAACCTGGCTCTCGGCTTCTGTGAATTCCTCTTCGGTTACTTTCAGATTTTCAGGCGAAACACCATCAAATTTTAAGGTGTATTTTTTTAATGCCTGATCGCCGGTAGCCTGAATTTCTTCCAACACTGGTTTTACCAGCGAAAAAAGTTCAGAGACATCGAAAACGGGGCGTTTCAGAATTTCCGGCCAGGTATTCCGGGCAGGTTCGATATATGTTTTCATTTTTTTCAGTAGTGAGATTTTTAGTGCTGAGTATTGAGATTTAGATTGAAAATTCCTTTTTCCCCGGTACTCAATACTTTATACTAATTACCATTAAAAAATCATTTTTTCAATCGGAATAACCAGGATTCCTTCGGCACCGGTTTTTTTCAGTTTGCCGATTACAGTCCAGAAATCGTTTTCCTCAATAACCGAGTGCATCGAACTCCATCCTTCGGTTGCCAGAGGCACCACGGTCGGACTTTTCATACCGGGCAGCAAAGCAGCAACATCGTGAATCTTTTCGTTTGGAACATTGAGCAGAATGTATTTTTTACCTTTTGCCCGCTGCACCGATTCAAGTCTGAAGATAAATTCGTTCAACAATTCTTTTTTATCTTCTGAAAGATTGGGATTAGTAACCAGTACAGCTTCCGATTTCAGCACAACTTCCACTTCTTTTAACCGGTTGCTTACCAGCGTGGAACCAGAACTTACTATGTCGAATATAGCGTCGGCCAGACCGATTCCGGGCGCAATTTCCACCGAACCGGTAATAACATGAACTTCAGCCTTAATATTCTTTTCAGTCAGGTATTTTTTCAGAATGGCAGGGTAGGAGGTGGCAATTTTTTTTCCGTTAAAAAACTCAGGACCCGTATATTCCATCGATTTCGGAATGGCCAGCGATAACCTGCATTTGCTGAAACCCAGCCTTTTGGCGATTACCACATTTTCACCTTTTTCAAGCATTTCGTTTTCGCCTACAATACCAATGTCGGCAACTCCGTCGGCAACTGTCTGAGGAATATCATCATCGCGCAGAAATAGCGCGTCAATCGGAAAGTTTTTCGATTCGGCAATCAGCGTTCTTCTGCCAATATTCAGGTCAATTCCGGCCTCCTGAATCAGTTGCATCGAATCTTCGTTCAATCTGCCTTTGGTTTGAATCGCAATTTTTAATCTGTTCATTTTATATTTTTCATTAAAATTATTTATTCTTTCCTTTCCACCTCCCTTTGGGGAGGCTGGGTGGGGCTTCTTAACAAAAAAGGCTTACCCGCGGGTAAGCCTTTTTAAAAATATCTTTGTTTCTATGCAAAAAAATTACAGCCTACCCTTAGATTGGAAACTACCATGATGGCCGTGATGTGATTTTGCAATAATCATAAACTTCATTTTATATGTGCAATTATAGTCATTAATTTGAAAAACTGACAAAACCCCATGCTTTTAAGTGTAAAATGTTAAATTAATCTTCATTTTCGGTAATATTTTGAAAATTGCAATCGGTTGCATACATTTGAAATCTCAATATAAGTGAGTCTTTTTAACAAAAACTAAAAACTAAATCTGATGAAGAATTTACTAATCATTTCACTTTTGCTTATTATAACCCTGTTTTCAGTAAAGGCGCAAAAAGCCGGGAATGAAAAGCTTTTCAAGGATAAATACATTAAAAAAACGATGACAAAAGCCCTTGACTGGCAATTGAATAACCCGAAACACGAATTGTACGACTGGACCAACGGCGCCTTTTATGCCGGAGTTTTTGCAGCCTGGGAAACAACCGGTTCAAAAAAAATATGGAATGCGATGTATGAAATGGGGGAAAAAAACCAGTGGAAACCCGGACCACGACTGCATCACGCTGACGATCATGTTATCTGCCAGACTTACATTGATATGTATCGGGTTTCGGGCGAGAAGAAAATGATTGAGCCGTTTGTTAAAACGATGGACGAGTTTATGGCAACTCCCTATGAAACCGGTCAGATAAGGCCAATAACCTGGTGGTGGTGCGATGCGCTTTTTATGGCACCGCCTGCATTGGTTAAATTGGGAATCACTTTAAAGGAAAAAAAGTATCTCGAACTGAATGATAAACTGTTTAAAGAGTGTTACAATCTCTTGTATGATAAAGATTTCAGTCTTTATGCACGCGACATGAATTACAAATGGAATGAACCCGGAATTACACCCATCAAAGAAGCCAATGGTGAGAAAATTTTCTGGTCGCGAGGAAATGGCTGGGTAATGGGAGGTTTGGTGCGAGTACTTAAAGAACTGCCGCTGGATTATGCAGCCCGTGACTTTTATCTTCAGAATTATAAGGAAATGGCTGCAAAAATAGCATCGTTGCAGCAAGCTGATGGTTTGTGGCGTTCAAGTTTGCTCGACCCTGCATCGTATCCGGGTGGAGAAGCCAGCGGTTCGGGATTTTATTGTTATGCACTGGCATGGGGAATCAACAATGGAATTCTTGATAAAACCACTTATTTGCCGGTGGTTGAAAAAGCCTGGGTGGGTTTAAACGGATTGATTCAACCTGACGGTCATGTTGGCTACTGTCAGCCAATTGGAGCCGATCCGAAAAAGAACTTCAAAGCTGATAGCTGGGAAGTTTATGGAACCGGAGCTTTTCTGCTGGCAGGCAGCGAAGTAATTAAGTTAGATAATTAGATATTCAGGTTGTCAGTTATTTCGATTCTCAGAAATCAACGTTTCTAACTGAGATATAAAAGAAAAGGCACTTTGCAGTGCCTTTTTATTTATATAAAATTTTGATATCAAGGGTTGTATCAAATATCTGTTCATTTTTAATTCAATTTTTCTGCCTTCAGTTTCAATTCACCATCGGGTGTGTTTACTGAACCGCTCATTTTGGTACCTTCAAGTTTTATTGTCACACTGATGTATTCATAATCAACATACAATCCACATTTTACGACACCATTTTCTTCAACTTTCACTTCTTTCATTTCAATTTTGTAACCGTCGTCAAATTTTACTTCGCCAACCAGTTTGCCTTCTTTTTCAGCAAAAACAAGTGTTCCTTTTTCGTAGCCATACGGTGCGCCAGCCACTTCATATTTCCAGTTTCCAACAACATCTTTGTTTACAGCGCCGGAGGCCTGTGCATTCAGGATTGTTACTGCCATAAAAAATGCGAGAATCAGTAAATTTTTCATTTTATTGAGTTTTAAAGTTTGCCGCAAATGTTATATCGATTTTTCTGATGTCAAAATAAATGGGCTGATTGGATGTATTCTGGGATAAAAATCAAGTTGTCATGATAAAAAGGTCAGAAACAGGGGTGAATATTTTTCAGAAACCGGAATTTTCCTTTCGATATTATTCAATTTCAACAGAAACTTTTTTCCGTCGCGTTCCATAAATTCAATTTTCTCAGGATTTATCATGTACGAACGGTGGCATCTGACAATGCCGTTGTTTTTCAATTCGTTTTCAAGGTTTTTCAGGGTATTTCTGAATAAAATTCTTTGAACCTTATTTTCGAGCATGTAAAATACGGTTACATAATTATCGGTCGATTCGAGGAGCAGCAAATCGGGTGTTCTTACCGAAAATCTGATCTTCCCGTTTTCTTCTCTGAAAACCACCAGGTTACTAATGGGTGTTTTGTGAGGGATGTTTGTCAGTATTTCAATTTCTTTCCGGTGCTTTTTATAATAAAGAATCAATACGGCAAATGAATAGGGCAGCCAGATACTTAACAGTGTGTATTTTGCCGAAAATAACAGGTCGTTTTTTAAATTGCCGATCGGATTTCCATAGAGAAAAATATAGGAAATATTGATAAGTATGATTTCAAATACCAGCCAGAAAATCCAGGTTTTAAAGGTAAAATGTTGAATTTTAAAAATCCGGCGCAACGGAAACTGTGTAAAAAGAAAAACCACAGCAATGATAAGACCATAACTCGAAAGCCTGAGAAATTGGATAAATCCCGAGTCGGAATACCACCTGGCAATGTTGAATGGTTCGTAAACATTCAGAAAAACAACATAAAATAAAAAAACAATTCCAATCAGCAGATAACGGTCGGTTTTGTTGTCGAGCAGGGTAAAAGGCCTATTCAAAAGATTAAATTTCAACACGTTCACTTTTCTTCGTTACGCACAATCACATACTTTCCGGGTTCAATTTCGGCATAACCCAAATCGTAGCAAAAGTAATAATTGCGTCCGGTTTTGGTTGTGTAAATATTTG
>CAZXVT010000140.1:0-12388 GCA_964644015.1 uncultured Maribellus sp.
GGGATGGGGCTTGTGGGCCTTAATTAATCTCTTTTGCCATTTCGATGGCTTTTTTGAGGGCAGCCAGTTTGTTGTTCACTTCCTGCAATTCGCTTTCCTCCTGCGAGTTGGCTACAATTCCGGCGCCGGCCTGGTAAAAAAGTTTGTTGTTTTTACTCAGAAACGAACGAATCATAATCGCGTGATTCAGCGAGCGGTCGAAGCCGAGGTAGCCGATGCAGCCACCATAATAACCACGGTTCTGGTTCTCATATTTATCGATGAGTTCCATGGCTTTGTATTTGGGCGCTCCCGAAAGCGTGCCTGCCGGAAAGGTTTCGCCCAAAACTTTGATGAGGTTAGTTTCGGGCGTAATTTCTCCTGAAACCTGCGATACCAAATGAATTACGTGCGAATAAAACTGCACTTCGCGGTAGGTTTCCACAATCACGTTGTCGGCGTTGCGGCTCAGGTCGTTTCGGGCGAGGTCAACCAACATCACATGTTCGGCATTTTCCTTGGGGTCTTTGCTTAGTTTTTCGGCCAGTTCACGGTCCTGCTCATCGTTTCCGGTGCGTTTAAAAGTTCCGGCAATGGGGTGAATGTACGCTTTGTTGTTTTTGATGCGAAGTTCGGCTTCGGGACTCGACCCAAAAATGCGGTAAGTACCATAATCGAAATAAAAAAGATAAGGCGAAGGATTGATGGAACGTAGCGAGCGGTAAACATTGAAATCGTCGCCCTCGTATTCCTGTGCAAACTGGCGGCTCAGCACAATCTGGAAAACATCGCCACGGTAGCAGTGTTCCTTGCCTTTGGTTACCATATATTTGTATTCGTCGTTGGTAATATTCGAAGTTTCTTCGCCAACCGGTTTGAATTTGGCTGTCGAAAAATTGAGGTTTACCAACAGGTGATGAATATAATCCATCTGCGATTTCTCGTCTTCGAGCAGGTTTTCGACCATATGAATCACGTTTTTATGATGGTCGATGGCTACCACATACTTGTAAAAACAGTATTTCACCTCCGGAATCTGGTACTCTTCTTTTTTGGGCGAAGAAAACCGGATGGTTTCAAAATGCTGAATGGCATCGAAATTCATGTAACCAAACAAACCGTTGGCAGGCAGTTCGATTTCAGTGGAATCGACATTGAAAGTTTTGAAAAACCGGTCGAGTTCATCATCAAGCTTTTTGTCACCGGAAAGCGAAAAAACCTCCTTTTTTTCTCCCGGAAGTTCTTTGGTCACTTCGCCGTTGGTCACTGTAAAACAGGCCACCGGACTAAAGCAGATAAACGAATACGCATTTTCGTTGCCGTGATAATCAGAGCTTTCCAGAAGAATGGCTTTTGGATACAGCGTTCGCAAGCGCAGGTAAATGCTGACCGGCGTAACCGTGTCGGCCAGTATTTTTCTGATGATTGGTTTGTAATTGAGTTTTTCCATTTTTATAATTTTAAATTTTTGTTTCTGATGAATTAGTAATAAAAAAACGGCTCACCGTGATTCGATGAGCCGTTTTCCTGCTTTATGGGCAATAGCGTTTCTTCTCTTCACGGTTGTAAAAAGTTGTTGTGCCACCACCACCAATTTGTATTTTGTACTTGTTTCATTTTCCTTTCAATAAAAAAACCTGCTCTTTACAGGAGCAGGCTCATTTTGTATATTCTTAAAAAATACCAATATGGCTCTTTAACTCCTTGCTTACGTAAGAAGACCCCACCACGGAAGCCATATTGTATTTGTATTTTTAATCATTGTTGTTTATTCGTTGTGCAAATATGAACTTTTTTCTGAAAAAACAATAAATCCGGGGAAAAGTTTTTTTAATGTAAACCAATTCTGAACCTGTTTTATTGCGCCAGTGTAAACCTGAAACTTACACCAATATTGGTGTTTGAAGTGGCAAATGAAAGGGATGTATAAGGATTGTTCATGATCTTATCAAAGAAAACCCGCATCTGGAAACGGTCGCTCAGCATATATTCAGCATAGGTTTTAATACTGAAAGCGCCTTGTCCGGCTGTCAACTGGTCTCTGTCTTCATCTAATTTCCGGAGCAGTGTTTTGGTTTTCCGGTACGAAATATCGGCACGAATATTCAGGTCGTTTGAGTAAGCCTGTTGTTTACGTTTTGTTTTGATAATGAGGTCCATTTGTGTAAATCTGTAACCAACGCCCAATGTATATTCACTGCTCAAAGTTTCGGTAAGCTGATTGTTGGCAAAAGCCAGCACCAGGTTTCGGGTACGTTTTATCTCACCGCGGGTTGTCAGGTCGCTCATCCACATAATGTCAAGGTTAATCAGCGGACTGAATGTTTCCATGATGCTGACCGTGTTAAAATCGTATGGTGGAACAAAATTATCAGCAATATCCCTTATATAACTGAACCCATCACTTTCCTGGTTGTATTTCAGGTTGGTGATAAAAGCGCCCACATTATAGGTTGAACGATAGGTATGCTGCAGGTTGAGTGAGCGGATATATTTATTCAGTCCGGGTATTTTTGAAACCATACCTTCGTACCTGATATTCCAGTTGGGGCGCATGTATTTGACTGACGGAAACAAACTGAGCGGAATTTTCTCCGGGCTTTTATCCTGGTAAGCTGCCAGGAATGCCGGTACCATCACTTCGACTGAAGTAGGACCGTACCCGTCAGGGTATTCAGGGTATTGTGCATTCGATACAGCAGGATCATACCCGAAGCCATTATTAGCCGATCGTTCGTTAGCCAGGCGATGTGCAATTATCGGCCTGTATTCTTTCATTTTATTGAACGCCTCTGAAGTTTGTTCGTCACCTTTTCCGATTGAGAAGAAAGCAGTTCCCCAGGTAATGGTTGTCATACTGAAGCTACCGGATTCGGAAAAACTGTTGGCCATAAAATCGCCGGTGTTATAATTATAATTGTAGAATTCAGTAATATTTCTGGCAAAAGTGCGATCGGAGTTAAAGTCAATTCTTAAATCGGGCAGGGGTTCATAGGTCATTCTGAAGTTGATCCTTTCGCTTTTTGTGAATACATACGGCATATTCAGTGTCGAATCGTTGGTAACCCATCCATTGGCAGCCGCTTTTTTTGCAAAATCCCTGTCCTGCCAGCCTAATAGGAAAGGCAATCCGGGCGCATAACTTGGAGGAGCCTTGTATCCAAACGCCGGATTTGGTTCATAATTGCCGCCACCAAAGAATGTGGGTTCCGGAAGATAACCGGGGAGTATTGTTCCTCCGGTTAAAGTATAAGTCCCTGAAAAATTCTGAATACCAATCAACATGCGGGTGGTAACATCCATAATATCTTTGAAAAGCGACTGATCACCAGGTTTCCCTGTAACTGTAAGCATCGCCTGGGTTGCATCGGCAAGCGGAGTGATGTTAATCGAGTTGTTATCGATATATTCCACTTTTACCGGAATAACCTGGCCTTCGACACCGGTTACAATCACCTTCAGTTTTTTGGTATTCAGCTTGTGATTGACTTTCTGAGGTGTATTGGCAGCCAGTTTCACATTGCTTGTGTAGGTTTGTTCCTGTGTTTTTGGAGGTGTGTTTTGTTGATTTTGCTGATTTTGTCGTGTTCCACCCTGTTGCTGATTCAGGCTTCCTCGGGTTCGGCTGGTTCGCCTGAACTTGTTGTTTACTTCCCTGAAATAGGGCACTTTGTTATACAGGCTGGTGAATGTCATATTACCGTTAAACTGCCAGTTCTGGGTATTCTGTACTTTATTTCCCAAACGGATTGTATCAGCAGTGATGGGACCTGCTATCCAGTTGTAGGTTCCCTGGTAACGGATATTGGCCGATATAAAATTGAGTGCCTTGAACTGGTTCAGCGGAACCATGTAAGTCATGTTAATATTATGGTCGTATAAAGTGGGACGCCCCATTTCCCAAAGACTGTTCAAAATCGAGTCTTTTTTCCATTGATAATCATCGTCGTTTTTGTTAATCCTTCCTTCCGGTTCATCAATCCTGGAGGTTCCTCTCGATGAAAAATCTAATTTCAGCGAACGGGTAACATCATATCGAAGATCGAAATACCGGTTCCAGAGAAAATCCTTTTCATAGGTTGAAGGTATGATAAAGTCAGGATTTGTAATGTTCCGGTTTTTTGTTTCGTGGTACCTTCTGTATAAATCAGTTCTGAATGAAATCTGGTTGGGCAGGGTGTAAAAGTTAAATGCGCCAATTGGTTTTAGCAACCCTTTCTGGAAAAGTTTTGATTTCTGCAGTGGTTGTATCAATTTTGGCCGGCTTGTGAAATTGTATGAAAACATTCCACGATGCATTTTGTCATCGTTAAGTTCTATATTCACATCTCTTTGCGAGGTTTCGTTGTAAGAGTATGAAACTGCAAAGTTTTCAGGGTCCCAGAGATGCGTTTTCTCTTTTTGCTTCTGAGGTTCGATTTTTACATTGGTGAAGTTGATGCTTTTACGGGTGATTACATCCTGCGATATAAACCGGATGGAATCTTTCTCTTGTTTTGTTTCAGCATGTTCGAGCGATTTTTCCAGCTCAATATCCGGATCGAGCGGATTGTATTTCGGGCTGGCGGCACTTCGCGAATAACCATAATACAAAGGCAAACGCACACCCAGTTTTTCAGGGAAAAACTTTCCGAGTTCCAATGAAGCAGCCACGTCAATTTCCTTCACATCGTCGAGTTGCCGTTCGTTAATATTCTCTTCCAGGTTTCCATATCCTGCGGTACGAACCCTTCCGGCCATGGTAACACTGCCAAGGTCGGCAAGGCGAGTGGTTAATCTTGAGTTCGCTGCCCAGCCCCCATCTTCGTCAAATTCTGATAATCTCATTTCGTTTATCCAGACAATTGCCGATTTCGGCCCTGTATTTAACTGACCCTTTTTATTCCGGATACCAATCATCATCACCTGAACTTCACCCAGGTTTGGATTACCTTTTATCTTCACTTTGTTTTTGTTCTTATTCCAGCCCTGGTGAACCATTTCATAAATATCCTGAATGCCAATGCCCGATCCGGCTTGTCTCATGGCATCGTTTCGCGCAAGTTTTACATTGGTGAAGAGATCAAGTGGCAAATCAATGCGGTTTTCATCGGGCCATACTATGTACCGGTCGCTCTCGTTGTCAACATTGTAAAAACCGTAAGGTGTGAGTTTTAAGGGTAATTCGTATTCGTAGTAGTTGTAATTGTAGTCAGATCCCAACCTTACAAACAATTGCAATTCATCGTCTTTTAAAGGCGAGTCTTCGATTTGTTCGGCGTGGACTTCAATTTTCAACCGTTTGTATCTTCTGAAATCCATTGTGATTGCCTTGTAAGCAGCTTTGGCATCGCCCTGTTCGAGGTCGGTGACTTTCAGTTCCATCGACTGCTCGTTTAACTGCCTGAGCTGTGGATTAGCCGGGTCAATCACCCTCGAAATTCCAGGAGGGAGTACATAATTTACCGGTTCACGGCTGCCGTTTTCTTCAATACTGACAGCAGAAATATTGAAATTGGTGCTTGGCGAAATTGCGCCCGATTCGTTTAGTGATTTGGTATAATTTCTCCAATCGGCCCTCACAAGATCGAGTTCGGCAAATCGAAGAAAAACCGAATCCTGGAAACCGCGTGTAAACATACGCATAAACCTGATTGATTTAAAATCGCCAATATTTCCAACTACTTTATTGGGCTCGCGTACCGGAATTTTGAACTGATACCATCTTACAGTTTCAATTTTACCATTTTTCAGTTGCACTTTGGCTTCCTTGATGTCAGCGATGTGGTTGGATCCGATTACTAAATCTTCCCGCCTGACACTGATTTTGTACTGGTAATATCTTTCGTATTCGTTGAGTGTGTTGTCGTTGTTAATGTCTTCAATATCCGGAATGGTGGAGGCCGAAGTCGGGTAACTTTCGGGCGACATTTCAGTGGTGGGCGAGTTGCCCTGGGTTCCGTTAAATCTTTTATAACGCTGGAGAATATCAAGTTGCTGCTGGTCGTAGTCTGAGCCGCGATAATAATGGTAATTATCAGAAGAAGGGTCTTGCTCTAATTTTGTGAGAACCTCAGGATAAACTTTTCCATCGAGGGCTTTCAGGTAATTCTCGAAAAAGCTTTTTTCATCATCATCGTTTAAGCCGTCATAACCAAGGTCCTGGTATTGGCGCGATTCAATATTATTATCGAATGCGTTTACCAGCGATTGACGTGTTGAAACCCGCCCCCAGGCAGTGGTGTCGATATCAGTTAATGATGCATTTGTGGGAAGTCCGTTCTCAAAAGCTTTTCTTGAGTCTTTCAGAATATCTTCAGAAATATCACCCAGGTTGAAGTAAAGGTCGCCACCCTGGTGGTTTCCGAGCGAATCGTAAATAAACGGGTCAAGCAACCAGAATTCAATGTTTTCAATATTTGCCGATTCGAAATCACTGGTTTCGACTTTGCGCATAATACCGCCCCAGCGTGTTTCGGGTGCTCGCAAAGTACCATCAGGATTTATACCGGCAGCGAAGGAACTTGTTCCTGCATCGTAGTTAAACTGGCCGCGTTCTTTTGGGTAAAAAGCAACATCGAAAACCGGAATGTTGGTTGGTTGTCCCACCGGGGACTCTTTTGCAGGGAAAATTTCTTTTTCAAAAACCTCACGCATGTAATGGTTCGACTGCATGTCGGGGTCGTTTTTTATATAATCCGGTGTGAGACTGTTGTTTCGCAGGAAAAGCGGATCGATGGTATAAAATGCAAAATTGGCGCGGTTCATACCATAATCAAGCTGGTTTGTAATTCCACCTTCCGGAAATAAATCGGGCTGGAACTGAGGAGTGCTCGCCATAACCCAGGCTTGACGGGCTTTTAACGAGATAGATGTTTTTGTGCCTTCAAAATCATCGATATAAGCGTTTCCACTGCCGCTGATGGCTTTTGCATGGCCCGGATATAATCGGGCTACTTCTGCTTCAAGGTTAATAGTGGAGGGAGTTTTTGAGGTATAAAACGGAAGCGCGTCAACCGCTTTTGTCAACCACATGCTTTCGGTTGAATAGCGGGTGTCGAGACCCAGTATCCAGTTCGAAATCGGGTCGTTGCCATAGTTTACTTTTTCTGTCAGTGGACGTTCATGCATCATCAGCGCGGTTGCCCCGATATTGAAATTATCGGAAAAAGCATAGTTGGCGTAACCTCCGAGAAGCGTTTTGCGCTGCATAGTAAACAGGTCTTCGCTTTCAGTTGATACCGAAATTGGCGTGCCGGCTTCAAGCAAAGCCTGGTTGATAATTTTAACGCGTCCCAAAGTATAATCTACCGTATAATCCACATTCTCGGTTAATTCGCGTCCACCGGCCGAAACTTTTACCGAACCTTGTTGCAGGTTGAGCGTGTTCAGCGTTATCTCGGCGCTCGAAGAACCTTTGTAACTTCCAATCAGCCTGAATTTATTATGCTCGGCATCCTGTTCTGCATATGTTCGGGTTGAATCGTATAACGACTGGAATGTATATTTTTCAATAAGTTGCGGGTCTTGCAATGAATCGGCAAGATGGCTGCCAAAAGGCTCCAGCACCGGAAAAATAATGCGTCCGTTTGTTGACTGAACCGTTATTCCCTCAACAAAATCGAAAACACCATCTTTATAGGGGTCAAGTTGCTTGTTCAACTGGTCGAGTTTCATTACCTCGAGTAAAATATGCCCGTTGATTCTGCCTTCAGGAATATAGTTGATGTTGGTTCCTGTCGAGTCGTTCTGGTAAACAATATTCAGTTTAAAATCGGCGCTTGTCAGTTGGTTGGCATTCAGATTGTAGATGTTTTTCATCATCAGTTTCCAGGTCGGAAGTTTGGGCGTCAGGTTGGTTCCCTTGATTAATTTCAGGAATAAAACCTGTGGTGCTGCAACCCCGTCGGTTGAAAATTCACCCACCTGGTAAGTAACGCCGTTTGATGTATAATTGTAGGCAACTGCCAGCACCTCGTCATTGTTCAGTGCCATGTTCAGCGAAATATAACCGAGCCTTTCGTTAACTGTAAATTCCGAAGGATTCAGTTTTCGCGCCTGTTCAATCTTTTCAAAATCACGGCCACCAAGAAATTCGTTACCAAATTGCGACATTGTACTTGTGATGTTTTGCACATAGCGAACATCGCTGTAGGTGTTGGCCATTTCGTAATACAAACCGTTGGCGTCGTTTAACGGGAAGATATTTTGGGGATAAGGCAATCCTGTTGTTTCCTGAAATTGTGGGATGTTGTTGTAAATATTCGGATTATGCTCGCCAAGGTCCTGGAAAGCCAGGATATTTCGGGCTTCAGTGAAATTGCTGTTTTTGTTGGTTATCCAAATCTCGATTTTATTGATGGAGATAGGAGTGAGTGGCGTTGCAGTATTTTGAAGCCATTTGTCGTAATTATCCCTGAAGTAATGCGACAGGAAAAAGTGACGGTTGGCATCGTAATTTTCAGCTGAGATTTCAAAATTGGTAATCTGCGCACCACCTTCGGTCTGTACGGTTTGCGATTCGCCTTTGTGTTGCGAGAAAATGGTGGTGAGCGTGAGTTTGCCAAACTGCATTTCGCTTTTTATCCCGAAAAGGTTGGATGCACCGGTGATCAGTGTTCCGTTTAACGGGAGCGAAACATTTCCGGCTTCAATTTTTTTGATGATTTCATCCTCTTCACCGGTATATTCCAGGTTCATTTTGTTTTCGTAGTCGAATGATGCTTCGGTGTTGTAATTCACCCGCATGTTCATTTTTGTACCAATCTGGCCTACTACATTCAATTGAATTTTTTCGTCGAAATCAAAGGTGGGCACTTTTCGCAGTCTTTCAGGAATTGAAGGGTTTTCGGTGGTATTCATCTGGTACCCGAAACTCACTTCAACATACCCCTGCGGATTGATATTGATGGTATTTCCCCCGAAAATCCGGTTAAAAGCTTCGCCTCCGATGGTAAGTTCCGGAATCAGCGAACGGTTTTTATCCGCTTCATGAATTCGGGCCCTTTCGCGCCAGTAGCTTTTTATGGAGTTTTCAAAATCGTAATCAATATAATCGTCAAGCGACATGGTTTGTGGCAACCTGAAATTCATGTCGCCGATTTTCTGATAGAAAACATATTGCCCGGTAATCGGATCGTACTCAATATCGTATTTGATATTGTTGGGATTGTTAAGATAAAGTTTCAGCGAATCAGATTTCAGTGTGCCAAATGCCGGCTGGTCTTTAAACGGATATGGTAACTGACCGGTTGTGTCAATCTCAATGGTATCGGGGTTTTGCAGTGGCAAAAACCGGCTGTTGGCAATATTTTCGATCCTGTTGCCGGGGTAAAAACTTACCAGCAAAGGTGCAAACAGCAATAAGAAGTATATTTTATATATGCTTCGGTCTGATTTCATTTAAAACTATAACCTTTTTAACGCCTGCCTGATCACGCTTTCGACGGTTGTTTGTGGCTGCTCCTGAAGTATTTTGCTGACTACTTTTTCTGCATCTTTTTTAACAAAGCCGAGCATGACTAATGCTGATAACGATTCATTCAGGATAGTATTGTCCGGGGCAAACAAAATTTGGTCATTTTCCCTGAATTTTCCGAGTTTATCTTTCAGATCAATAATGATTCTCTGGGCGGTTTTTATACCAATTCCTTTTACGGCTTTCAGTACATTTACATTTTCAGTGGCAACCGCAGTGGCAATTTCATCGGGGCTGAGTGAAGAAAGCATCATTATCGCCGTGCTTGCACCCACTCCGTTTACCGAAATCAGGTTTCTGAACAGTTCGCGTTCGTTTTTATCGGCAAAACCATAAAACAAGTGCGCATCTTCACGAATTGACTGGTGAATATAAACAAGCGCTTCTTTGCTGTCGCCCAGTTTTGTGTAAGTATTCAGCGAAATATTCGCAATATAGCCGACTCCGCCTGCTTCAATTACAATATTTGCCGGATTGCGCTCAATCAGTGTTCCCCGGATAAAATCGTACATGGCTTTTTTGTTTAAAGTTGAATATCCTCTTCTTCAATATTGATGGTTTCGTCGGCCTGGTTCGAGTTGAAATGGTACGATTTAAGCGGATTTTTGCTGATTTCCTGGTATTGTATCCGGTTTTTGAAAACATCAATAGCCAGAAACATGGCTTGCCGGAACGATTCAGGCGATGCTTTGTCTTCCCCGGCAATGGCATAAGCAGTTCCATGAGCTGGCGAAGTTCTGATGACCGGCAGACCTGCAGTGTAATTCACACCATGTTCAAACGAAGTAAGTTTAAATGGAATAAGTCCCTGATCGTGGTACATGGCCAGAATGGCATCGTATTTCCGGTAGTCTTCCGAACCGAAAAATCCGTCGGCAGGAAATGGCCCCAGAGCGATAATTCCTTCTTTTTTAGCCTGAACGATGGCCGGAAGAATGATGTCATTTTCCTCTTTTCCCAAAAGACCATTGTCGCCGGCGTGCGGATTCAATCCGAAAACCGCGATTCGCGGACGTGGAATGGTGAAATCCTGCTGCAAAGTGCGGGCGATTATCCTGAGTTTTGAAAGAATATTCTCTTTAGTAATATGTTTCGACACCTCTGAAAGCGGAAGATGTGTGGTTACAACGCCCATTTTCATAGTTTCGCTCACCATCAGCATCAGGTAATTATCAGATTTAAATCGCTGTGCAAGAAATTCGGTGTGTCCCGGAAAATGAAACTGTTCGCTCTGGATATTGTCTTTGTTGATGGGTGCGGTAACCAGCACATCAATCATTCCTTTTTCAAGGTCGGTACAGGCTGCATCCAGTGCGTTGTAAGAAGCTTCACCGGCTTCGCGGGTCGATTTTCCCAACTCTACCCTGACATTATCGTCAACACAATTGATGATGTTGATTCTTTTAGGATGTGCTTCACCTGCATGCCGAACATGGTTAAAGCTGACTCCCTCAATGTTCAAAGCTTTCCGGTGGTAGGCGGCTACTTTGGGCGACCCGTAAATGATCGGAGTACAGATTTCGAGCATGTGGGGTTCCATCAAAGTTTTTATAATTACCTCGTATCCAATTCCGTTGATATCACCTTGTGTAATTCCAACTTTTATTATATCCTGATGTGCCATTTTTGTTCAGTTTCAATTATTTATAATTCTGTAAGCGCGGGCAAAGTTAGTATTTTAATTGAATTTCTTTAAAAAGTTGTATAGCAGCCGTGTTCCGAAACCGGTGCCGCCAGCCGGATTGTAGTGGTCTTTTTCATCCAGATAGGGTGTTCCGGCGGTGTCGAGATGAATCCATGAATAATCTGTGAAATGTTCAAGAAATTTTCCGGCAATGGTTGACTGCGCTTCACGGGTTCCGAGGTTGTTCAAGTCGGCAATTGACGATTTCAGGGGAATTGCATATTCTTCCCACAGCGGAACCTCGATCAGCCTTTCGTAAGTTTCAAAACCCGATTCTTTCAGTTTGTTCATGTTCTCGGGGGTGTTTCCCATTACCACCGAAGCGTATTTTCCGGCAACAATGTCGGCAGCACCAGTCAGAGTTGCCACATCAATCACCAGGGCAGGGGCGTATTTCTTTGCATAACTCAGGGCGTCGGCTAAAATCAGGCGTCCTTCGGCGTCGGTGTTCCTGATTTCAACAGTGGTACCATCGAACATGGTAATTATATCGCCCGGAACATAGGCATTTCCGTCGGGGCGGTTGTCGGTGGCGGGAACCAGTCCAATTACATGAACCGGGATTTTGTTTTTTGCCAGTGCAAAAACAGTGGCGGCTACAACAGCTGCGCCCGCCATGTCGCTTTTCATATAATCCATCGATTTCGGGGTTGGTTTCAGACTCAACCCGCCAGTATCGAAAACCACTCCTTTGCCTACCAAAACTATCGGCTGCGTATTTTTTGCATATTCAGGCTTCCATTCCAGAATGGTGAAAGTTGGCGGGTCGATGCTGCCCTTGTTTACAGCCAGCAAGCCACCCATTTTCAAGGCTTCAATTTTTTGTTTATGAAAAACTTCCACATCAAATCCGGCTTCTTTGCCCAGTTTTTCAATTTCTTTTGAAAACTGAACAGCAGATAAAAACGAAAGCGGTTCGTTCACCAGGTTCCGTGCAAAAAAAACAGCCTGCGTAGTATGAATGAATTCTTCAAGCTGGTAATCAGAAATCTCGGTTCCGATGATGAAAATTTCTTTCAGCAGGAATTCATCTTTTTGGGTTTTGTACTTATCAAATGAATAGCTCGCCAAAAGCAGGCCTTCGAGAAAAGGCAAGACAAATTCGGGATGACTTGTTCCACTAATCTGAATTTCAGCGATTTTTTCGTTTTTCAGTATTTCGGCCAGTTTTGCACCGGCTTTTCGGGCCGCTTCGGTTTGAAGATATTTTTCAGGCTTGAAATTGTATTTATAAAGAAAAATAAGCTGGGGATAACGATAAATGATAC
>CAZXVT010000141.1:0-12212 GCA_964644015.1 uncultured Maribellus sp.
TTATTATAGACTTGCAAAATCAAAACATTTATAAATGTAAAAATAAAAATAAGTGCATTCTGTTCTGTTTTTCAATCGATTTTCAAGGAAAAACTAGCAAAAAGAGTCAAAATTTGCTTTTATATAACGAAAATTAATGCATGACATTTTCAGGCTTATTTCAGCCTTTTCATATAAATCAATGGCAATTCTTTTATTCTCAGTTTTTCATGAATGAACCAAACAGTCAGCAATCTTTCACCTAAAAATCCCAGTATCCTCTCCTGGTATTCTTTATAATCCTCCAGATCGATTCTTTTTTCAAACTCGAATAATATTTTAAACCACCACTCCATGAACTTTTGGAAATGCACATCCGAAAGGACAAACATGTTATTTGCGTATAACCAGTTGTTATCCAGCGTAGTGTAAAATGAATCCAGATAATCGGCATAAAAAGCCCTTATGATATCTTCAAGAATCAGTAAATCGTTAATCGAGTGATGCCGTACATATTGTTCCCTGACAGTTCTTTTAAACTTTCTTTTTTCAGGTAAAATGGCATCATGCTTTCTGAAGATTTTGGCAATTTCTTTATCCGTAATTGCCATTTTTTTAGTCCACACAGTATTTCGCGTGTAAATTAATCCCGTTTTCTTTACATACCGGCCTGGCAAAAAAAACAACAGGCGGCTAATCGGATATTTTGCAAATGAATATTTGGCTGTGAAATATCTTCTGTAATGACAACATCCTGTAATGTCCTGGCTCGTATTTTTCCAAACCCAGTAAATTCCTGTCAATTCACTATACCAGGGATTTTTTTCGGAAATAGATTCACCTGAATCATCTCCTTGCATCGGATTTGGGTTGTTATGCAGTTTTTTCCCGGCCAAAATAGGAATGTAGTGATCGTTTTGAACTGGTATTTCCGATTCTTTGTAGTAAAAAGTATATATGTTGATACTACTATTTAACATACTTTATTGAAAATGAATCAGGTACATTGGAAACAGTGCACTCTGCCTTTTTTCGGGAAGTATAAATTTGGCACCTTTATTCAAAAATAAATGCTGATATTCAATAATTTCAGGATTTAAATCAAGTTTCAGAATCTCATCAAGTCCTTCTTTATCAGTAAAAATCCAGTTGCCTTTTTTAGATGCTGCAACTTTCATTTCTTCAACACTATATAGTTGCAGTGCTTGTGGATCGCTGTAAAAGAATAACTCATACTGCGTGTACCTGTAATTATACAACTTTTCATTTTCGGCGGAATTTTCGGTAAAATAACGCGCTGCCTTTGGAGGAGCCTGAAAACTGAATATGTATGGGAAAATGTGTGTATTCAACAGGAAAAACAAACTGATAACAACAATGGCTGAAGGTGCCACCAGTTTTATCCACAAAACATCGGACTTTCTCAATACATAAAACGTTGATACAGCACCGGCTAAAACAACGAACCAATGATAAAATTTTATTCCGGGGAATAAATACAATGCAAAAACAAATATTGCAATCCAAACCAGTGAAACAACTATGTTTTGGGTTATGAAAGCAATTTTCCATCTCAGGTTGTATTCTTCTGAAACAATCACAATCCATTTTGCAATTAAAACAGCCATCAAAGGAATCACCGGGAAAACATAATTGGGCAACTGACTTTCAGAACTGCTTATTATCAGAAAGTAAATCCAGATTCCTGTAAGTGTTAAAAATTCAGCAGCTTTGAATTTGCTTTTAAAAAGCAGTTGAAACTCTAAAAAAACAGCAAAAAAGAATAGTAAACTCCAGGGTAACAGCAGGTAAAGCAAGTTGTGGATATAAAAAAACGGATCGTTTACCGCATTGGCAACATAAGTTCCGGTGTATCTTCCGGCCATGTTTTCCCAAAAGAAAAATCGAATCCCCTCCCACCCGAACTGATTGCTAAGTCCAAGAATAGCAGGGCTGACAACTACAAAAGATATTAAAACTCCCAGCAGCCATCTCACCTCCAATAATTTTCGAAAATCTTTTTTAAGAAGAATATGACCTCCCACTGCGAATGCCGGAATTGCGGCACCAATCGGGCCTTTTGTGAGCATGGCCAGTCCAACCGCGATAAACCCAAAAACAAAATTTTTGTTTTTCCCGGTTTTTACAAATTCAAAAAGTTGCCAAATGGAAAGAGTTATAAAAACCTGTAACAGTGTGTCGGTATGAATATCCATTGTGTACAGGGAATAGATGCAGGAGGTAAACATCAAAAAAGCGCTAATTATCCCGGTTTGCCTGTTATAGAGTGTTTCTCCCAATTTGTAAGCTCCGTAAAACCCAAATAAAACCAATAGAAACACCGGGAATTTAAACCAGAAATTGGAAATATTTCCCACATAAAAACCGGCTGCTCCCAACCAGAACAAAAGAGGTGGTTTCTGGTCATAAGCTTCACCATGAACTGTGAGGTTGATAAAATTTCCGTTTTCGAATATTTCTTTCGAGATGGTTGCATATTTGCCTGCATCTCTTGTGACATCAATAAAAAGTCCTGATAAATATCCCGCAAATGCTAATAAAACATAAAACGAAAGAATAATTATCAGTAACTTTTTATGATCCATAAACCGAATTGATTTCATTTTATGTGTTCATCGCACCGCAAACAGTAATAACCTGTCCGCTTACATACGATGATAAATCAGAAGCCAGGAACAATGCAACGCCTGCCACTTCTTCCGGAGTTCCGCCCCGTTTCATCGGAATGGATTCTTCCCACGCTTTTCGCGCTTCTTCCGGAATTTTTGCAGTCATTTCGGTAATGATAAAACCAGGTGCAATGGCATTTGATCTGATTCCCCTTGAGCCCAATTCGCGGGCAATTGATTTAGTAAAACCGATGATTCCGGCTTTTGAAGCTGAATAATTAGCCTGCCCGGCATTTCCGCTGACACCAACCACCGAACTCAGGTTCACGATAGAACCACTGCGTTGCTTCAGCATGGTTTTCTGAACAGCTTTTGTAAAATTAAAAACCGATTTCAGGTTTACATTAATTACTGCATCCCACTGTTCTTCGGTCATTCGCATTAAAAGCGTATCTTTTGTGATTCCGGCATTGTTCACCAAAACATCCACCTGTCCGAAATCACTCACAATTTCATTCACAACACGGTCAGTATCATCAAATTTGCTGGCATCAGAAGCATAACCTTTTGCTTTCACTCCGAATGCTTCCAGTTCAGCCTGCGTGTTTTTCATGTTATCGTCGTTAAACAGGTCGGTAAAAGCAACATTGCATCCTTCCTGAGCAAATTTAACGGCAATGGCTTTGCCAATTCCACGGGATGCACCCGTAATAATCGCTGTTTTTCCTTCAAGTAGTTTCATCTTCTTTGTTTAAATTCAAGTATTCATTTCGCGCCAAAATTATAAAAATAGTTTATACCTGAACCAGTCTTATTTTTACACCAAAATTCAACGTTGAGCCGGAACGCTTGCCGGAAATACGGAAAGCATTACTTTTACAAAGCATTTTCTAAAAAAATCGATGGGCAATTCATTAAAGAAACGTATTTGTATTTTTTCTCACTACTTTCAGGGAAATCACATCCCTTTTTATGTGCTGGTTTATTTAAATGAATTGAAGAATTACTTTGATGAGATTTTGGTTGTAACCAATACCCGAAACATTGTCAATATCGCCCAAATCGAAAATCCCCCGTTTTCTGTTCTTTTTGTAAATAACGAGGGCTACGATTTTGGAATGTTTTATAAAGCTTACAGAAAAATCAATCATGCTGATTACGAACAAATTGCCTTTATCAACGATTCGAATGTTGTTTTCGGGAGCCTCCGCTTTCTGTTTGAATGGGGCAACAAACAACCTGTTGATTTCTGGGGCCTGGTTGATTCTTACCAGAAACCGGGTTACTCCACGCATGCTGATAACTATCACATTCAAAGTCATTTTATTGTTCTGAATAAAAAGGCAATCGATTTGCTTCCTGTGTATATGGATCAGGTAAATTTCGAAGAACTAATCAAAATCCGCGATATCAGCTTTTTGAAGAAAAAAGTAATTAATGACTGGGAAGTTGGTTTCACTCAGTTTTTGCTTCAAAATAATCTCACCTGCAAAACATACATTGACAGTAAAAAGTACTCAGAACGTTACAAAAACGGATTGCCGGTTAATGTTACAACCAAACTTTATTGCCATACAGTTGCTGATGGTGTGCCGGTAATTAAAAAGCGGGTTATAACATCGACTGATTTGCGACATATTTTAACAATCAGGGGAAATTGGAAGCGTTTAATTAATAAGTATGGTGAAGATTCTTTTGAAATTGAGAAATTGATAAAGGAACTGCAAACAATCAGAAGAAATGAGATAAAAGCCCGAATTTCAAAGATTCTTAAAAAATAATGAGAATAGTGAATTCTCTGTTAATTTAAAATGTAATCTGGAATAAAATAATGATTGATCAATCGACCATTTGCGCTATATCAACCTCGCCGGGAGTCGGTGCCATTGCGGTAATCAGACTTTCAGGAACCGATGCAATTGCGGTGGCTGACAAAGTATTTAAGCATGGTAAATCGGGGAAAATCCTTGCAGATCAGCCAGCCAATACTGTTCATTTCGGTAAAATACAATCGGACGATGAAATTATTGATGAAGTGATTGTGGCTATTTTTAAGGCGCCGCATTCATTTACGGGTGAAGATATTGTTGAGATTTCTTGCCATGGATCGGTTTATATTCAGCAGAAAATACTTGAGGTTTTATTGAAAAACGGAGCCCGGCTGGCATTACCCGGTGAATTTACACAACGTGCATTTTTAAACGGGAAAATGGACTTGTCGCAGGCTGAAGCAGTGGCTGATGTAATTGCCTCGTCGAACGCGGCTGCCCACAAACTGGCGATGAACCAGATGCGGGGCGGTTTTTCGCGCGAAATCAACGAACTGCGTGACCAATTGCTGCATTTTACCGCCATGGTGGAACTGGAACTCGATTTTGCCGAGGAAGAGGTTGAATTTGCCAACAGAACACAACTCCGGCAGTTGACAGAAAAAATTGAAAAACTGTTAGCCCGGCTTGTCAATTCATTTCAGTTGGGGAATGCCATCAAAAACGGCATTCCGGTAGCCATTATTGGCGAAACAAATGTCGGAAAATCAACACTTTTAAATGCTTTGCTGAACGAGGAAAAAGCGATTGTTTCCGATATTCATGGCACCACACGTGATGTGATTGAGGATGTCGTTAACCTGCACGGAACTGCTTTTCGTTTTTTCGACACCGCCGGAATTCGCGACACAAGCGACCTGATTGAAACACTGGGAATTGAAAGAACCTACAGCAAACTGGAACAGGCTGCCATTGTTTTACTGGTTACCGATTTGCAAAACCCCTACCCTGTTGTTGCTGAACGGATTAATGACATCAGAAGACGACTGAATGAGGAGCAGAAACTGATTATTGTGGGCAATAAACTCGATTCGGCCATTCACGACACGATGGTGCAAATGGAAGCCATTGATTTAAACGACAATGAAAAACTTATCTTTATCGCCGCCAGACAAAAAAAGAATCTCAATCAATTGGTTGATCTGATGTTAAGCGCTGCAAATCTTAATATTGCCGACAGTCAGGATGTAATTGTCAGCAATGTCAGGCATTACGAAATATTGCGCAATGCTCACAACGCAATTCTTCGTGTGCTCGACGGAATTGACTCGGGAATAACAAACGATTTTCTGTCCCAGGACATCCGCGAATGTTTGTATTACATGGGCGAAATTACCGGAGAAATCACCAACCACGAGGTTTTAGGACATATTTTTAAGAATTTCTGTATCGGAAAGTAAACTATTTATCACTTGTTTTCTTTTCGTTTCATTTACTGCACTTTACGATTAATTTTGTATCTATTTTTGTTGCCCATTATTACTTTTTTGCTTATATTTGTTGTGTAGTTGTTGCCTAAGTTCTCTCTTTTGTTGCCCAACAACCATTTCGGCGAAATGATGGCAGTAATTGACAGTTAACGGCAGTCAGCGACATAAACAGGCAGTATTTGACATGAGCAGCACAATCCAGGTTCAAAAGATATGCGAGTTTTGCGGAAAGGAATTTACCGCTCAAACTACCGTTACCCGCTTTTGTGGACATGGTTGCGCTTCCCGCTCCTACAAACAGCGCAAAAAGGAAAACAAAATCGGATGGGCTGTTGAGGAAACCAACCGACAGAAAGTATTTGCCGCTTCCGATATTCAAATAGAAGTAATCCAGCAAAAAGATTTCCTTTCTATTAAAGAAGCTTATACCCTGCTGGGTATTAGTGAACGCACTTTTTTCAGGCTCCTTAAAACGGGAACCATACCGGCTGCCCGATTAGGAGGCAGAACCATCATCAAAAGAAGCATAATCGATAAACTCTTTGCACTATGAAAGTAACATTGCGCGAACGCGAAAAAAACGGACAGGTCAGCCTTTACCTGGACTATTATCACAAAGGCAAACGACAATATGAATATTTGAGGTTGTATTTGATTGCCAAACCACGGACACCAGATGAACGCATCCAAAACAAGAAAACGCAACAACTGGCTGAAACCATAAGGGCCAAAAGACAATTGGAGATTCAGAACGGTATTTTTGGAATAAACGATTTGGAGCGGCTGAACAGCAGTTTTCTGGCCTATTTTGAGCTTCTGACAGAGAAACGGAAGGAAAGTGATGGCAATTATGGAAATTGGAAAAGTACGCATAAACACCTCAAAAAGTTCTCAAAAGCCAATGTAAAATTCTCAGATATTGACAAAAAATGGCTTGATGATTTGAAATATTATTTGGTACATGATGCCGGGACCAAACACAACCAGAAACTATCACAAAACTCCTGCGTTTCATATTACAACAAAGTTAAAGCAGCTCTGAAAGAGGCGGTTAAAGATGGGTATATGCTTCGCAATCCCGCCGAGGATACTGATGGAATAAAAGAAGCCGAAACAAAACGCGAATTTCTTACGCTGGACGAGCTGCAAAAGGCAAATAATTCCAAATGTGATATTCAGGTGGTAAAAGATGCATTTATTTTCAGTGCATTGACAGGACTTCGGTTTTCCGACATTCAGAAATTAACCTGGGAAGAAATCCAGTATTCGGATGAATTGGGCCATTATATCCGCTTTAAGCAAAAGAAAACCAAAGGACAGGAAACATTGCCCATTTCGGAAGATGCAGTAAAAATTGCCGGAAAGAGATTGACTGCCGATGAACCCGTTTTTCGTGACCTGACATATAGCGAATACAATAACCAAAAGATTCGTGAATGGATGATTCGCGCAGGAATAGAAAAGTATATAACTTTTCATTGTGCCAGGCACACGTATGCCACACTTCAGTTAACTTTGGGAACCGACATTTACACAGTTTCAAAGCTTTTAGGACATAGAAACCTTAAAACAACCGAGGTCTATGCCAAAATTATTGATGAAAAGAAAGTGGCGGCAGCAAACCGGATAAAACTATTTTGATGGAAAACTATTTTTCAATTGCAAATAATATCCTTACAGGTAGTTTGCGCCCCTGGACCAAAGAAAACCAGGACGAATTAAAATTTGGTCACCTTTTAAATTCAAAGCTACGTCAGAATAAAGATAAACCGTCTGAGTATTGTGGCGCAGCAATTCAGGCTTTTAAAACGCTCAATTTTTCAACCGAAAATGAAAACCTGGAAGAGTTAAAAGAATTGTCTCAGGTTGAAATTCACGAGAAGATAAAAATCGATATTCCGCAATTTTTCAACAAACAAACAGAATTTTATACTTATCTCATTAATAATTCATTCCAGTGTATTTGGTCAGGAACTTTTGAAATTATTAAAAAATCTGATGAAATAGATGGCACATACAAACTATTTAAACTGTTCAACAAACTTGAAGCATTAATAGATTTATTCAAATTAGGAATAAACTCAGACAACATCACAAACCATGTTTTGAATACCCTCGGGATTCATTTATTTGTTACCCACTTTGTTTTGTTGCGAAAGTTTAACAAGTTGATTGATTTTGAAGTATTGAATGAAAATGAGTTAATATATAGGCTTTGCCCTGAATTTGAATCTGAAAAGAACAATAAGCAAAAGTTGGCCTTTTGGCTGGAGAAATATTTAACCGACAAGGAACCAATAAGTGAAACAATAAACGATTCAATAATAAAGCCTGAACCGATTACCGTTAAACCACAGGAAACACAAAGAGTTTTATTCACTCCGATTTTGGATGATAACAGACCTTTGAAAAAAGGAGTTGCATCTTATCATGATTTGGTCAGGATTCCTCATCGTTTTGGATTGTTTGAGGAAAAGCTATTCCAAAATGATTACATCACAGATAAATATGCGTATTGCGGTAAGCAGGGCTATAAAAACCAGTTGGCAATTATCTTTCATGTTCTGATTGAAAAAAACTATTTTAAAAAATTCAATGATTCAACGAAGAAAAAAATTACTTCAAAAGACATTGAAAAATTTCTAAGCCACAGATACGATATTGATTTGGATAAACAATTCCGTTCATATATAAAGAAACCTGATGAAAGAGCAAATTTTATCGATGCTACATCATGGTTATATCAATTACCCATTTGCTGAATTGCGGTAATTTGCTGTCATTTTACCATTTCAAATTTCCAATCATTTATTTAAATTGCTGAATAACAGCAATTTGTAATCTGTCATTTTTCCAAAAAAATATTACCAAAAATCTCTTGCGAAATTTGAGTTGTCTTTGAAAATCAAAGATGTCTTCTGCGCAGAAGTCCATTTAATAATTCTTAATCGTTAAAAAAATGGACGAGAAGATTTTTGAAAAGCTTGAAAACATCGAGCGGATGTTGGTAGAGCAGAATTTATTGAAAAAAGAAGTTTTAAACTTCAGTGAAGCAGCGGTTTATCTTGAAGTTTCACATTCACACTTGTACAAACTTACCAGTTCGGGTGCGTTACCGGCATACAAGCCTAACGGCAAGAAACTCTATTTTAACCGAAAGGAACTCGACACTTGGTTACTCAGCAACAAACAGGTTACCTCAACCGAAATCGAAGAGCAGGCAAATCAATACCTGATGAAAAAAGGGAGGATAAGATTATGAACGAAATTATCCAGGCATTGCTTGCGCTTTCATCCGACCTTAAAGAAGTGAAAGCATTCATTTATGCCATGAAACAAAGAAAGGTAGAATACTTCAAAGAATCATGGATTGACGGACAGGATGTTCTGCTTGCGCTGAACATCAGTCCACGAACGCTCCAAACCTTGCGGGACAATGGCACTTTGCCATTTTCCCGCATCAGCGGAAAATTCTATTACAAAGTTTCCGACCTCGAAACTTTGCTTGACTCCAATTATACCGGTAACCTCAAAAAAACAGGCTGAAATGGAACTAAGTAAAAAAGCCATCCTCGACAAAACGCATTATGGACTTAATATTTATGCTCATATTCTGCGCTCATTTTACCCCGATGAATTAGTCATTCATCTATCTGGTAAAAAATGCCTGCCTGCCCGGAATCCGTTTAACAACGGAAAAGAAACATTGATTCTTGAAAACAGGGACTGGGTTTTCTGTTTTCAGGATGTTGAAAATCCTGATTTTACCGGCAATCCATTCGATTTTGCAGCTTTGTATTACAACCTCACTGGATTTGATTTACTCAAAAAGCTGGATGAAGATTTAAACCTGGGGATTTTAAAAGAAACCAGATTTCATTCCCCCTGCCCTACTAAAAAACTAATCCTGGAATCCATCCACCCAAAGGTTTTGATTCCGAAATTCAGTTTTTTCAGGCACCCGGTAACGAATACAATTCCCGAACGGGAAATCAGTCTGGTTGAAGTTTTTGAACTCATTAAAAGCAATAAATACAAACAGCAAACAGAAGAGTTGCGAAGCCTTCTTTCTCCCCTCCATTTCGGGGAGGGGTCGGGGGAGAGGCTTAATTCAGCTCGGAAATACAAAGCCGAAAACTTTGATTATGCAACATTTTCCGGCATTTTCAGCAAACGGGGCGACAACAATCTTCTGAAACATTCAGGATTGATTACCATTGATTTTGACCACATTTCCGATGTTGAAACGTTGAAAGAGAAGTTACTGGCCGACGAATATTTCGATACCGAAATGCTTTTTATTTCGCCATCCGGCGATGGTTTGAAATGGATTGTTGCGATTGACCTTACCAAAGGCTCACACCAGCTTTATTTCAAAGCAATTGCAGCCTATATACTGAAAACCTACCAGTTGGAAGTTGACAAATCAGGGAAAGACATTTCCCGGGCCTGTTTCCTTCCTTACGACAGCGAAGTGTTTATCAATCCAAAATACCTGCAGCAATGAGCAAAAAAGAATTTATCCCATCCGACTGGCTGCCAACCGAAAACATTCCTGAAAATCGTAGAGACGCACTGCCGTGCGTCTCAGATTTTGCCCAACCTGCAATTCAGGTTGAAATCGAAACCATCATTTCGCGAATCGAATCACAGCAAATCGACATAACTGCCAATTATGCTGATTGGCGGGACGTTGGTTTTGCCTTTGCCGATGCTTTTGGCGAAACCGGCAGGGATTATTATCATCGAATTAGCCGGTTTTATCACAATTATTCAGCTTCTGAATGCGACAAACAATTTGATAATTGTTTGAAAGCAAAAGGAACCGGAATCACAATAAAAACTTTCTTTCACCTTGCACAGCAAGCCGGTATTGATATAAAAACCACAGTTTCAGATTCCTCCCCTGTTTCAGGCGAGGTGTCCGACGAACAGAGGGGGAAATGTGAAATAAATTCTGAATTTGAATCAGAATCTGTTTTCAACACCCCAAAAATCCCGTCGGAAGTTTATCATCATCTGCCCGAAATATTAAAGGAAAGTGTAGACATGTTTCAGGATGCAACAGAAAAAGATGTTTTTCTGATTGGTGCAATTACGGTTATCAGCGGATGTTTACCCAAAGTGGAAGGTATTTATTTTGATGAGCCGGTTTCAGCACATCTGTACTCATTTATTACAGCTCCGGCAGGTTCTGGCAAAGGCAAACTGAAATGGGCAAAATATTTCGGGATGAAGATTCATAAATCGATGGTGGAACAATCAATATTGCAAAAAGAGCAATACGAGCATGAAATGGAGCAGTACAACAACCTGAATAAAAACCAGCGTTTGGGAATTGAAAAGCCCAAAGAACCCAAACGGAAAATGTTTTATATCCCTGCTAACAGCAGCGCATCAGCATTTATTCAGGCGCTTTCCGACAATGATTTCAAAGGAATAATTTTTGAAACTGAAGCTGATACTTTAGCCGGAACACTAAAGCAGGATTGGGGCAATTTCAGCGATGTGTTGCGAAAAGCTTTTCACCACGAAAGTACAAATATGTTCCGCCGAAAGGATAACGAACACATTGAAGTGGAAGACCCGCACCTGGCCATCGCCCTTTCCGGCACTCCAAAACAGGTGCATAACATGATGCCTGATGTGGAGAACGGATTATTCAGTCGGTTTTTGTATTATGCTTTTGAAGATTACAGCGATTTTAAAAATCCGTTTATCTCACATCAAAAAGTGAATTATGTCGATTTCTTTGAACAGCAGGGAATCCTGATGCATGATTTGTACAAATTACTGGATAAATTGCCCCAGCCGGTACGCTTTACTTTTACTGCTGAGCAAGGCGAAAACTTTACAAACCAGTTTGACATGCTTTACAAACGAAACCGCATGTTACTGGGAAACGATTTTAATGCAAACAGCAGACGTTTGGGATTAATCACTTTCAGGATTGCAATGGTATTACGCACCCTACGGATTTTGGAGGAAGGTGATGTTACCAATCCACTGGTTTGTTCCGAGATTGACTTTCAGACAGCCATTCAAATTGCATTTACGCTTGAAAAACATGCAATTGCAGTTTTCCAGAATCTTCCAAATAACAATCTACAGGGAATTAAATTGCGTTTTTACAATGCATTGCCCGGAAATTTTAATCGTCAGGATTATTTGATAATCGCCAAAACACTGGAAATCAAGGATAAAACGGCAGAAAAATACATTGGTCAGATGAAAGAAATCGGGCTTCTGCAGCACGAACACAATAACTACATTAAATCAGGTTCGTCAAACGGTGTTGAAAAGGGGAAATAGGAAACAGCGGATTTATAGTATTAAACAAATTC
>CAZXVT010000142.1:0-12181 GCA_964644015.1 uncultured Maribellus sp.
TTTGTTTGCAGCCTGCCAACCTGCAGGTGACCAAAAAACTGCCAATTCTGGCGATAATATTGAAAAACGTGTGGAGGAATTGCTGTCGAAAATGACGCTGGATGAGAAAATCGGCCAGATGAACCAATACACCTCACGCTGGGAAATGACCGGCCCTGCACCGGCAAATGCCGACTCGATGTTTATTTATAACATGATTAAAGAAGGAAAACTCGGATCGATGCTGAATGTAACTGGTGTGGCTGCCACACGGAAAGTTCAGAAACTTGCGGTTGACAGCAGTCGTCTCGGAATTCCGCTGATTTTGGGGTACGATGTGATTCATGGTTACAAAACTATGTTCCCGATTCCACTGGCCGAGGCTGCAAGCTGGGACCCCGAAGTGGCAAAACTTTCGGCAAAAGTGGCGGCTGATGAATCGGCTGCGGCCGGTTTGCACTGGACTTTTGCACCGATGGTGGATGTCTCGCGCGATGCCCGCTGGGGGCGTGTGATGGAAGGTTCGGGTGAAGATGCTTACCTGGGATCGAAAATGGCTTACGCCCGTGTAAAGGGTTTTCAAGGCGAAGATCTTTCAGCCGAAAACACCATTGCCGCCTGTGTAAAACATTTTGCAGCCTATGGTTTTGCTGAAGCCGGACGTGATTATAACACAGTAGATGTAAGTGAAGAACTTTTGCAAAATGTGATTTTCCCGCCATTCAAAGCATCGGTTGAAGCCGGGGCTGCCACTTTTATGAATTCGTTTAATACACTGAACGGAATTCCCGCAACCGGAAATATTTATCTGCAAAGAGATATTTTGAAAGGCGAATGGAATTTTGATGGTTTTGTCGTTTCCGATTGGGGTTCAATTGGCGAAATGATCAATCATGGTTTTGCTGCCGACCGGAAAGATGCAGCGTTAAAAGCAATCATTGCCGGTTCTGATATGGACATGGAAGCCAATGCTTATATAGAAGATTTGAAAGGTTTGGTGGAAGCAGGTCTTGTGAAAGAGTCGCTTATTGACGACGCTGTACGCAGAATTCTGCGTATTAAATTCAGACTGGGTCTTTTTGATGATCCGTGGAAATATTGTAATGAAGAACGCGAAAAATCGGTATTATTAAGTGCTGAAAATCTGGCTGCTGCACGTGAAGTTGCCAAAAAGAGCATTGTTCTTTTAAAAAATGAAACCAACCTGTTGCCACTTGCCAAAAGCGGACAAAAAATAGCAGTTATTGGCGAACTGGCCGCCAGCAAAGATGTACCGCTGGGGAACTGGCGTGCACAGGCCATTCCGAATTCGGCCGTTTCGCTGCTGGAAGGAATTACCGCAGTTGCAGGAGCGCAAAATGTCATTTTTGCCAAAGGACCCGATTATGTAATCAGTGCCCGCAATTTTGCCACAAAACTGAAATACAACGAAACCGATTTAACCGGACTGGATGCCGCTGTAAAAGCTGCCAGAAGTGCCAATGTTGTTGTAATTGCATTGGGCGAAGATTGTTTCCAAAGTGGCGAAGGCCGAAGCCAGAGCGATATTTCGCTGAAAGGATTACAGCAGAAATTGCTTGAGGAAGTCTACAAAGCCAACAAAAATGTGGTGGTGGTGCTGATGAATGGCCGTCCGATGGAAATTAACTGGATGGCAGAAAATGTTCCTTCGATTCTTGAAACGTGGCACCTGGGTTCGCAGGCCGGAAACGCCATTGCTGATGTGCTTTTCGGCGATTACAATCCGGCTGGAAAACTGCCGGTTTCATTTCCGCGATCTGTCGGACAAATGCCGCTTTACTACAATCATTATTTCACAGGCCGTCCGTCGGGGAGCGATGATGTTACATTGTGGTCGCGTTACACCGATGTGAGCAATTCTCCGCTTTATCCGTTTGGTTATGGTTTGAGTTACACAACTTTTGAATATTCAAATCTGAGTCTTTCTGATTCTGTTCTCACGGCCAATGGTGAGTTAACTGTAAAAGTGAACCTCAAAAACAGCGGAACACGCTTTGGCGAAGAGGTGGCACAACTTTACATCCGCGATATTACAGGAAGCATTGCCAGACCGGTGAAAGAATTGAAAGGATTTCAGAAAATTGGTCTGAATGCAGGCGAAAATACCGAAGTGGTATTCAAAATAACCACAAAAGACCTCGAATTTTTTACCAAAGCCAACGGTTGGAAAGCCGAACCCGGTAAATTCAAATTGTGGGTGGGAACCAGTTCTGCCGAAGGTCTGGAAGCTGATTTTGAGTTGAAATAAGATAAATCTGTATCGATGAAGAGAGCCTGGTTTTGATCAATCAGGCTCTTTTACATTTCAATACTGCCCGAACCGGCGAACCATCAGCATTTTCATACGGGAGCGGGAAACAATTGAACTCACCATTACTTTCAGTAAATCCATCTGGAAATACTAGATTTTCAATAATTATCAGGTTTTTGCCCAGAATTGCATAATGATTCGGAAAATCTGCAGAATCAATCGGGTCGGCAGAAATATGGTCAAACCCAATTCCTTTCAGATTAAATTGAAATAAAAACTGAACGGCTTCATTTGTAAGCACCGGAAACTTGCCAAAATACTCCGGCATACCCCAATATTGGCTCCATCCGGTTTGGAACAATACAAAATCACTTTTATTGATTTCAGTTTCAAATCCTTTCACAATTTCAAAATCAATGTTTCTGTTTATTGGCGTTTTGATAATGAAAGCGTTACCGCAGAAATGTTCAGATGGCAATTGGTCGAGTGTATTTCCATTCTCAATCATGTGCGCCGGGGCATCGATGTGTGTTCCCAGGTGCGAATGAAACCTGAATTGGGTTTCGCGATAGCCATGCGATTTGAAATCAGCAATTTGGGTAAATTCAGGACGCTCATTTCCCGGGTAAACAGGTGTCAGGTCGTTGAGTTTATGCGATAAATCGTAGATTCTCATCGTTGTTTTTTCAGCAAAACTAAAAAGAATTAAGGTTGGAAGGGTTGAGAAGCAGATAATTCAAAAAACCATAATTTCAGGGAAAAATTCGAGTATGTCAGCGTCAAAAGAATTGAATCAGCAAATTTTCATTGAAGTTGCGTCAGCTTTGTCAGAAAAGTTGGGAAGTGAAATAACCATCAAATCAACGCAATTGCTGGGTGGTGGTTGTATTCATCATGCATCAAAAATTGCAACCAGTGCCGGACCTTTTTTCCTGAAATGGAATGCTGCCGGTGTTCAGGATATTTTTCTGCGCGAGGCCGAGGGTTTGGAAGAATTGAAAAAAGCTGCTTCTGCGGAAATTAAAATTCCGGAAGTTTTTGCTGCAAAAATGATTGATGAAACGCCCGGTTTTCTGGTGCTCGAATATCTTGAACCGGGCAGACAAATAAACGATGATGAAAAACTGGGAAGGGGACTGGCGGCAATTCACAAACTGTCATCTGAATATTTCGGGTTTCATAATGATAATTATTGTGGTGCAACAAAGCAGAATAATCTTTGGAAGCCTGACTTGTTCACATTTTTTACAGAAAACAGGTTAGGGTGGCTGTTGAAACTGATAAAAGAGAAAAAGTTTTTGGCTGCTTCTGAGCAACAATTATTTGAGCAGCTTATGAATAAGTTGCCTTTAATTATTCCAGCAAATTCAGCTCCTTCGCTGATTCACGGCGATTTATGGTCAGGGAATTATCTGTTTTCAGAAAAAGGACCTGCTTTGATTGACCCCGCTGTGAGTTACTCAGATCGAGAAATGGAATTTGGGATGATTACACTTTTCGGCGGTTTTTCACAACGCTTTTTTGATGCCTACAACGAAGTATTTCCGTTACCAGAAGATTGGAAACAACGAAACAAACTTTACCAATTGTACCATATTGTGAATCATTACTATCTTTTTGGAGGAGGATATTTACAACAGGCAGTTCAAATTGCCCGGCAATATTTGTGACGTGGTAAAAAATACTGTTAATTTCGTTTCAAAACCAAAACAAGTAACCATGATTACGCGAAAAGCCAATGAAATAAAGCCTTTTATTGTTATGGAGGTTCTTGAAAAGGCAGCCGAAATGGAAAAGAAGGGCGATCATATTATTCATCTCGAAGTGGGTGAACCTGATTTTGATGTACCCAAATGTGTATCAGAAGCGGTGGCGCAGGCTTACACCGAAAGCAGAACGCATTATACACACAGTCTTGGCGACCCGGAACTCAGACAGGAAATTGTTAAAAGATACAAAATTGAGTATGGAGTTGAAATTTCTGCAGACCAGGTAATTGTTACCTCCGGAAGTTCGCCTGCTATTTTGCTGACTTTGGGCGTTTTATGTGAGTCGGGTGACGAAGTGATTATTTCAGATCCCGGTTACGCCTGTTACCAGAATTTTATCAGGTTTGTGAATGCAGTGCCGGTAAAAGTTCCCGTTTTTGAAGAAGATGGATTTCAGTACCGACCAGAAGAAATTATAAAACGGATTACTGCAAAAACAAAAGCCATTATCATTAACAGCCCGATGAATCCGACAGGAAACCTGTTATCGGAGGAAGTAATGAAGGAAATCGTTCAGACTGGTATTCCTGTTATTTCCGACGAAATTTATCATGGATTGGTTTATGAAGGAAGGTCACATTCAATCCTCGAATTTTCTGAAAATGCTTTTGTATTGAACGGATTTTCAAAGCTTTTTGCCATGACAGGTTTGAGGCTTGGATTTGTCATTGCACCCGCAGAAGCTGTCCGCCCGATGCAGAAACTTCAGCAAAACCTGTTTATCTGCGCAGGTTCTACCGTTCAACGGGCCGGAATAGCGGCTTTGCAATCGGCTCAAAAGGATGTGCAGATAATGCGGGAAATATACAACCAGCGAAGACTGTTCCTGATTGAAGGACTTCAAAAACTTGGTTTCCGGATTCAGGTGCCTCCAACCGGCGCTTTTTATGTTTTTGTAAATGCAAAACATCTTTCAACCGATAGCTACCGGCTGGCTTTTGATATTCTGGAAAAAGCAAAAGTGGGTGTTACTCCGGGAATTGATTTTGGCGAAAACGGCGAAGGCTTTCTCCGGCTTTCATATGCAAATTCAATTGAGAATATAGAAGAAGGCTTGAAAAGACTTGAAATTTATCTGAAAGAATATTACCCCGGAAAATAATTCAGATACAACCGCAAACAAAACCTTCGGCAAGGCTGTCAAGCAACTCGGTTTCTTTTTGTTTTTCATTTTCGGTGCCTTTACAATCGTGACAAACAAATAAATTCACAACCGTATTCAGTGTTACCTGGTTTTCGCTGTAAGGATGTTCACAAACAAAACATGTTATTTTCCTGGTCTCCATTTCCTGAATTTTTCAGACAAAACTAATCATCTTGCTGATCGGTTGGTTTAATTCAAGCTAAAATCGGAAAATTTGGCACATTCTTTACTATTATCAAAAAGTTGAATGATTTTTGGTTCTCAGTAAATGATTTGATTTAACAAATATTAATTGGCGATGTAAGAGTAAACAATTGTTTTTTTCAAAAGCACAATTAATTACATTTGCACTGATTTAAAAAAGCATAGAAAATATAAGCAATGGCAATATTAAACAGCATTTTAGGGATGATTTTCGGTAAGAAATCAGACCGCGACATCAAAGAAGTTACTCCGATTATCAATAAAATCAAAGAAGAATATTCACGAATCAGCAAACTTTCAAATGACGGATTAAGAGAAGAATCTGACCGCTTGAAAAATATTATTGATGAACGGATTAAAGCCGAAGAAGACGAAATTGCGAAACTTAAAGCAGAAGCTGAAGAAGCTGAAATTCAGGAAAGCGAAAAAATATACGAGAAAATTGATAAGCTGGAAGCGCTTATCGATACAAAGCTGGAGGAAGTACTGAACGAAGTTCTGCCTGCTGCATTTGCATTGGTGAAGGAAACGGCCAAAAGGTTTGTTGAAAATGAAAATGTTGAGGTTACTGCCCGCGATTTTGACAGAGATCTGGCAGCCTACAAAAACAGTGTTATAATCAATGGCGACAAGGCCATCTGGAAGAACCGCTGGATGGCTGGCGGCAACGAAATTGTCTGGAACATGGTGCATTACGATGTTCAGTTAATTGGCGGTATTGTTTTGCACCAGGGAAATATTGCTGAAATGGCAACTGGTGAAGGAAAAACACTTGTAGCCACACTTCCGGTTTTTCTGAATGCGCTCACCCGCAGAGGAGTTCACATTGTTACGGTAAACGATTACCTGTCGAAACGTGATGCCGAATGGATGGGGCCGCTTTATGAATTTCATGGTTTGTCGGTTGATTGTATCGACAAACATCAACCCAATTCAGAAGCGCGCAGAAAAGCTTACAATGCCGACATTACTTTTGGAACAAACAACGAATTCGGCTTCGATTATCTGCGTGACAATATGTCAATAAATCCGGAAGACCTTGTTCAGCGTAAACATCATTATGCCATTGTCGATGAGGTTGACTCGGTTTTGGTGGATGACGCACGTACACCTTTAATTATTTCAGGTCCGGTTCCAAAAGGCGAAAACCAGCAATTTGAAGAAATGAAAGGTTATGTTGAAAAAGTTTATAAAGCACAACGTGACCTTGTTAATCAGATTTTTATTGATGCCAAACGTTTGCTTACAAAAGAAAATGCCACTGCTGACGAAAAACGCGAAGGCGGGCTTCTTTTATTGAGGGCACACAAAGGTTTACCAAAAAATAAATCATTGATTAAATTCCTGAGCGAAGAGGGGATGAAGGCAACCCTGCAAAAAACCGAAAATTTTTACATGCAGGAAAACAACAAAAACATGCACATCGTTACCGACCCGCTTTATTTTATAATTGACGAAAAACAGAATTCAGTTGAGCTTACCGACAAGGGAATTGAATACATTTCGAAAGGGTTCGACGACCCTGAGTTTTTTGTTTTGCCCGATATGGGAGCAAAAATGGCAGACCTCGAACATTCAGGCCTTGATCCTGAAAAACTGGTTGAGGAAAAGGACCGGCTGACCCAGGATTATTCAGTGAAATCAGAGCGGGTTCATACAATCAATCAGCTTTTTAAAGCATATACCATGTTCGAAAAAGATGTGGAATATGTTATAATCGATAATAAAATTAAGATTGTTGACGAGCAGACCGGCCGTATCATGGAAGGTCGCCGGTATTCCGATGGCTTGCACCAGGCAATCGAAGCCAAAGAGAGTGTAAAAGTGGAAGCAGCCACCCAGACTTTTGCCACCATTACGTTGCAGAATTATTTCAGAATGTACCACAAACTGGCAGGTATGACGGGTACCGCCGAAACCGAAGCAGGCGAATTCTGGGATATTTATAAACTTGAAGTGGTGGTGATTCCAACTAACCGACAGGTAATCAGGAAAGACCATGAAGATTTGGTGTACAAAACCAAACGCGAAAAATACAACGCTGTTATTGATGAAATTGTCAACCTCAACAAAGCTGGCCGCCCTGTTTTAGTGGGAACGACTTCAGTGGAAATATCCGAATTATTAAGCCGGATGCTGAAGATAAAAGGCATTAAACACAACGTATTGAATGCCAAATTGCATGCGCGTGAAGCAGAAATTGTTGCCGAAGCCGGACAAACAGGAACTGTAACAATTGCCACAAATATGGCAGGTCGTGGAACCGACATCAAACTTACTGAAGCAGTAAAAAAAGCGGGAGGATTGGCAATTATCGGTACCGAGCGTCACGATTCTCGGCGTGTTGACCGCCAGTTGCGCGGACGTGCCGGCCGTCAGGGAGACCCTGGTTCTTCACAGTTTTATGTTTCACTGGAAGACGATTTAATGAGGTTGTTTGGTTCAGGCAGAATCTCCGGAATTATGGATAAGCTGGGTCTGAAAGAAGGTGAAGTTATCCAGCATTCAATGATTTCGAAATCGATAGAAAGAGCCCAGAAAAAGGTGGAGGAAAACAACTTCGGGATTCGTAAACGACTGCTCGAATACGACGATGTGATGAATGCACAGCGTGAGGTAATTTACAAAAAGCGTCGTCATGCCTTGTTTGGAGAAAGACTGGAGGTTGATTTGCTGAATATGATGTATGATACAGTTGAAGAACTTGTTAATCAGCATCATGGTTCCGATGAATTCGAAGATTTCAATATGGAACTTCTGCGTTTGCTTTCAATTGAGTCGCCGGTGAACGAAGACGAGTTTAAAAGCCTGAATCCGACTGAAGTTACTGAAAAGGTTTTTGACAGAATGATTGCCGCTTACAACCGCAAAGTTGAAGCGATTTCAAAACAAGCTTACCCGGTAATTAAAAATGTTTTCGAAACCAAAGGGAATGTTTATCAGAATATTGTGGTTCCGATTTCGGACGGCAAACGTGTTTACCAGATTATCTGTAACCTTGAAAAAGCTTATAATAACAAGGGAAAAGAACTTGTAAAATCATACCAGAAACAAATTGTTCTCCGCACCATTGATGAAGCCTGGAAAGAAGAACTCAGGGAAATGGACGACCTGAAGCAGTCGGTTCAGAATGCTACCTATGAGCAAAAGGATCCGCTTTTAATCTATAAGTTCGAATCATTTAATCTGTTTAAACAGATGGTGGTTAAGGTTAACCGCGATGTGGTTTCCACCTTGATGAAAGGTTACATCCCGATTCAGAGTCCCGACCAGATTCGTGAGGCCGAAGCACGAAAAAGAATGGATATGAGCAGGTTCAAAACCCAGAAGTCGGAACTGCCAAACGCTGATAACCCGATGGAAGGTGCCAATACAAATACCCAGGAAAAGGCAAAACCTCAGCCTGTAACTGTTGAAAAACATGTTGGCAGAAACGATCCTTGTCCTTGCGGAAGCGGCAAAAAATACAAACAGTGCCACGGCCGGAGTCTTGAATAAAAATGGTTTTCTGAATTTTAAGAATTAAATTTTCACAGAATGACAGGTTTATTGAGTTTTATCCATTGGAATGTAAGTCCTGAGATTTTTCAGTTGGGGCCATTTTCGGTTCGCTGGTACGGATTGCTTTTTGCCGGCGGATTTCTTTTGGGTTATTACATTGGCGAAAAAATGCTGAAATCGGAAAATGTAAGCCAGAAATGGATTGACAGCCTGTTCTTCTATATTATCGTTGCCACCATTATTGGCGCAAGACTTGGACATGTGTTTTTTTACGGCTGGGATTATTATTCACAAAATCCACTTGAAATTTTTATGGTCTGGCATGGTGGGCTTGCAAGTCATGGTGGTGCATTGGGGATTCTTGTGGCGCTTATTATTCATTCTAAAATTATTACCAAACGTTCGGTGTTATGGACACTCGACCGGATTGTTGTTCCAACTGCTTTAGTGGCAGCTTTTATAAGAACCGGAAACCTGATGAATTCTGAAATTTATGGAAATCCGACCACCTTGCCCTGGGGGTTTATTTTTGAACGCAATGGCGAAACAGTGGCAAAACACCCGACCCAGATTTATGAAGCGTTGATGTATGTGATTACATTCTTGTTTCTCAGTTATTTATACTGGAAAACCGATGCAAAAAGACGCGAAGGATTTATATTTGGATTGTTTTTTATCCTTGTTTTTGGCTCACGATTTTTCATCGAGTTCATCAAAGAAGACCAGGAAGCTTTTGAAGCAGGAATGGCGTTAAACATGGGACAATGGCTCAGCATTCCGTTTGTTGTGGCCGGAATTATTCTTGCTGTCAGAGCTTTTAAATTGCCACCGAAAGAATATAAAAACCGCTGATTTAGTTGAAAATCTTTATTCCGAAATAAATTTTACGGGGTTCTGATGGTCCGTAAATGTATCCGCTGTCGCGGTATTTGCCTGAATCAAAATCGTTTTGATATTGGTTGAAAATATTTCCGGCTCCTGCAAAAATCTCCACCGAAGAATCAAGTCGCGGTGCAGTGAAAGTATAGGAAAGCTTCAGGTTGGTTTCCCAAAAGTCTGACGACTTTACAAGAATATCGTTTTCAGGAGTTCCCACGTTTCCGGGTACACCATAATGCGGAATCAACATTGAACCAGTATATATGCCCGACAATGCCGCTTTGAATTTATCTCCGGGAGTAAAAGTTAATGTATAATAGCCATAACTTTCGGGTGTGCGAAGGTAGTCTGTTTCGCCTGGCAGTTCCACCGACCAGGCAACAGCTTCGTCGTAATAGCTTTTCTGAAGTGTCAAACCTGCCTCGGCCTGCAATTTGCGGTTGTAGTTTGCCCGTAATTCGATGGTTGTTCCCATTACCTGGCTGTTTCCCCCGTTGATTTTCAACATTTCTGAGTTGCCATTTTCATCAGTTCCGGTTTCTTCCAATACAAAAGCATTTTTCAATTTTGTGTAAAATCCTTCCAGTGTAAAACCAAAAATGTGTTTTTCGGTGGGTTTATCCCAGTTCAGGGATGCGCTCAAACTTTGTGAACGTTCTTCCTTCAGATCTTCAGCCAGTTTAATTGTCTGTATTCCACCGCCGGCAAAAGCAATGTGCATATCGGCATCAAAAGCCTGTGGCGCTCTGAAACCGGTTGACCACGAAGCTCTTAATTGTGTATTCGCGTTGGGTTTGTACAAGGCAGAAATGCGTGGATTAAAAACCAGGTGGTCAACAAAATTATGTTTATCCGTTCTTATGCCGGCAAGCAGTGTGAATTCGGGCAAAATGGCCCAGTCGCTTTGCAGAAAAATCCCCAGATTTTTTGTTGTCTGATCAGTCAGATAATTGTAGGTTTTAATTTCGTCGAAAACATCATCGAAAACATATTCTGTTCCCATTGTCAGTACATTGGGGCCACTTATAAAGTGTTTGATTGTGTGATTAACCTGCACTCCTGCCTGAATCGTATAGTTTTCTGAAATTCCGTATGGCGGATTATTGTTGTAATCAATCAATTCCAGCGAATCATCGGGTGCAATTCCTGTGAAGTGGTCGCGGTCGGTATATTGTCCGGCTGTATAAATAGCCAGGTTGGTTCGGTTATCTGAGCTTGTGAGTTCGTATGTAATTCCGCCCGTTAAAATGTTGTGTTTTCTTTCTTCCGATTGTTGTGCCTTGTAAGCGGGTTTGTTAACCATCTCTCCACCATAACGGTATTCGTGCATACTCGAAAAACTGGCTTCCAGCTTTTGGTTTTCATTCAGATTGAAAAATGAATTCAGTCCGAAAGAATTGTTATAAAGTTTTGGCAGCTCAGAATAATTATCGCCGTTATGATCGTACCAGTCCCGGTTTCTGTAGGATGTGTATAAAGCCATTCCTGCATTTCTTTTCTGCGAAAGCGCGGTTAATGTTCCGTTTACAGATAAATCATTGGCATTTCCTCCAACTACACTTTCGTTTAACGAAACTTTATACGAATTACGTTGTGGCATCCGTGTTATAATATTTACGGTTCCGCCAATTGCACTCGAACCATACAATGCCGATGCTCCTCCACGCACAATTTCAATTCTTTCCACCATTTCGGTTGGCATTTGTTCAAGTCCGTAAAGTCCGGTCAGCGGGCTGAAAACCGAACGACTGTTAATAAGAATCTGGCTGTAAGCACCTCCCAGTCCATTCATCCTGAGCTGAGAATAATTACAGGTCTGGCAATCGGTTTCCATTCGTAAACCCGGCTGGAAACTCAGCGTTTGCGAAACTGTTTGGGCGGCAAGATTTTCGATTGATTTTGAATCCAATACTCCGACAATCACGGCACTTTCAGTTTGGCGTTTAAAGGTCTTGGTACCGGTTATCACCACTTCATCAACTTTTATAAAATCTTCTTCGAGATCAAATTTAACTTCAAGTGTTTGATCAGATGCCAGTTCAATCTCTTTTTTCTGTGTCTTGTACCCAATCATTTTTGCAACGATCGTATGTTTTCCAATCGGAAGGTCAACCAGAATATAATGACCGGTAATATCGGTTGTTGTTCCGATCGTTGTATTTTCAATATAAATATTAACAAAAGGAATGTGCTCGCCTTTTGATACAACATGACCGGTAATTACAGCATCTTTCCCTTGTTGTGCCATAACTGCCTGAAAAGTAAGAACTAAACAAACTATCAACAGAAATCTATAATGTATCATTTTTAACGTTTAAAATTTATTTCGCAAGTTTATAACTAAAAATCCTTATTTAAAATCATTCTACATAAATAAATTTAAAAATCAGATTTTTTTTAATATTGATGCTTTATTCTACTTCAGGGTTTATT
>CAZXVT010000143.1:0-12104 GCA_964644015.1 uncultured Maribellus sp.
GTGTAAAATAATGTTTTCAAAACAGTAACATTGTTAATTGTTTCATAAGAATCTATTATAAATAAACAAAAAAATCAGATTTGTGTTTTTGACATAAAAATATGATGTAATAGCAAAAAAGATTTGGAAATAGAAGGATATTAGTTCTAAATTAGTACAATTAAACAAAAGAGACCAAAAATGGCCCAATCCAGAGTTAATACGCAGTACAAAATTTTTGTAGTTGAAGATAACGTTTTATATGCCCAGATTTTAAAAAAGCAACTTGTTGAAGACGGTTACCAGGTAAAACTTTTTCACAATGGCCGCGATTTTATGGCAAGTCTTGATGAAAGACCGGATGTTGTAACGCTTGATTATACATTGCCAGACATGACCGGATACGATGTTCTGAAAAAAATTCAACGCCGGATGCCGGGGACCAATGTCATCATTATTTCGGCCCAGGAAAACATCAACACAGCAATCGACCTGATGAAAAACGGCGCATACGATTATATTATGAAAGCGCCCGATACCCGGGAAAAACTCAGCAACATCATTAAAAACATCCGCGAAGCGGATCAACTGCGTACTGAAAACCTCATTCTAAAAGACGCGGTAAAGGAAAAATACAATTTCAGAAACCTGATAAAAGGGAACAGCCGGGAGATTGAGCATATTTTTGAGTTGATGGACAAAGCCGTTCAAACCCAAATTTCGGTTTCCATTTCAGGAGCTACCGGAACCGGAAAGGAACTTGTTGCAAAAGGAATTCACTACAACTCGAAAAGAAGTAACAAGCCATTTGTGGCTGTCAACGTTTCGGCTATTCCTGAAGGGCTGCTGGAAAGTGAACTTTTCGGGCATGAAAAAGGAGCATTTACAGGAGCAGATGCACGCAAAATCGGAAAGTTTGAACAGGCGAATGGAGGCACATTGTTTCTGGATGAAATTGCCGATCTTGAATTAGGATTGCAGGCAAAGCTCCTTCGTGTGATCCAGGAACGCGAACTTGTGAGGCTTGGCGGAAACGAAACGGTTCCGCTGGATGTAAGAATTATTACAGCCACCCATAAAAACCTTGCAAATATGGTGGCTGAGGGAAAATTCAGAAAAGACCTTTATTACAGGTTGCTGGGTTTGCCGGTGGAATTGCCACCTTTGCGCGACAGGGGAAATGACATAATTTTGCTTGCCAAATATTTTGTAGATGAGTTTTGCCGCGAAAACGATATGGAACCCAAAGAAATTTCGGAAGAAGCGCGAAAACTACTCCTCTCCTATCATTTTCCGGGAAATATCAGGGAATTGAAAGCAGTGATGGAACTTGCCTGTGTGATGTCAAACAAGAATATCATCAAGGCCAACCACCTGAATATGAATATCGACAATAGTGTTCAAAACCTGTTGGCATCAGAAAAAACGCTTGATGAATACAACCACGAAATCATCAGTCATTTTCTGAATAAGTACAACCACAATGTTCGGTTGGTTTCAACAAAATTAGGGGTTGGTAAATCGACCATATACAGAATGTTACAAAAGAAAGACCTTGAATAAATCAGTAAAGGATGTTTTAAACACAAAGACACAAAGACACTAAACACTCTAATTGTTTTCATTGTGACTTCGTGTCTTCGTGTTTACAATCTTTTCATTATTTTATAATTGGTAAGATCCGATACTCTCGGCAGGAATGTCTTTATCCACTTTTTTAATCAGTCCCTGTAATACTTTTCCGGGGCCGATTTCGGTAAACGAAGTTGCACCGGCAGCAATCATATTCTGCACAGTCTGTGTCCATTTTACCGGGGCAGTCAATTGTGCAATCAGGTTTTTCTTAATCACTTCCGGATCAGCAGTTGGCTGGGCATTTACATTCTGAAAAACCGGGCATACCGGGGTGTTGAATTTGGTTGCTTCAATGGCAGCAGCCAGTTCTTCGCGGGCAGGTTCCATTAGCGGTGAGTGAAATGCACCGCCAACCACTAGTTTCAGCGCACGTTTGGCACCGCGGGCAGTCAGCAATTCGCAGGCTTTGTCGATTCCTGCAAAAGAGCCCGAGATAACAAGCTGGCCGGGACAGTTATAATTAGCTGGCACCACCACTTCGGCAACCTCTGCACAAACTTCTTCCACAACATTGTCGTCAACACCAACAATGGCGGCCATTGTTGAAGGTTCCAGTTCGCAGGCTTTCTGCATGGCCTGTGCACGTTTCGAAACCAAGGTCAGACCGTCTTCAAAAGTCAGCGCCCCGTTGGCTACCAATGCCGAGAATTCACCCAAAGAGTGACCGGCCACCATTTCAGGATTAAAGTCCTTCACTGTTTTGGCTAGAATAACCGAATGCAGAAAAATTGCCGGTTGGGTTACTTTGGTTTCCTTCAGGTCGTCAACAGTACCTTCGAACATGATTTTGGTAATATCGAACCCGAGAATCTGGTTTGCCTTTTCGAACATTTCACGGGCAACCGCCGAATTGTCGTAAAGATCTTTTCCCATTCCCGGATACTGTGCTCCCTGTCCGGGAAAAACATATGCCTTCATAATTTTCAGTTTAAAATTCAGGGGGCAAAGATAAATTTTTTACTCCACAGTCACACTCTTCGCCAGGTTCCTTGGCTGATCAACGTTACAGCCTTTCATCAGGGCAATATGATAGGCCAGCAACTGCAGCGGAATAACTGTAAGCAGCGGAGCCACAGCCGGGTGCGATGCCGGAATCTCAATAAAATCAGTTACCATTTCTTTCAGCGTTTTGTCGCCTTCGGTAACAATGGCAATCACATTTCCTTTGCGTGCTTTTACTTCCTGAATATTGCTGACTATTTTTTCGTAGTAGTCGTCCTGAGGGGCCACCACAATCACGGGTAAATTATCATCAACCAAGGCAATCGGTCCGTGTTTCATTTCACCGGCAGCGTAACCTTCAGCGTGGATGTAAGAAATCTCCTTCAGTTTGAGAGCGCCTTCGAGTGCCACCGGAAAAAGATATCCGCGACCTAAATAAAGCGAATTGATGGCGTCTTTGTATTTCTCTGCAATGGCCTTTATTTTATCGTTGCTTTGCAGCAGTATTTGCCGGCCTTTTTCAGGAATTGCGGCCAGTTCGCGCACAAGAACTGTGTATTCATCCTGGGTGATAGTTTTACGGGCACGCGCCAATTTGAGCGCAAACATCGTTAAAACAGTCACCTGTGCAGTAAAAGCTTTTGTAGATGCAACGCCTATTTCAATTCCGGCATGGGTAAAAACACCCGCTTCTGTTTCGCGGGCCAGTGTAGATCCCACCACATTGCAAATACCCAGAACCGTTGCACCTTTTTCCCTGGCAAGGTGCAGTGCAGCCAGTGTATCAGCGGTTTCGCCGCTCTGACTGATCAGAATCACCACATCGTTTTTGCCAATTACCGGTTTGCGATATCTGAATTCAGAAGCATAATCGACTTCCACCGGAATCTGTGCATACTCTTCCAAAAGGTATTCGCCAATGAGTGCAGCATGCCACGAAGTACCGCAACCGATAATGATGATTCTGTCGGCATTCTGAATCTTTGGAAATACATGTAGCAAACCACCCAGCACAATTTCTGAATAATCGGGGCGAAGTCTTCCCCTGAATGTTTCTTCAATGGTTTTGGGTTGTTCGAATATCTCTTTCAACATAAAATGGTCAAATCCACCTTTGTCGAGTTCGCCGATTTCGAGATTCAAATGACTGATTTTTAAGGTTACCGGGGTGTTTTGTACATTTTTCAGGGTAAAACTGTCTTTTGAGATGATCGCAATATCCTCATCATTCAGATAAACCACCTGGTTGGTGAATTCGACAATGGGTGACGCGTCGCTGGCAATAAAATACTCGCTATTTCCCAATCCCACCACCAGCGGACTGCCTTTCCGTGCTACAATTATTTTGTCTGGCTCTGTTTTGCACAGAACCGCAATTCCGTAAGCACCCACCACTTTCGAAAGTGCCAATTGCACAGCCATTTCAGCATTAATCGCCTCATCCTGACTATAAAAATATTCTACAAGATTTGACAAAACCTCAGTATCGGTCTCACTTTTAAAAGTGTAGCCTTGTTCTTTTAAATCATCTTTCAGTTTGGCGTAATTCTCAATTATTCCGTTGTGGACTAAAGTAAAAATCCCGTTCATGGAAGAGTGCGGATGTGCATTGTTGTCGCTGGGTTCGCCATGAGTGGCCCAACGTGTGTGCCCAATGCCAATCACTCCGTCGTGTTTTTGTGATAAAACAAATTCTTCGAGTTCGGCCACTTTTCCTTTCTTACGATACACCTCGAGGCTTCCGTTCTGCAAAGCGAGACCCGCAGAATCATAACCCCGGTATTCAAGCAGTTTTAACCCCTTTATCAAAATCGGAAATGCCTCTTTTTTCCCAATATATCCAACAATTCCACACATAAAATTTCGAGTTTAATATTTAATGTTTAATGTACCGGGTGACCAAATTCCAAATCACAAATTTCAAAATCCAATATCCAGTATCCTGCATCCAGCATCAAGTATCAAGTATCTGCTTTTCAATTTCTTCCGGCCGTATTTTCTGCAAATAACTCTTTTACTGCTTCCATCATTGCAATCACTTCATTACCCAGCATTTCTTTCTTATGCATGTGTTGCCTGATGGCAACAACGGTGGGATTATTATCAAATTCTCCCCTTACCTGTGCAAAATCTTCCTCGCGGGCGCCGTTTGTTCCATCAACACCGAAACCAGTCATTTTACTCATCGAGAATTCTTTTCTGGCATCTTCGTAAAGGTACTTGTCGAGTTCAAGAACACTGTGTTTCCACTTTTCAACAATGTTAATCACATCGCTGGCGGTAAACCGCGAAACTTCCTTGCCATAAAATTCAGAAAAAATATCGGCAGCCCAGGTCCACTCGTAGTTATAATAGTTTTTATGGAGTGCGGCCAGTGCGGAATTCACCTCTTCGAGCGACGAAATTTCTTCATTTTCAATTCCTGTCAGCATTTTATCGAGTGCTTCCCAGGGGCAAATCAAACCCGAAACGTCAACCCAGTAACCTTTACCTACCGCTGTTCCGGGCTGCAGCGCTTTTCTGATATCTTCATCAGATTGAAACTTCCCGTTATGCAACCTTGTAATCAACGAGTTCCCCAAAAATTTCCAGATTGCCATGGTATATAAATCAATTCCACGTACCAATGCATGATTTTCAATTTTCATTTTATCATAACTGTAGCTGCTTGCCTGGTCGCCCGATGTTTCGCGGATAGCCATCAGTTTTTTACGCCCTTTAATCATTTTATGAATGGTGTAAGGACTAAGCAGGTTAAAGTTGATAAAATCGAGCAGGTGTGAATCGGTTCGTGTATCGCGTCCCGGCCATTTTTGCGTATCACGGATGGTTCCAATGCTTTTGAGATTAACGGCTGGCACAAGAATACTTTCGTCGTTGCTTTCAATTAAATAGGAAAAAGGAAAGTCGGTTGTATCGCAATGCTTGTAATGACGGCCCATAACAAGTGTAAAAGCTCCGATTCTGGATGGCCAGAGCAAATAAGAATCGCTGGTGGTTTTGCTTCCACGTTCCATAATTCCCTGGTGAATAGGGCCCAGTTTATACATGTGGTTACTTTGGTTCGATCCGCTGCCGGCATTCAGAAAAGAAAACATCCCGGCAATCAGCAAAGTGGATTTGTGATGTGTAACCGTGTATGGACCGGCAAAAATGGCACACGCTTCACCATGAAATCCCTGGCAATTGGCAAAAAACAACGAGTTAAATGCGGAGTAATGTTTATCCAAAAAACATCCCTGCCCGATAAAACAATTGGAAACCAGCGTGGCATCGGTAACTTTTGAACCGGAACTTACAATGAAATTCTCCATAATCACACCTTCACCAATAATAACAGGCGCCTCAAAATTGCTGTTGATACTCCCGTTTTTCAGTTTTTTGGCACCATCGATAAAAGTAGCCGGTCCTGTTTTTATATTCAACAAAGTTGTGGTATTCAGAATTTTTGATCCGGTTCCGATCACTCCCAGGCTGCTTTTCACGGATCCCGCATAATCGTAAACCATGTTTTTTAATGCTGTCACTAATTTTGGGCGATGCCTGTATAGCGACATAATATAGGCAACGTGCGCCGAAAGAAAATCATATACCGGAATATCGCGTCCGCCACCTTCGTTGATTGCTTCCACTTTTATTCCATTGCCAAAAGTACTTTCGCCATCCACTGCCAGCGTGGTAATATTGTGTATCACCACATTATCGCCAATCTTGTAGTTCGCAATATAACTTCTTACATTGTGGATCAAGGCATCTTTTCCCACTTCGCAATTGTGAAGCCATGCATTGTAAATACCGGTTTTAAAGGTAATTCCACCTACAAGGTTTACAAAGCCATTAAAACTGTTTAACCTGATGTTGCCTGTGAATTTACTGTTTTCAACACGGTCGGGGATAAAATCATTCGACACCTGAACAAGATTCCAGTCGGTAGAGGAACAACCCTGGTGGATTAACTGGCCTATTTCTTCATCCTGAAGACTTCTGTAAGCTGCCTGGCTGTTTTGATTTACCATACTTTAGTTTTTGTATAATAGAATACTCAAAAGTATGAAATATAATTTTACAATGCCAACATTAAAACCTAACAAAAACAAACCAAAATATTTAATAAACCTATCAAATATACGCTATAATACTGTTATTTATCTATTTAAATAACTTATAAAACATTACAAAATAAAAGTACCATTGTTAACTAAACCTAATTTCAGAGTTGAAAGAGGTAATTTGACAGCCGGACTCCGGCAGACAGTTTCAGCTTTTTGCGTAACCTGATTCTTGCAATTTCGACACTTTTGGGGTTCATATTCAACAACCCGGCGATTTCCTTACTTGTCAGGCCAAGTCGCATATAACCGCACAATCTTTTGTCTTTCAAGCTGATGGTTGGATGTCGGGTACCAAGTTGGGTAAAAAACCCGGGATGCAATTTTTCGATTTCATTTTCAACCACCGACCAATCAAGGTTTTTATCCTGATTTTCAATAGATTCAAAAATCTGGTTGATAATTCTTGCATTTTTACCCGATTCGTTTTTGGCAATTGCCGGAAGCTGATTTTTTATTTTTGAAAGCAATTCGTTCTTATTTGATAGCTGTAATAAAAACGAAACCAATTCGCGGTCTTTAACACTCAGTTCGGTCTGAAGGCGTTGCCGGGTTCTGTCTTCCAGGTTTCGGGCAGTTTCCATCTCAAGAATCTGTCCCATCGCTTTTTTCAGTTTTGTAACATCATCAATCGATGCCCTGATTCCCAGATATTTCCCGCGTTTGTCGTAAACTCCGCGAACATTCATGATACACCAGCGAAGTTGTTTTGTTTTTGTGAGTATCCTGAATTCGAGCGACTGGTTCACTATTGTCTGGTTCAGCGATTGTTCCAGAAAATCGACAAATTTTACACGATCGGATTGGTAAACAAGCAATTCTGCAATATTTCCGGAAGAAATAATTTGATTGGCAGTAAAACCTGTTAAATCGAATCCTGAAGGCGAACAATATTTAATTGATTTATCAACATCGAACCAAAGTTCCCAACCAAAAGTGAAATCGGCTACAAACTGGTAGAAGCTGAGTTTTTCGGTCACCGAATCCAACAATTCTTTAGATTCAGAAAGTTCAAATTTGAGTTCTGAAACCTGTTTTTCAAGCTCCTTAATTCTGTTTTTGTATTTTTCTGTGTTCTCCAAGTTATTTCTTAAAAATAAAATATACAGCCAAAACCAGGAATACAAAACCGATCAGATGATTCATCCTGAAAGTTTCGTTTTTAAACAAAACAACCGAGAAAACAGTAAAAATCAGCAATGTAATTACTTCCTGAATTACTTTCAGTTCCACCAAAGTAAACGGGCCGCCGTTACCTTTGTACCCAATCCGGTTTGCGGGTACCTGGAAAAAATATTCGAACAAAGCAATTCCCCAACTGATGAGTACGACACCAATCAATGGCAGGGTTTCAAACCACTTCATTTCTTTAAATTTCAGGTGGCCGTACCACGCAAAAGTCATAAATGTATTCGACAATGCAAGTAAAGCAATTGTATAAACCGATTTCATCTCAATTAAAATTTGGTGCAATATTAATCCAAAAAAAGCATGAAATAATCAGGTTATGATAAAATGAAAGTATTGTTAAGCAAAAAGAAATGAGCCGTTTATAGCAAGCAGTTATTTGAAGGGTTGAAAAAGAAACTCAACTGCCAAATCGATAACCAATACCTGAAACCGTGTTCAGAAACCTGGGTTTGGCCGGATCATCTTCAATTTTTTTACGGAGTTGGGCAATAAACACCCTTAAATACTGGGTTTGTTCGATGTATCCATAACCCCAGACTTCTTTTAAAACATACTGATGGGTTAAAACACGGCCCTCGTTTCGGGCAAGCAGGCTCAGCAACAAAAATTCGGTGGATGTGAGTTTTACAATTTCATTGTTTTTTCTGACGACATGATTCTGCAAATCGATAGAAAGTGTATCGAAAACCAGGAAATTGCTGTCAGGATTTTCATTGACCGACCTGAGCGCTGCCCTGATTCTTGCCAGCAATTCACCACTTCTGAAAGGTTTTGTCAGATAATCGTTGGCACCGTTATCAAGTGCCGAGACAATATCTTTTTCCGAATCGCGCACCGACAAAACAATCACAGGTTTTGAATACCATTCACGTAGTTTTTTCAGGATCTCCACCCCTTCTGCGTCGGGCAGTCCAAGATCAAGAATCACCAGTGACGGGTGCAGCGTGGCAGCTTCCACCAATCCTTCTTTTCCGGTTGACGATTGCAACACCTTGTATCCGTTGGCCGAAAGTGTTATTTCAAGCAGACGCCTGATTTGTAATTCGTCGTCAATCACCAATATGGTTTCCTTTTCATTCATGGTCATCAAGTAAAATCAGGTTTTTAATATCAGCAACTTCAGTGGGAATACGGATCGAAAAAACAGCGCCCCGCTGATGGTTGTTTTCAACGGTAACATTACCAGCGTGAGCTTCCACAAATCCTTTAACAATAGAAAGACCAAGACCCAGACCGCCTGTTTTTGACCCTTTTACCCGGTAAAACTTGGTAAAAAGATGTTGCAGTGCCTCGTCTGAAAAGCCTGGCCCTTCATCTTTCACACGGATTAATAATTCATTGTTTTCAATATCCGACGAAAGATCGATACATGTTAATGGGTTGGCATATTGTGTTGAATTAAACATAAGGTTATATAACACTTGCTCCATTAAACCAAAATCGATTTTTACAAGTGGCATATTTTCAGGTATTGAAACTTTAACTTTAAAGAATCCGAGTTCATCTTTGAGGTCGTCAATTACCTTGTTAAACAAATCGTTAATATCACACCAATCGGGCGCAACCAACAATTTTCCGCTTTCAAGACGCGACATGTTCAGCAAATTCTCAATTAAACGGTTTAATCGCACCGAGGCAGTAAAAATTTCGTTGCTCAGCACATTTTGCACATCGGCCGGGAGTATTGAGTTGAGCAAAGAATCGGAAGCACCCATAATAGTTGCCACCGGAATTCTGAATTCGTGAGAAATGGAATTAAAAAGTGTTTTATACAATCTTCCTGATTCATCAAGAAGCCGTGCTTTTCCGGCCACTTCGGCTAAAAATTCACGTTCAATTGCATTCGAAATCTGGGTAACAAAAGTCAGCCAGAACGTTCTTTTTTCACCGCTCACCTGAAACGGGGGTTTTACAGCGAGAATGCCCGGCATTAATTTGGTACCGGGTAACGGGAAAAAACTGTAATCAACGTGATTGAAATTCGGTGTTAATGCTCCGGCTTCCTTTCCATTTCTGAAACACCACTCTGCCACATCATATTCTGCAGTTGCAAGCATTTTTCCTTTTTGCAATCTTCCGGTTGAATACAAAATATTATTACCGTCCTGAAGAATAAAAAATACATTCACCCCAAAATGAATTTTAATCTCTTCTATGGCAATTTTCAACACTTCGTCAATACTTCCGGCTTTCGAGAGCTGTTGTGTGAGTTTAAAAAGAACTGAAGTCCGCTCCTCTCTTTCAATAGCCAATTGTTCCTGGCGGCGGATTCTTGAGGTTAAAATGCCGTTCAGAATGGCAATACTGAAAAACAGCACAAACATCAGAATATCATCTGTTTTTTCAATATGAAAAGTATTATGAGGTGGAATAAAAAAGTAATTCCAGGTAAGAGAACTCAGTGCGGCTGCCAGAAAAACCGGACCGATGGGCAGAAATACAGCCATAATTAATACGGCAAATAGCAAAATATACGAAACAAGGTAGTATTGCTGGGTATCGGAAAGCGGATAACAAAGCAATGTAACCAATGCAACAATTGAAACCGATTGCAGGTAGCCGTAAAAAACAGTATTTCTCAATTTTGACAAAACCGGTTCCATAAGCATTTTCTGAAATATAAATCTCAACAAATCTAACACAAGTAAAAGGTTTTAACCTAATTCCTCCAATATCCCGGAATAAAAAGCATTAACAAAGTTAAAATCTCCAAACGGCCTAAAATCATCAAAAACGATAAAATAAGTTTTGCAGCAACCGACAAATGGAAAAAGTTACTCACGGGTCCAACCGTTCCGATTCCCGGACCGATTCCCGCCATACAAGTGGCAACCGAGCTTGAAGCCGTTTGTCCGTCAAGTCCGAGGGCCACTAAAACTATACTGGAAACAATAAAAACAAGCAGATATATACTGATGAATGACAAAATGTTCCGGTTATTTTCATCGCTTACAACATTGCCATTCAGTTTCAGTTGAACGATTGCATTAGGAGAGCGGGCCAGTAAAATAAAGCGCTTTATATTTTTGAAAAGAACAAGATGTCGTGCCATTTTTATACCACCGGCAGTAGAGCCGGTACTCCCGCCCAGAAACATGATAAAAAAGATAATTGTCCAGCCAATTGACGGCCAGAGCAAATAATCGGCAGATGCAAAACCCGTACAGGTAATAATTGAAATTACCTGGAAAAAAGCCTCGCGGAATGATTCTTCAAAACCTTTGTCCATCTTCAGGTAAAGAATAAAAGTTACAATCATCCCGACAATAAATACCACAATCAGGTAAAACCAGAATTCATCGTTTTCCTTCACCTTTTTAAAATTCCACTTCAGAATGTGATAATGAATAATAAAATTGACGCCCGCCAGCAGCATAAAAATCATCACCACGTACTGAATATAAGGAGAGTAGCCAATAATGCTAGTATTTTTAGGTGAGAATCCGCCTGTGGCAACTGTACCAAACGAGTGACACAAACTTTCAAAAAGATTCATTCCTCCTAATAAAAGAAAAACTACTTCGGCAAACGTTAGCAACAGGTAAATATAAAGAAGCCGCATCCCCACTGCTTTTATTTTGGGCTGAATTTTTTCCTGCACCGATGATTCCAAAGTAAACAGGTTGTACGAACCAATATTAAGTACCGGCAGAATAACAATAACAAGAACAATTATTCCGATTCCGCCAATCCAGTGTGTCAGGCTTCTCCAGAATAAAATGGAATAAGGCAGTACCTCAATGTCAGTTAAAATGGAAGCACCTGTGGTTGTAAAACCCGAAACTGACTCAAAAAAAGCATCTGTAAACGAGGAAACCGAACCTGAAAAAACATAGGGTAACGCGCCAAAAACCGAAAATAAAATCCAGGATATTGAGACAATAAATCCTCCATCTTTTTTTGTCAGATTTTCTTCCGGATTTACTTTACCCGGCAGCAGCAGCAAAATACCGGCTGTTAAAAAAACAATCCCGGCTGAAATTAATAATGGCAAAACACTCTCGGCATAAACGATGGCAATTATTGCATTAAAAACAAGGGCAAATGCAAGAATAAACAAACTTCTGGCAACAATTTTCAGGTTCAGAAAAAGATGAATAAACATGCCAAATCAGGCTTTATAAATGACATGCAAAATTGTGGCTGATTTTATAAACAGATTATCAGGAAAAACGACATTCGTATAAAGATTTTATAAAGATTCTATTTTGCAATTATTCAATGCCTATAACCTGAGAACCAAAATAC
>CAZXVT010000144.1:0-11812 GCA_964644015.1 uncultured Maribellus sp.
TTAAAGGAATATGGAATTGATTATAATGAGCAATATTTATGGAATGGTTAATCTGTCTCCCGATTTCGGGACATGCTTTTCAGGGCGCAGGGGTACGGAGCTTCGTCGTTAACCCGGGGCGCCTGCCGCCGGGCTGAAATGAGTTGCCCCTCCGGGGCGTTGCCCGTCTGTTTATTTCTGATTCCTTATTTCCTGCCCGTCCGGTCAGGCGGGCTTATTCGATATTTCAGATTAAAAATCGGCAATCGTTAATCTTCATTTCCCGTGGTTGTATGGCAACGAAACAAAAAACGTGGAACCTTTGCCGGCTTCGGAATCGAACCAGATTTTACCACCCAGCAACTGGATAAAACCATTCGCGATGGAAAGCCCGTTGCCCGAGCCTTCGAATTTCCGGGTGTTGGAACTGTCTTCCTGCATAAATACACCAAATACCTGTTTTTTGATACTTTCGGCAATGCCAACTCCGGTATCTTTTACTTCAATCGTCAATTCCTGGTCTTTAATCTGGCATGTCAGCCTGATCTCACCGGCATCGGTGAATTTCACCGCATTGTCCATCAACTGGGATAATACTTTATGAAGCAGTGTAATATCAGAATCAATCATCAATGTTGGTTGCCCGGTTAGATTATTGAATACAAAGTGCCGTTTTTTCTGTTCAAACTCTTTTTCAAATTCAGCACTCACCTGTTGAAGCAAGTCAATCACATCAAAATATTCTTTTTGAATGGACTGGCTGCCTGAAATGATCATCGAAAGATCGATGATGTCGGTAATTGTTTTAATCAGCCGGTCGCTGCTTTTTTGCAGCAGGTTTGAATACATTTCGCGGTTAGCGGGCGAAATATTCTGGTCGGTAGCCAGGCTGGCAAAACCGAGTATTCCGTTGAGGGGAGTCCGTATTTCGTGGGAGATGTTGTTGAGAAATTCTGATTTCAGCCTGTCGCTGGCTTCGGCATGTTCTTTTGCCCTGATCAGTTCCTGTTCGGTCTTTTTTATTTCAGTAATATCGATGTTGGTACCATACAATTCGATTAAAAGATCGTTTTCGAAAACCGGGGAAATGTTGTTCTGAACCCAAATTATTTCACCGGATTGTAATATGTACCTGAAATCATAATTAACCTCTTGTTTTGTTTGCATGATCTGCAGAAGATAGAAATCCTGCAAATGTCTGTCGTCGGGGTGAACGAGGTTAAGGTATAATTCGAAAGTTGGTTCAACCGAATAAGGTTCCATACCCAGCAGCCGGTACATGTTTTCCGACCAGTTCAATGTTCCTGCTTTCATGTTGATACTCCAGCTTCCCATTTTTCCTATTTCCTGTGCCTGGTTCAGCAGGGCCTCGCTTTGTTTTATGGCTACTTCAGCCTGTTTTTTTTCTGTTATGTCCTGTATCGATCCGTGTATTTTTACAATCTTCCCATTATCGTAAACAGGTTTCCCGATAGTTCTGATCCATTTCTCAATGCCATCCGTTGCTTTGAATTCCAGTTCGAGATCGTAAGGTTTTCCGTTTTGCAACAGTTCATCAAGGGCTTCATCAATGATAGCCTTTGCATGTAGGGGATAGCAACCAAGGCTGATCTCAACAGATGACGGGGCACCAGGATCGAGACCATGAATACGGGCCACTTCCTCTGTCCATTCGCTTTCGCCGGTAATCGGTGAAAACTCCCAGCCACCAATTTTGGCTATTTGCCCCACCTCGTTAAGCAGTAACATGTTTTTTTCTAAAGACTCTCTTGTCAGCTTCAGCTCTGTAATATCTTTTGATGTGCTCAGGATGTATGGAACTTTATTTATTTCGATAACGGTGGAGGAAACGAGCATGTCGCGGATACGTCCGTTTTTTGTACAAAGTTTTGCCTCATAGTTTTCAACCCCGTTTTTTTGACTGATTTTTTCAATGAACTGTTTTCGTTGGTCCGGATCAGACCAGATATGTAATTCGACGGACGATTTTCCAATTACTTCCTCTTCGGTGTAGCCAAATGTCAGGAGGAATCCTTTGTTAACCGAAAAATAAACGCCATCGCTGATGCGTGTGATGGTAATAGCATCGGGATTGATGTCAAATGCCTTTCTGAATTTTTCTTCGCTTTCCATCAATGCATTTTCAGTCAGCCTTCTTTCTGTAATGTCTTCAATGGTTCCTTCGTAATAAAGAACATGCCCTTCGTCGTCGTAAAAGGCCCTTGCATTTTCCCTTACAATGATTGGTTTTCCTTCTTTGGTCTTCCATTCTGATTCAAAACCAAAAATGGCACCTTCATGATCAATTTTTTGTATAAACAGGTCTCTCTTGTAATTTCCGTTTTTTGCTTCTGTTTCCAGGTTGCGTTGCGCCAGTTCTTCAAAAGAGTTATATCCCAACATACTGACCATCGTTGGATTGGCCATCAGGATTCTGCCATCGGGAGAGGTTCGATAAACCCCGATAATAGCGCTTTCAAAAATATTGCGGTATCTCTCTTCGCTGATCCGTAATGTTTGTTCTGCCAACTTCCGTTCTGTAACATCGTGGATAACAGAAAAAAGGTAATGTTCATTTCCGAAAGTGACCGGGCCGGAATAAACTTCCACGTCCCTGACCGAACCATCAGCAATCCTGTGTTTTACATTGAAAAAATGTTCTGATTTTTCTGCTGCTTTGCTGAGGTTCCCGGCAATCACTGATTGTGGTGAGATATTAACTTCCGAAACATTCTTCAGACATAATTCACTGTATGACCAACCATAATATTTACAGGCCGATTCATTGGCATCGATAATACGCCCCGATTCAGGATCAATGATGAGCATCACCGACTGGCTGTTCAGAAAGATTGACCTGTATCTTTCCTCGCTTAACCGAAGTTCTTCTTCTGCCTGTTTGCGGGCTGTAATGTCTTCAATAATGGCCAGGTTATATTTGAATTTGCCATCGTTGTCGTAGTTGGCCACCACGGTAAGCGTTGCCCACATCACCTCTCCGTTTTTCCGGATGTATCGTTTATCAATTTTTAGAACAGGTATTTCTTTGCGAATCAGTTTCAGTACATGGTTTGTATCTTTTCCCTTGTCATCCGGGTGAGTGATTTCATTAAATGTTTTACCCAATAATTCATGTTCTTCATAACCCAGCATTGTCAAAAATGCAGGATTCAGCGTTTTGAAACTGAAATCAGAATTGACCAATGCCATTCCAAATGGGCTCTCGAAAAAGAGTTTGTTAAATCTTATTTCACTTTCTGTCAGTTGTTCTTCCTTTGCTTTCAGTTCGGTTATATCGTGGTTTTTTGCCCTGCGGCCTATAAATTCACCCCGCTCATTGAACATCGGTTTACAGGTATGATTCATCCATCGGGTTTCTCCTTTTTTATTGACAATTCTGAATTCAATTGAATGAGCGTAATCCTCCTGTCCGGCTTCAAGGGCGTGTTTTAACAGTTTGTTTTTTTCAGCAGGATGAATAATTGACGAAAACAGTGCGGGATTATTCATGAATTCGGCATCAGTATAGCCAGTAATTGGAAGACACGAAGGAGAAATATATTGCATAGTATGGGCAGGTGAAATCCAGTAAATCAGGTCTTCTGAATGATCGGCAATAAGCTGGTATTTTTCTATATTTTCAGTAAGAGCCAGCTCTGCATTTTTTTGAACTGTAATATCAATCGAGAGAATGAATACACCTTCAGGTACAGGTTGAATACTGAGGACGAACCATCCTTTTTTACCATCCGGAAATTGGAATTCGTTATCGAAGTGAGAGGCGGTACGTTGTTCAAGCGCGTTTTTTATGAGTTTGAAAACTTCGGTTTGTTCAACTCCCGGCCACATGTCCTGGTATTTCCGGCCAATAAGTTCGGAGTTGGGCCGGCGGTTATGAATTTCGGCGCTTTTGTTTAAATAAAGATAAGTCCAGTCGAACCCGATTATCTGACAACCTTCTAACAGGTGATCCATGGTAAACGAAAACTGTTGGTTGTTTGCCGATGTCATATTGTGTGAAATTTAAAGGTAATTACAGGAATGGAGAGCAGGAAAACAGGCTGACGCACGTCTTGCTGAAAGATTTTTAAGGATGAACCAGTTTTCTTCGATGATCGGAATTCTGACGGGAGAACGCTCAAAAAAGACTTTATAATATTGCCAGGCGGAGTCATCATTTGCGCCTTGATTGCCCTAAATGTAAAAAAAATATTAAAAAGTCAGGTCATCAGTTTTAAAAAGGGAATCGTTATAAATAGCTATGATACTCTTACCCACTTGAATCCGTTATATTATTCCGGTTGCTGAAATTAAATTAGCGACTGAAAAGTCAGGAGAATCGGGTAATCAAATTTCACCTGGAAGAAATCTTTCCTGTTTGAAATATTGGGAATAGTTTATTTTATTTAAAATCTCCTTTTAACTTCTTTTTAGAAGGGGAAATCGATAAGGAGAACTTTGGCACTGATAATTACAAAGCAATATTCAGCAATCTCGAAAACGAGGGTTCGGATATTATCATATCGGCGCTTTGGTTTACAAGTTCACTTGACGAGCAAAATGCAACACCCATACCTGCATTGCGGATCATGCAAAGGTCGTTCAGGCTGTCGCCAATGGCAATGGCATTTGCCCGTTTGATGTTATACTGCTTCAGCATATTCAGCAAGGCGTTGGTTTTGCAGAGGGTATGTTTGCAAATACTCTGCGGGTGGTTAAACAGAAACGACGGGATTTTAACTTCTCCGGTGCAAATACCCTGCGAAAACTCCAGTTCGTTGGAGAGCGAAAAATCCATGCCCAGTTTGATGCGGATGTGGTTGGTGATGATGTCGTAACTATCGGAGATGATGCCGGTTATATAGCCACGTTGCCGGAGTTCAGCCACAATTTCAGCTGTATTGGCGATAACAGGAATCTGGCTGGCAATGTGGATAAGTTCATTCATGGGTTTGTCTTTCAACAGCATGGCAATGCGTTTTGTAATGATCACCACATCGGTTTCCGACGAGCGGATATCTAACAGTTCTTTGGTAAATCCGTAATGTTTTGCGCAAACATCGATAAAACGTCCCTGCAGCAAGGTATTGTCCATATCAAAAACGATCAGTTTGCTTAATCCCTGCAAATGATTTTCGAGGGCAAAATCCATTTGCGACCTGATTTGGTTGAGAACGCCCAGTTCTTCGAAGTTGTAGTTGGGATTTTGCGAGAGAGATGCTTTCAGAATGATACATCCGGCTACTTCGCGGCTCATTCTTCCCAGTGCCTGCCAGGGTTTGCTTTTGTTTTCGATGTAACCGATTTCCACTTCCTTCATCCGCACATTGGCCAGGTACATATCAATAAGAATACCGATGTCCACACCATAATCTTCACGGAATTCAATATGACTGAACACCTCTTTTTTCCCGGCAATCATGCCACTCAGCGGCTGACTGAAGCGCAATAGATCGGGAAAGAAAATACTCAGCAACGGTTTCGCCACCAGTTCGGTCACCCTGCCGGCATTCCGGCTGAAAGAAGCTTTAACAAAATCGACTTCTCCCTGTATAATGGGTTCGGTAAGGAGTTTGATGGTGAAATGAGGATAGGGATCGATGTCGCCATCCAGAAATACAATAATGTTGTTAGAGGCGCACATAATTCCCTCTTTCATTGAGGTTCCTTTGCCTAGTTTTGTGCTGGTTACCACTTTTGCCCCGCAATTACGCGCAATGGTTACGGTATTGTCAAGCGATTTATCGTCAACCACAATCACCTCGGTTACATTAGGCTGGCTGAATGCAAATTTGATCACGCTTTCAATATGTTCTTCTTCATTGAGGGTGGGTATAATCACTGAAATCATAGCTTAACTTTTATTTTCTGTTCTGAACCTGTTTTACAAGATACGTTTTTTTGCAAGGAGGGGTTTGGCGTTATACTATTTTAACATATTGTATGCACAACCACCTCGTTTTCCGGTTCGTACCTCACCGAAATCCACTCCTCCTTGAAAGAGGAGAATTTGTTGTGCAGAGAGATTCTTTTTTAGTAATAACGTATGTAGCACACACAAATTTCCTCCCACCTCAGGCGGGAGGGAGAGTCTGAGTCGGCAAAGTAATTTTGGAATTCGGTAATTAATACTCAGACGGTGTGTTTGATTGATAAAAAATTTTTTATGAAATAGCTTTAACTTTCGCGGGCTAATTGATTCTGATATTGTATGAATAGATTACTCTTTTACTGGTTGTCCATCATCCTGATTTCAGGAGGTGCAATAAAGGCGCAAAACCTTTATTTTCCGCCGACAGGGATTTCTGATACCTGGGAAACCGTTTCGCCGGAATCGTTGGGTTGGTGCACGGCTGAAATCGATCCGCTGTTGAATTTCCTGGAGCAGGAAAACACAAAAGGTTTTATCGTGCTGAAAGACGGGAAAATCGCGATTGAGAAATACTTTGGCACTTTTACAAAAGATAGTCTCTGGTATTGGGCGTCGGCCGGAAAATCGATGACAGCCTTCCTGGTGGGACAGGCACAGGAGGATGGATTTCTTTCGATTAACAATCCATCAGCAGATTACCTCGGGAAAGGCTGGACAAGCTGCACCGAAGAACAGGAGGCAAAAATCACCGTGAGGCACCAGTTGACCATGACCACCGGGCTGGATGACAGGGTGGAGGAAAATCATTGCACACTCGACTCGTGCCTGCTCTTCCTGGCAGAGCCGGGGACACGCTGGGCTTATCACAACGCTCCCTATACTTTGCTCGAAAAGATACTCGAAAATGCCACCGGCAAAGATATCAATGTCTATACACAGCAAAAACTGAAATCACCCACCGGAATGACCGGTTTGTGGGTAACCCTTGATTACGATAATGTATATTTCAGCAAAACCCGGAGCATGGCCCGGTTCGGATTGCTGGTGCAAAACGGCGGTGTTTGGAACCGGGATACCTTGCTGAAAGACCGGGAGTATTTCACCGCCATGATCAACACGTCCAACGAGATCAACCAATCGTACGGTTACCTTTGGTGGCTGAACGGAAAGTCAAACCACATGTTGCCCGGAATTCAGTTTCCTTTTAAAGGTTCGTGGGCGCCTGATGCACCAGCCGATATGTTTGCCGCCATGGGCAAAAACGGACAGATACTTTGTATTGTCCCTTCGCAGGGGCTGGTGATGGTGAGAATGGGAAACCCCGGAAGTTCACCCATGAGTGAGATCGGCGTATTCCTGTGCAATATGATCTGGCAGAAACTGAATGCTGTCATCTGCAACGAAACAGCGGTGGTTGGTATAGCTGCAGGCGCTATCCCGGTCCGTATCTATCCCAATCCATCACAGGGTCAATTCTATATAACCGGATATGAAGGCGACGCTGAAATATTTAACAGCTCCGGATTGAAAATCTGGGAGGGGGTTGTAAATCCCGGCCAGCCAACCAGTTTTTCAGGTTTTCAAAGCGGTATTTATTGGCTGAAAACCCGTTCAGGAGCAGTAAAATTTGTCCTGCAAAATTCAGAATAAGGTTACATCCTGATTCCGGTCAAAATACCTGAAACACTCCAGTGGCTGAAACTTCCGCCTTCATCGGCACCCTGATCAATAATCACTTCTATCCGGTGATTACCCGGTTCCAGGTTTCGCAGCGGGATAAAATAAGGCGGAGTGAGTGTTCCGGGGCACCAGTTGGAGCGGCTCAGATCACTAGACGACAAACCTGTGGCAAAATTCCCCGAAGCCGGGTTTACCAGCCGGTAAGTGGCACAGTCGGTTCGCCATGGCACCACTTCAAAAACCTGTTTCCCATCAATCAGAATCCGGTTCATTTTGGGTACAAATTCGTCGCCGGTTCCCCAGCCACCGTGCCCGGTGGTGGTATAAAGCAACTGTAAATCAGAAATGCTGTCGGGTACCGAAAAGGCAACCTTCAGCGTGTCGGTTTTAAAGAAACGGCCATAATTCTGTCCTGACATCTCCATGATATTGACGGTGTGGAACAGTGGATTTATCCAGTTTTGCATTGGTTTTTCCTCTTCGAATGACGGGTAAAAATTAAGTTGCAGGTTGACTTTATGTCCGCCTTTATCATAGTTGCCAATAAAAACGCCCACCCATAATTCTGTGGCATCCGATGGAATCAGCGGGGTGATTTCCTGGTTGTAAAAGGCAGCATCTTTCCAGTTGTAGTTGTTGATTACCCGGCGGGTGTTAAAATAGCGGGCACCAAAAGAGGTAAAAAAACGCATGATTTCAATCGGGGGTTCGAATGTTTCGGTGGCTGCGAAACCCTGGTAATTCTGCCCGGTTTTGTCGGTGAACAAGGGCAAAATTTCAACACCTTTTTGCAGAGCGTTGAGCATCGTGGTTTTATGGGTTTCATGAATGATAAACACCGAGCCGGTGCGGTCGTAAGCATCGCCTTCCGACCAGCAGGTGAGCTGGGCAAAAACCTGCCCGCCCTTTTCCCAGCTCTTGGGCATTTTTATTTTCTTCATTACCACGCTGCCTTTTGAGAAGCGGTAAACTTCTCCGGTTTTTAATTCACTGCCGGTGGGTAGAACCAGGTCGGGCTCAAAATTGACAGTCTGGTTTTCAAAAACCGGAACACGTGTATAACGCGATTTTATTTTGAGTTCCTCCATTTCAGCAGCAGTTACTTCTGTAGCTTTATCAAATGGATAGTCAGGAACCTGACCGTCATTCGTTTTTTCAACCGAAACGGCTTCCAGTGTGCGGTTGCCATTGATGGTCACCCTCAACACCAGCGAGTTTTCACCGGGTAAATAACCCAGGTAGGGCGAGCCTTTTACACCCGCTCTATCGGTGTACCAGAGTTCGATTTTGTTGGAAAACGAGGTGACAACAGCATATTGGCAGGTGTAATTGAGTATGGTGTCTTTTTTTTCTCCGGCAACCGGTTGTGCCAACTGGTCAAAGGGCGTGTGCGTTTTATAGGAGCCATTTTCATCGGAAAGAATGGTAACGGTTTGCTTCCGGTTGTAATCAATGAAATCGCGGATTTTGTTTTTTGAATCGGAAAGAAAGGCCACATTGTCAGAAAAAAGAACCGTGACACCCGGTCCCTCTGAAATTTTTCCGTTGATAACCGACTGGTATTTGATTTTTGTTACCTGGCTTTGCTGAGCCTGCCCGGGTATTGCAAACATAAAAGTCAGTATTAGAAGGAGGACAGGGAATAAGCTGTTTACCCGATTCAAAATGTTGTTTTGCATGGCTTCTGTTTTTTGCGTCTAAAATATTTACTTTCCTGTGAAATTAAGATATTCTGCCCGAAAAAGTGGTTGATTCCACTACTGCACTTTCAGAAAAATAAATACCTTCAACCTGGAAAAAACAAAGGTAAACCAGCTAAAATTTACAGATATGACATATGCAGCAAAGGAAGAACGTTATGATTCGATGAAATACAACCGCTGTGGCAAATGGGGGTTAAAACTGCCGGCAGTATCACTGGGTCTGTGGCACAACTTCGGGGGAATCGACAACTTTGAAAATGGCCACGCCATGTTACACCGGGCTTTTGATCTGGGAATCACCCATTTCGACCTGGCCAACAATTATGGCCCGCCACCCGGTTCGGCGGAAGAAAACTTCGGAAAGATTCTGAAACAAGATTTTGCTGCTTACCGCGACGAACTGATAATATCGACAAAAGCCGGTTACCTGATGTGGCCCGGCCCGTATGGCGAATGGGGAACGCGGAAATACGTGCTTTCAAGCCTCGACCAAAGCCTGAAAAGAATGGGGCTCGAATATGTGGACATTTTTTATTCGCATCGTCCCGATCCTGACACGCCACTGGAAGAAACCATGATGGCGCTTGACCAGGCGGTCCGTTCGGGAAAAGCTTTGTATGCAGCCATTTCGAACTACCCGGCCGATATGACCCGTGAAGCTGCCCGCATTCTCAAGGAACTGGGAACACCGTGCCTGATTCACCAGCCGAAATATTCGATGTTTGTGCGCTGGATAGAAGATGAATTGCTGGATGTACTGGAGGAGGAAGGAATTGGCTGCATCCCTTTTTCGCCGCTGGCTCAGGGACTTTTAACCGACCGGTATCTGAAGGGCATTCCGGAAGGAAGCCGCGCCACCCGCGAAGTTTTTTTGAAAAAAGAGCATGTTGAGTCGGCACACGGGAAAATTGTTCAGCTAAACGAAATAGCTCAACAACGCGGACAGAGCCTAGCGCAGATGGCCCTTGCCTGGGTTTTAAAAGACAAACGGATAACATCGGTTTTAATTGGTGCCAGTTCAGTTCAGCAAATCGACGATAATGTGGAAACACTCAGAAACCTGAACTTTTCGGAGGAACAACTGACTAAAATTGAAGAAATCCTGATGGGCGGAGATTCAGTTTAAAAAATATTATCAGACCTGAAAATAATAACGGCCATTCTAAATAAGCCTTTACCACTTGTTTTTATAAAAACAGTTTCTATATTTGGCACAATAAAAGACAAAAACATGCTTAATTCTTTCAGAAATAATAATCCGGTAGCCTGCACCATGATGTGTATGTGTACTGATTTTATTTCGCGGAAGAAGTAAGGTAATATATTGTTGCAACCTTAAGAAGGCTCTTCCGTTGGCGGGAGGGCCTTCTTTTTTTGATATAACCGATTTTATAACTTAAAAAAATTAGAGAAAGTATGAGTAAAGTTTTGAATGAAGTATTAGCGGCCAATCAGAATTATGTGGCGCAGTTTGGGGAAAAAGGAAAACTGCCGATGCCTCCGGGACGCAGATTTGCCATTTTAACCTGCATGGATGCCCGGCTTGATCCGGCTAAATATGCCGGACTGTCGGAAGGTGATGCACATGTAATCCGCAATGCCGGCGGGCGTGCCAGCGACGATGCCATCCGGTCGCTGGTTATCAGTCATAAATTGTTGGGAACCAACGAATGGTTCGTCATTCATCACACCGACTGCGGAATGGAAACTTTCACCAACGAAATAATTTCCGGACTGTTGAAAGAAAACCTGGAGTCGGCCTCCATCGACGAAAAGGGGTGGCGGAATATTAAAAACGGTGGAGGTTCTTCAGAAGGTAAATACATCAACTGGCTTACCATTAGTAATTTAGAAGAAAGTGTTCTGAGCGATGTAAAACGTATTCGTAACCACCCTCTCGTTTCAAAAACCGTAACCATTTATGGTTATATATTCGATGTGAGGAGTGGAAAAATTATTGAAGTTCCGGAGGCTAAAGAAGCCGGAAAATCATTAGTATAAAAATTTATTAATCAGATAAAAATCAAACAATGGCAGATTTAAAATTTTCAATTTCAGGAGAGAATGTCAACCCGACAAAATTTGTGGCAAAGTCGCGACAATTTACTTTAACCATCGATGAACCCGAAGGATTGGGTGGAACTGATCATGGGGCAAATCCCGTGGAGTTTTTACTGGCTGCTTATGCCGGCTGTCTCAATGTGATGGGGCACATTGTTGCCCGTGAACTGGGAATCGGGTTGAAAAGCATCAGAATTGAAGCAGAAGGTGATTTGAATCCGGCAAAAGTTTTCGGACAGCCGACTACCGACAGACCCGGATACAAGGAAATCAGGGTGAATATTTTCCCTGAAGCCGATACTGATGAAAAAACACTCGCAAAATGGCTCGAAATAATTGAAAGCCGCTGTCCGGTAAACGACAACCTGATAAATCCGACACCCGTTAAAATTGGATTGAAAATACCAGCAGAAAAAGCTGCATAACTAAAAGCAAAAGCCTTCGGGAAATGTTTCCCGAAGGCTTTTATTTTTTGTTTTATTTCAGTATTTAATTCAGTAAAGGTTTCAGCTTTAGA
>CAZXVT010000145.1:0-7961 GCA_964644015.1 uncultured Maribellus sp.
GAATGGTCTTGTTGATACCCTCGTACATCAAAACATCGTACTGCACAAACGCTACTATTTTTCGATATTCAGCAAGAAAATTTTCAAGGAAGGAAGAAGTTTTTACCGGTCTTCTGAAATCCAAGGCCTGAGCTGCATTGTACAATTCAATGGCCAGAATCTTTTCGGTATTCAGGACCACTTTTAATGCTTTTGTTGCAGCATTTCCACCCATACTCACATGGTCTTCCTGTTCATTTGACGATGGAATTGAATCGACAGAAGCCGGTGTGCAAAGCTGTTTGCTCTGACTGACGATGGAAGCAGCCGCATATTGCGGAATCATAAAACCGGAGTTCAAACCGGGATTGGCGACAAGGAATGCGGGCAAACCGCGTTCGCCCGAAATCAACCGGTAAATTCTACGCTCTGAAATGCTTCCCAGTTCATTCATGGCCATCGCCAGAAAATCGAGCGCCAAAGCCAATGGTTCGCCATGAAAGTTGCCGCCCGAAACAATTAGGTCATCGTCAATAAAAACTGTCGGATTGTCAGTTACCGAATTCATTTCAGTTTCAAAAACCGAAGCGGCGTACCGGACTGCATCGCGCACAGCACCGTGAACCTGCGGAATACACCGGAAAGAATACGGGTCCTGAATATGTTTTTTATGCTTTTGCTGCATTTCGCTGTCTACCAGAATATTTCTGAAATTGGTAGCCGTTTCAGCTTGTCCTTTGTGTGGACGGATTCGCTGAATATTTTCGGAGAAAGGTTCGATTAAACCATCAAAAGCATCGAGCGAAAGTGCACCAATCATATCGGCCTGATCAACAATTCTGAATGTTTTCAGCAACATGTAAACCCCGTGCGCGCTCATAAACTGGGTTCCGTTCAATAATGCAAGCCCCTCTTTTGCCTGCAGTTTTACCGGCTGCCAGCCAAATTTTTCGAGTACCAGTTTTGCCTCGGTTCTTTTTCCTTCGAAATTAACTTCACCCATTCCCAGCAAGGGTAAAAACAACATGGCTAGCGGGGCCAAATCGCCGCTGGCCCCGAGCGAACCCTGCTCGCAAACCACTGGCAAAACATTGTGGTTAAACAAGTCGATAATCCGTTGAACGGTAATCAACTGAACGGCTGAATTTCCTTTCGAAAGTGCATGAATTTTCAACAGCAGCATCAGTTTCACCACATCGCCGGGCACCTCAGGGCCAATATTGCAGGCATGCGAAATCACCAGGTTTTCCTGCAACTTACTCAGTTCGTCGTTCGAAATCACAATGTTACACAGCGCACCAAAACCCGTGTTGATTCCATAAATTGGTTTCTCTGATTCGCTGATTTTGCGGTCTAAAAACAGCTTACTTTTTAAAATCAGTTGCTTCGATTCATCTGAAAGTTCGAGTTTAATATCGTTCTCCAGAATGTTTTGAATTATCTCATACGTAAGGTTTTCAGGGGTGATTTTATGAATTTGTTTTATCATTTTCCGATTATATTTTTTGTAAAACTTATGTGTTCTATGTGTCTATGTGGTATTAAATGAAACACATAGGCACATAGGGCACAGTAGAAATCTCATAAGAGAGATTTTCAGGGAAACCGGATGTCACCACCGGCAATTTTTACAGACCGGAATTTAATTATCATCACTGAATTTTACGGCCAATTTCGCCGTTGATTCAGTTTTGCAAAAGGATATTTATCAGTTCTTCAGATGAAACGCTTGATTGTTCACCGGATGTCATATTTTTCAATGTAAATTTTTCAGCCTGAATTTCAGATTCGCCGGCCAGCACCACAAATGGGATTGCCTTTTTGTTGGCGTAAGTCATCTGTTTCTGCATTTTAGCACTGTCGGGGAATATTTCGGCGTTGATTCCTTTTTTCCTGATTTCGGCCAAAACCGGCAAACAATAAGCTTCTTCGGCAGCCCCAAAATTTACAAAAAGCACTTTAGTGGTCTCGGTCGATTTTGCCGGGAAAAGATTTTTTGCAGTCAGCACATCATAAATTCTTTCGGCTCCAAAAGAAACGCCAACACCCGAAACATTGGGCAATCCGAAGATTCCGGTGAGGTCGTCGTACCGGCCGCCACCGCAAATGCTGCCCATTTCGGCATCTTTTGCCTTTACTTCGAAAATGGCGCCTGTATAATAATTCAGTCCGCGTGCCAAAGTCAGGTCGAGTTCGGTTTCGGTATTTAATTCGAGATTTGCGAGATAACCGAACAACTTGTGAAGCTCGGCAACACCTTTCAAGCCGATTTCAGAAGCAGCAAGAACCTGCTCCAACAGGTCGATCTTTTGGTTTGTACTACCCTGCAAAGCCAGAATAGGCTGGAGTTTTTCGATAGCTTCGGCTGAAACACCTTTTTCCGCCAATTCGGCATTTACTTTTTCAAGCCCGATTTTTTCAAGTTTATCGATGGCAACGGTAATATCCACAATCCGCTGGTTTTCGCCAATCACTTCAGCAATTCCCGAAAGAATTTTCCGGTTGTTGATTTTCACCACCGTGTCGATTTTCAATCTTGAAAAAACATCACTGATAATCTGCACCAGCTCCACTTCGTTGAGGAGGCTGTTGCTGCCAATCACATCCACATCGCACTGGTAAAACTCGCGGTAGCGCCCTTTCTGTGGCCGGTCTGCACGCCACACCGGCTGAATCTGGTAACGTTTAAACGGAAACGTGATTTCGTTCTGGTACTGCACCACAAAACGGGCAGTGGGAACTGTAAGGTCGTAACGAAGTCCTTTCTCCGAAATTTTTGAAGTAAGTTTATTGGAATTCTTTTCAGCCCAGGTTTCATCCTGAACGTTTGCTGCAAAATCGCCTGAATTCAGGATTTTAAACAACAGTTTGTCTCCCTCTTCGCCATATTTTCCCATTAAAGTTGAAAGGTTTTCCATGGCCGGTGTTTCAATGGGCTGAAATCCGTACAACCTGAAAACCTCTTTGATGGTTTCGAAAATATAATTGCGTTTCACCATCTCGGCGGGTAAAAAATCGCGTGTTCCTTTTGGGATAGAAGGTTTCTGTGCCATTGTTTTTAATATTATAAGGGTGGCAAAAATAGAAATTTATGATGAGTTTTCAGCAGAAGAAAAATCGCAATGAATATCTTTGCCTTTCAACTTGAAAGAAAAATGGAAGAAAATAAAAAAGATGGCCGTTACAGCCGTATTTACGAACAACTGGCAACGTTGGTAAAAAAGAGTAACAACACACAGGCCCGGATGGCAACCATTATTGCCGTGCTTCATCATAAAATGGAGTATTATTTCTGGACTGGTTTTTACCTCATCGATAACGGCGAAATGACCGTGAATATTTACCAGGGACCAGTTGCCTGTCAGATTCTGGAGAAAAACAAAGGCGTTTGCTGGGCTGCTTTTAATAATAAAGAAACTATAGTAGTTGAAGATGTTCACCAGTTTCCGGGCCATATTGCCTGCGATTCGCGTTCCAACTCTGAAATTGTGGTTCCGTTTAAAAACCGCGAAGGTGAAATCATCGGCGTTCTGGATATCGATAGCAAAGACAAAGGCTCTTTTTCGGAAGTGGATGCCCGCTGGCTGGAAAAAATTCTGGAGCTGGTTTATTCCTGATTTCTGACAGCCCCCTCCCCTTTTACAAGCGGTAAATATTTCAGCGACGGACTTGGAATGAATTCTCCCAAACCAAGTTCAGCCCAGCGTTTATCAATCTTTTCGATGGTTTCTGCATTCATGGTAACCACATTGGGCCAGTCGCGTTTGAAGTTGTCGTGATTTTCGGTTTTAAAGGTGGCATCCACAAAAACAACCTCGAATCCGCTCTCCATTTTCAAGATATCAATATCGCGGTCGGGCTCCAGGTTTCCGCCAAGCAGCCAGAACAACGAAAACAAGTCTGTTAAATCGGCACCTTTGTTAAAAAGTAAAACAATCCGGTAATTTTCAATTCCACTGGTTTTTAAAACTGAATTGACTAATGCTGATTTCCGGAAATTTTCGCCCTTTTTTACAGCAATCAGTAAAGCCGGAAATCCATAATCCTGTTGCAAATCATGCCATTTTGCAATCTCTTTGATTTGCGAAAAATCGGGCAGAATATTTTTATCTGACGTTTTATCTTGCTTTACTGCTTCATCTTTTTCTTCATCAAACGGCAATGTCAAATCGATTCCCAGTTTTGAACCAAATGCAAATTTCTGCGACGAGTGGTCGAGTACATCAAGCGGACCTTTTGAAAAATGAAAACTATATTCGGGATTAAAATTCCGGATAAATGCTGATTTCAAATCTTCAGGATTTTGAATATTCACCTCTTCATCGGTCACAATCAAAACTTTATTAAACATCATCTGTCCGGCGCCCCACAACGAATGCATCACTTTTACCGCCTGTCCCGGAAAACTTTTTTTGATTTTCACCACGGTAAAGTTGTGTGCCACCCCTGCCACCGGCAAATGCATGTCTTTCAATTCCGGAATCATCGATAAACGAATCGGAGTCAGGAAAATTCTTTCGGTTGCCAGACCAATGTAAGCATCTTCCATGGGCGGTATTCCAACAATTGTGGCCGGATAAACCGCATTCTTTTTGTGTGTGATGCAGGTGATATGAAATTTCGGGTACCAGTCGGCCAGAGAATAAAATCCGGTGTGGTCGCCAAATGGTCCTTCCCAGATAAATTCTTCGGCAGGATCGACGTATCCTTCAATTACAAAATCGGCATCTTCAGGGACAAACAAATCGTTGGTCACACATTTTACCAGCTTAACAGGCTTCTTCCTGAGAAAACCTGCGAGCAGGTATTCGTCCATGTTTTCGGGCATCGGGGCTGTGGCAGCATAAGTATAAACAGGGTCGCCTCCCAGTGTAACTGTTACCGGCATCCTTTTACTGAGCTTTTTATATTTCCCAAAATGCGCAGCCCCGGTTTTGTGACGGTGCCAGTGCATTCCAGTGAGATTTTTTTCAAAAACCTGCATCCGGTACATTCCCACATTGGGTGCGCCAGTTTCGGGATCGATGGTATGCACACAGGGAAGTGTCACGAACGGTCCTCCGTCAGCAGGCCAGCAATGAAGTATTGGCAATTTACTCAAATCAGGTTCCGGCATTATAATTTCCTGGCAAACACCTTTTCGCGTAAGTTTTCGTGGCATCCACTCACTTACTTCTTTCAGTTTGGGCAAAAGTTTCAGTTTATCCCAAACCGTGTCCTTCGATTTTATCAAAGTGGTAAAAAGCGATTCGATTTCTTTTTCAATATCAAAGACCGAATCACGTCCGAAAGCAATGGCAATTCTTTTTTCAGAGCCCAGTGCGTTTATCAGAACGGGAAAACCGGTGCCGGTATTTTCAAAAAGCAGCGCTTCTCCACCACCTGTCTTTTTTGAGATTCTGTCGGTAATCTCGGTGATTTCAAGTTTGGGGTCTGCAAATTGTTTTACCCGCTTTAATTCGCCTGCTTTTTCCAGTTTCTCAATAAATAAATTCATTCTTTTTCGATCTATAAATTGCCTCTGACAAAAGTAATTTAGTTCTTATTTTGACCAAATCTAAATTTCATAATTAACCTTGATTTTCAATTTGCAAGATTTATCTTTAGCCACTTTTAAAATCGAAACTAAAAATCAATAAAAAATGTCAAATCAAAACAGCACGACAATTAAATTCTACCAGGGAGAACAAATACCTGTTGAACTTCATAAAGTCAGAATAGTACAGAAACTTTTCCTGCGGCCAATTGATGAAAGAGCCAAAGCAATGGAAGCTGCAGGATTTAATACTTTTTTGCTTGATACAAGCAACGTTTTCCTGGATATGCTCACCGACTCGGGAACCAATGCCATGAGCGACAACCAGGTTGCTTCAATGCTTCAGGCTGATGATGCCTATGCCGGTTCACAAAGTTTCTTCCGAATGGAAAACGCTATTCACGAAGTTTTTGGGAAACACTATGTGCTTCCTGTTCACCAGGGACGTGCAGCCGAAAATATTATATCGCAGGTATTCATCAAAAAAGGCGATGTAATCCCTATGAATTATCATTTTACCACCACAAAAGAGCATATGATGTTGAATGGTGGTACTGTTCTGGAAATATTCACCGATAAGGCATTACAAATAAAAAGCAAAGAACTTTTTAAGGGAAATATTGATATTGACAAACTAAAAGCAGTTTTTGCCGAGTATGGTGCTGATAAAGTTGCCTTCGTTCGCATGGAAGCTTCTACCAACCTCATCGGGGGCCAACCCTTCTCGATGCAAAACATGCGTGATGTGAGAAAAGTGTGCGATGAAAACGGAACGATGATGGTTCTGGATGCAAGCTTAATTGGCGAAAATGCCTACATGATTAAAAAACGTGAGCCCGAATTTGCCAACACGCCCATTAAAGATATTCTGCGCGAAATGTGTGGTTATGCCGATCTTGTATATTTCTCCAGTCGAAAAGTAAGTTCAACCCGTGGTGGCGGAATTATAACAAACAGTAAGGATTTGTATCTGAAAATGCGCGACCTGCTTGTTTTGTATGAAGGTTTTGTGACTTACGGCGGTATGTCAACCCGCGAAATTGAAGCGATGGCAGTGGGTTTAATAGAAACCTGCGATGACACTGTTATCAGCCAGTCTCCTTCGTTTATCGAATATGCAGTGAATTCGCTCGATGCCATGGGAGTCCCGGTGATTACACCTGCCGGAGCACTGGGCTGTCACATTGATGCAATGGGATTTTTGCCCCATGTTCCGCAGCAACAATACCCTGCCGGAGCATTGGCTGCTGCGTTGTATATTGTTTCAGGAGCACGTGGAATGGAAAGAGGTACCATCTCCAGCATCCGCGATGAAAACGGAAATGATTTGTTAGCAGATGTTGAATTATTGCGCCTTGCTTTCCCTCGTCGTGTTTTCACACTTTCACAAACAAAATTCATTATCGACCGTGTAAAGTGGTTGTATGACAATCGTGAATTGGTTGGAGGATTGGAATGGGTTGAAGAACCGCCGTTATTGCGTTTCTTTATGGGCCGCCTGAAACCCGTTGGCAACTGGACTGAAAAACTGATTGCCAAATTCAAAGCAGATTTTGGAGAATCGTTATAAGTTAGAAATATCGAACTAAACTAAGCAGAAAGGGAATCAGGATTGGTTCCCTTTTTTGTTGCTGATTTTTATCTTTATGCTTTCATTTCAATACTTACATTTATGATTGACTGGAATAAAATACGTGAAGAATTCCCCGTTTGCAAAAAAATAGTTTACCTGAATCCTGCCGGAGGATCGCCGGTATCGATGAGTGCAGCCACCGAAGCAAAAAGATTTTATGACGAAATGCTGGAACATGGCGATACTTATTTTGATATCTGGCTGAAACGAACAGAAGAAATCAGAAACCAGCTTGCCGAATTTATCAACGCTGAACGTGAAGAAATTGGGTTCACCACAAATACCTCGCATGGGATGAACCTGGTGGCTCATTTTCTGAAAGATAAGGGTTCTGTATTGACGATGAAAGATGAATTTCCATCCACAACATTTCCGTGGCTCAACCAGAAAACTCCGGTTTATTTTGTTGACCCTGTAAATTATTCCTATCCAATCGAAGCCTTAAAAAAATCGCTCACTCCTGAAATAAAAATTCTGGTTACCAGCTATGTACAATACAAAACCGGATTCAGACAGGATTTGGAAATATTGGGTAATTTCTGCAAAGTAAACAACCTGATTTTTGTGGTGAACGCCACCCAGGCGCTTGGAATTTTTTCGGTTGATGTAAAAAAATACAACATTGACTTCCTGATGTTTACCGGGCTAAAATGGGCAACCGCAGGATATGGAATCGGCGGACTTTATATCAACAAAAAATGGCTTTCGCCTGATAATTTTCCGTTTGCCGGCTGGCGAAGCGTAAAAACTCCCGGAAACATGAATAACCAGGAGCTTGACCTGAAAAATGAAGCATCGGTTATTGAATCGGGC
>CAZXVT010000145.1:7971-11569 GCA_964644015.1 uncultured Maribellus sp.
CAGTATTGGCGCTGAAAATATTACAAGCCGGATTTTGGAACTCAATCATTTAATTGAAAACAAATTACGGTCGCTAAACATGGATGTGATTGTGCAAAAAGAAGATAAACATCGATCTGGAATCATCATTGCCAAAATGGAAAATCCAAAACCCATTGTTGATGAACTGATGAAAAAGAACATTTTTGTTTCGGCACGGGGCGAAGGAATTCGTGTTTCGGCAAGCTTTTTTAATAATGAAGAGGATATTGAGAAATTTATTTCTGAACTAAAGACAATTCTGAATATTTAATATTTATTCTGCATCATTCACATAAAAATACCTGATAACGCATTTGTTTCCAATACTTTTAGGATTCTTTCCTGAAGTCATCCTAATTTGTAGCATGTGCTTACGGTTTTTTAGTCCGGCGCCCAACGTATAAAACCAGGGTAAATGCAATCCGGCGCTCCATTCGGTAAAAAGGTCGAGTTTTTCCCAATCCGATTCATCGATACTGTATTCAATAATTCCGGCATCGGGGCCGGCTGCAACCGCAATACCCACCGCATTTCCACGAAACTGAAATTTGATAATCTCGCCGGGATTTTCTCCCACCAACATCGGCACATTGGTGTAATCAGCTCGCGTAGCTTTACCATCTTCAGGCTTCCAGTTTTCAATCCATTTCCAGCCTTTTATTTTGCGTGGGGGAACCGGGGCAATTAAAACACCTTTGGAGTAATTTGATTTATCAAGCGGTTCAGGCAATATTGTATCATTTGTATTTTTGCTTTTTACTGTTAATTCATCTTCCAGAAACTTTCTGATTGACTGATAGTAAATATTTTGCCCGAACGGAGAAGGATGTAAATCCTTAAAATCATTTTCCCAGCTGAATTCGCCGGCATCAATCCTTTCAGTTACCTCCCTGGCAAGATTGATAGCAGAAATTTTATAATGATTTGCCACTTTTTCATGAAGATTGATAACTTCCGGAACCTTGCCTTTCCTGTAACTTTCAATTTTAGCAGGATCGACAAAATACATGAAAACCACACTGCAATCCTGATTTTGAATTTTTGCATGACGGGCGATTCCTTCCATGGCGCGTAATATTTCAGTTGTATCTGATTTGTTTACTTCGTCATTTACAGCAGCTTCAACAAATAGCAAATCAACTTTACCATTTTTCAAAACATCTTTTTCAAACCTGAAAGCGTCGGGTATTGAGCCCATTGAAGGTACTCCTGCATTTACAAAATCAAATTTTGTTTCCGGAAATTTTATAGTCAGAAACCGGCAAACAGAATCGCGCCAACCTGAATTATAGGTGATTGAACCACCTAAAAATGCGATCCGGCCTGTTTTCTCAGTTTCAAATTTTGCAAAAACTTTATCGGGTGATTTTCGATGATGATGATAAAATTCTCCGCTGGTTTGAGAATACAGAAATGTACAGGATGCTATAATTAAAATGCATGATAAATAAACACGTTTCATTTCCCGATCTTCTCAGTTTAATCGAACCATTCGGTTTTCAAAGCCACATCTTCTCTTCCCGGCGAAGGTAATTCAACCCCCACCTTCCCAACGTAGAAAAAACCCAGCAATTTCTGTGATGGCAAAATACCAATCAGGTTTCCAATTAACGGCAAAAATTCAGGTGTTGTCCAAAAGGCACCCAAACCTAACTCAGTAGCTGTAAGCCACATATTCTGAACAGCCATTGCAATCGCTGCTGTTTCTTCCCATTCAGGAATTCTTTCAGCTTCGTCGCGTTGCAGGATGATGGCAATTGCAACAGGAACCTTGTTCATTCCTTCAGTAAACTTTTCGGCTTTTTGCATATTAACCGATGCATAAAACACCTGATTCTGCTTTAGCATCTCAAAAATTCTGCCTGCCAGATTATCTTTCGAATCTCCAAGATAAACTTTAAAGCGCCACGGTTCAGTCTGTTTGTGAGTGGGTGCCCAACTGCCATTTTCAAGCAGAAGTTCTATAACTTCACGTTCAATTTTGTCGCCCCTGAAAAAACGGGGCGGTGTTGCTCTGCGATTCCTGATGATATCGCTGATATTATTTCCCATAAATTTATCTTTCCTCTTCCGCATCAAAAGTAATCAAGAATATCGTTTATCATTAAACAATACCGATAAAAAAATGAGGGTGTCTCAAAAATCTGAAACACCCTCATTTATAAAATAATAGCTTTATTATTTCTCGTAACCTAAAATCTTAAACATATCGGTGGCCGACTGCTCGTTGCGATAAACATAATCAACAATATTTCCTTTGTCGTCGCGGTCGATAATAACGTGTTTTGGCGATGGAATCAGGCAATGTTTAATTCCTCCATAACCGCTGATGGCATCCTGGTAGGCCCCTGTATGGAAAAAACCCAGATAAAGCGGCTCTTCGTCGTCATCATTATAAGCTGGCAAAAGCACTTCCTGATTCAGGTCTTCAGAGTTATAATAATCAGAATGGTCGCAACTGATTCCGCCAATATTTACGCGTTTATATTCGTTGTTCCATTTATTGATGGGCAAAAGAATAAACTTCTCGAATATCGACCAGGCGTCAGGAATCGTATTCATCAGACTGTTGTTGATGATATACCAGCTTTCCGTATCGTTTTGTTGTTTCTGCTCAAGCACTTCGAAAATTATCGCACCGCTCTCTCCCACCGTGTATTTTCCGAATTCGGTGTAAATATCCGGCTCCTTAATTTTTTCGTTCGTGCAGGTATCCTTAATAATCGTAACAATTTCGTTAATCATGTACTCGTAATTATACTCAAATCCAAGGTGGTTACGAATCGGGAACCCACCACCCAGATTAAACGAATCAAGCGAAGTACATTGCTTTTTCAAATCCACATACAATTTCAATGCTTTCTGAAATTCGCCCCAATAATACAAGCTGTCTTTAATTCCAGAATCGACAAAGAAGTGAAGCATTTTCAGCTCAATATTCTCTTTGTCTTTTATCCTGTCGGTATAAAACTGGAGAATACTTGTGTGCCTGATTCCCAAACGTGAAGTATAATAAGAAGACTGCGACTCTTCATTAATTGCCATCCTGATACCGATTTTCACCTTAATTCCATTGGCGAGTTTTTCAATACGGTTCAGTTCGTTAATGCTGTCTAAAACAATAATATTGTTTTTGAAACCGATCTCCTGAAGGTTCAGAATTTTAGCCAGGTATTCATCAGTTTTGTATCCATTGTGAACAATCACCCTGTTTTTATCGATTTTCTTTTCGCGGAATAAATTCAAAATCAAATCAATATCGTAAGCAGAAGATGTTTCTAAATTTACATTATGTTTCAGGGCTTCTAAAATCACATGCGAAAAGTGATTACACTTAGTACAATAACAATAATGATAATTGCCTTTGTAATTGTTCTTTTTGATTGCCTTGTTGAAAAGATTACGTGCTTTCTTTATTTGATCGCCAATCTTAGGAAGATATATAAACCTGAATGGTGTTCCGTATTTTTTAATCAGATATTTTAGTGAGATACCGTGAAATGTCAGGCCGCCGTCTCTTAAATCAAAGCCTTCCTGTGGAAAATAGTAGCTTTGTTCGATCAAATCAAAATAGGTA
>CAZXVT010000146.1:0-11452 GCA_964644015.1 uncultured Maribellus sp.
GTTGCCAACCTGTTCAGAAACAAAAAACTGAAACGACTGATACCATCGTCGCCGACCCGCTGCCCTCATGGAACGAAGGACCGGCAAAAAAATCAATTACAGATTTTGTGAGCGCTGTTACAACCGAAACGAGTGCTGATTTTATAAAGCCAGCCGACCGCATTGCTGTTTTCGATAACGATGGCACACTTTGGGCCGAACAGCCCTATTATTTTCAGTTACAGTTTGCTATCGACCGGGTAAAAGCACTTGCTCCGGAACATCCTGAATGGAAGAAAAACCCTGTTTTGCAAGCCGTTATAAACAACGATATGGCAAAAGTGCTTTCGTTTGGCGAAAAGGGTTTACTGGAAATTGTTGCTTTATCACACTCGGGTATTACAGCAGACGAATTTTCGGAAGCTGTTTTAAACTGGATAAACACTGCCAAACATCCGAATACCGGCAAACTGTATAAAGAAATGGTTTATCAGCCAATGATTGAAGTGCTGGAATACCTTCGCACAAACGGTTTTAAAACTTACATTGTTTCGGGTGGAGGAGTTGATTTTTTGCGCCCCTGGACTCAGGAGATTTATGGAATTCCTGCAGAACAGGTTGTAGGAAGTTCGATGAAAGTGGCTTTTGAAATGCGCAATGGGAAACCGGTTTTGGTAAAACTGCCTGAAATCAACTTTATTGACGATAAAGAAGGGAAACCGGTTGGTATTCACCAGCACATTGGTAAAAAGCCGGTTGCAGCTTTTGGTAATTCCGACGGCGACCTGCAAATGTTACAATACACAGCATCGAACCATTTGAAGTCATTGGTCGTGTACATTCACCATACCGATTCAGTCCGCGAGTGGGCTTACGACCGTGATTCGCACATCGGGAAACTGGACAAAGGGCTTGATGAGGCAACTGAAAAGGACTGGACGGTTGTGGATATGAAAAATGACTGGATCAAAATCTACAGAAATTAAACTATATTAAATCAATAAAAACAGGCTTCTTTTGATCAATTAGATTTTCGCCGCACTTTTCTTAAATAAATTCATTCGCAGCTAAAATATTTCAATATTTGTAAATGAAACAAACGGAAGTTATGAATAAAACAGAATTAGGTTTATTGATTGTGGTTGTTTTGCTCGTTGCGGTTTCGTGTACAAAAAAGCAGCCCGCGGCCAATGAATACACTGGTTCTGAAACCTGTCTGCAATGTCACGAAAAGTTTTACGAACTCTGGTCAACCTCGCACCACGGAAAAGCCATGCAACCCATGAATGCAGCATTTTTAAGGACGACGGGCATCAAAGAGAGTGCAGAATTTCAGCTTGAAGGAAAAACATATTCGGTTTCGTTAGCCGATTCGGCCATGAACCTGGTTGAAAAAACAGACGGAAAAATCATCAAATACCCTGTTTTGTGGGTTTTGGGCGGAAAAAATGTGTATTACTTTCTCACCACACTCGATCGTGGAATTCTGCAAACCATTCCACTGGCTTTCGATGTGCATAAAAAAGATTGGTATAACAATCCGCAATCAGCCATGCGCCATTTTCCCGAAGGACCATCCGATCAGCCACTTCCCTGGAAAGACCGGATGTACAGCTTCAACACCTCGTGTTACAGTTGTCACATCAGCCAGTTAGAAACCAATTTTGATCTGGCATCCGATTCCTACAAAACCACCTGGCGCGAACCCGGCATCAACTGCGAAACCTGCCACGGGCCCAGTGGTAACCATGTAACGATTTTTAAAAATGCCAAAGAAGGAGAGGAAATCAAGGAACTGGGGCTGATTTCCACCAAAACCTTTACGCACGAGCAACACAACTGGTCGTGTGCACCGTGCCACGCCAAAATGCATTCCATCACTCCCTCCTACATGCCTGGCGACCGGTATTTCGACAACTACGACCTGGTAGTGCTTGACAATGCCGATTTTTATCCCGATGGCCGCGACCTGGGTGAAAACTACACTTACACCGGCTGGATGATGAATGAATGTGCCGCCAACAGCGAAATGCATTGTGTCACCTGCCATACTTCCAGTGGCCGCGACCGTTTTAAAAACAATCCGAACGACGCATGTATGAAATGTCATACAGAACAATACAACGATGTGGCCTCCCATTCGGGACACAAAGCCGGAAGCACCGGGGCAGTGTGCATAAACTGCCACATGCCCAAAACCGAATTCGGGAAGATGGTGCGCAGCGACCACTCTTTCAGGCCGCCAATGCCCGAAGCCACCATCCGGTTTGGTTCGCCCAATGCCTGCAACCTTTGTCACACCGATAAAACGCCGCAATGGGCCAACAATGAGGTGAAAAAACGCAAAAACAGCAACTACCAGGAAGCAACGCTGCAATGGGCGACATTGCTGCGTGATGCCCGGCAAGGTGAATGGAAACAACTCGGCAAAATGCTGGCAATCATCGGCGACGAAAAACAAAATGAAGTGGTGGTGGCCTCTTTTGTCAGGGTACTCGAACGTTGTGATAAACCCGAAAAATGGCCGGCAATTCTGGAAGCGGCAAAAAATCAGTCGCCGCTCGTGCGTGCTTCGGCAATGGCCAGCCTGTCAGGCAACACCTCAGAAGATGCACGAAAAGCACTATTACAGGCGTGTGCCGATGAATACAGGCTGGTGCGTGTAACCGCTGCCGGGGTACTTTCGCAGTTTGCACCGGCACAGCTCACTTCGGCAGAAACCGAAAATCTGAACAAAGCGACAAAGGAATACATGACTTCGCTGGTTTCGCGCCCCGACGACTGGAGCTCACATTACAACCTCGGAATTTATTACCAGAACAAAGGTGAGAACAATCAGGCACTTGAATCGTATGAAACTGCAGCCCGTCTGTATCCCGAATCGCTGATGCCGCTGATCAACAGCAGTGTTTTGTATTCGTACATCGGCAATAACACAAAAGCAGAGGAAAACCTGCAGAAAGTGCTTTCAATAGATCCGGGTAATGAAGCCGCCAACCTGAATTACGGTTTGCTGTTAGCCGAACTGGGCCGCACCGCCGAAGCAGAAAAAGTCCTGAGACAGGCCCTGCAAACCAATCCGAAGCAGGCAGTTGCCGCTTATAACCTGAGTGTGATCACCTCAGCCCGCAGTCTGGATGAAGCCGTTGGTTATGCAGAAATTGCAACTACTGCCGCTCCCGAAGAACCTAAATATGGATACACGCTGGCCTATTATCAGTTGCAGAACAACCAAAAATCTGCAGCCATCAAAACCCTGCAGACTGTGATAAAAACCACCCCTAACTACCTGGGCGCGACAAGTCTGCTGGCTGATATTTATCTCCGGGACGGGAAACGCGATGAAGCGCTGAAACTCTACAAACAGGCACTTTCGGTTCCCGGAATTACAGAACAGGAAAGAGCCAATATCCGGCAGGCCATGGCAGCGCTGGGGGGAGTGTAGAAATTGGGTGAGTGAGTGAATGGGGAAAACGATGAGCTTTGATTCTGCAAAAGTGAAAGCGAGCGGCACGTTTCTCATTTATATCCAAAGACATAAAGACTGTATCCGTGTATATATATTTCATATCCGGTTGCAGCAGGAGTATATCTTTGGATATGGAAGCTCTGAAAAGGGATATAAAGGCTATATCTTCTGGGGCTTCGACTTTTGCAAACCCGATACAACCAATAAAAACAATACCTTATTACCTTATCGTTCCCCAAAAAAAGCAAAGTACACTGTTGCATCCTCCGGTTAAATTTTAGCCAGTTTTATTATGGTTAATGAGGTGTTTTGTTGTATTTTACGCCAATGTTTAGGAAATAACGACAAACCTAAGAAATGAACGATGAAATTAACAGTGATAAGTTTCCTTATTTTTTTATTATTCAATGCAACACTATTTGGGCAAACATCTGACTTTGATAAGATTTTCAATCACAGCGGGTTGAAACAATTAAAATCAGAATCCCTGGTCGAGACAAATTTCATGGCTTTGGCAAATAAAAAAACTGTTATCCTTACTTCGTTTGAGAAAGGGTGCAAGTGGATATTAGAAGAAATGGCCTATTACAATAAGTTAAAAAAGGAATATCCAAACCAGTTGGAAGTGTTTTTGTTGTTTTCTGATGACACTGAGGTGATGTCAGAATACATTCAGGATGTTGGTTTTGACTTTATTTATATCTACGATCCCTTCATGTCGTTAGACCAGGATATTTCTGCAAACGACACCATTTTTTCAGTATTATTTGACTCAAACGGATTTATTCAGGAAAAGATTACTTCAGGCTATCTCGATCACAAAAAAATATTAAATCAGCTAAATGGAAATCAGCCCTTAACAAGCAAAAAAACAAATAGTGCTTTACCAATTTTAAACTTCCAGTTAAAGCGATATGAATTGGGCGATGAAGTTTCAAGTAATTTAAGCAGTGTTAATCTACCGGTAAAAATAATGACCGGATATAAAGCAAATCAATCGATTGACACAATTGAAAATATGAAATTCTGCACACTTACAGGAAAAGATATTTTAGGCTTATATTCATTTGCCTATAATATGCCTGAAAGTCGCTTTATGTACAACAAAGAACTAAATTACATCGACTCTCATGATCCAGATAAAAGATATACACTTATTCTTTCACTTTCCGGCTCACATGCTGATCTTAACGAGATGTTAATCAAACAAATTGACTTAAATTTCGGATTGAAAACCTCGGCTATAACAAAGAAAACAGAATTGCTTGTATTGTCAAAAATTGAATTAACAGACGGTGTTATTCAAATTGCAAATTCTTCAGAAAGCAGCAAAGCTGTACACAGTACCATCAACGAGACACAATTCAGGATAAAAGCCGACAACGTTAAAGCAACAGAAATTTCAAAACTAATTGAAGAAAAATTAATGGTTCCGGTTGAACTTAAGATGGATCCCAACGCGAACTATTCCGTAGATATTTCGATTGAGAATGATGACAAAACTATTGATAGCTGGATAGAATTATTTTCAGCGTCAGGAATTATTATCGAAAAGATAATGACTGATGTACAATATGTAATAGTCAATAAATAATCACATTTGCCGCAGCACGATTTCTTTTCGTATAGTTTTCAAAAAAATCAGTGACAGGAAAAAGAAAGCCTGCAAATATCAGGCACTGCGAAAGCCGGTTTAATTAAAGTCCGCCGTTGCGCCCCCAATTCTTCAACTTACACTCATCCCATTCAAATTGCCCAGATTCGTCAACTTTTTTAACCCGCCGGATGTTGTTGATATTGGTAACCCGGCACCCGCTGAACGGTTACAAAATAAATTTTTGTATCACCAACTACTAATTCGAAAAAAATGGCAAAACAAATTTTCATCAACTTAGCAGTAAAAGACCTGCAAAAATCAATGGACTTTTACTCTGCACTCGGATTTACCAATAATCCCCAGTTTTCTGACGACACGGCAAAGTGCATGGTTTGGAGTGACCATATTTTCGTGATGATTATGACACACGAAAAGTTTGCAACCTTCGCCACAAAACCCATTGCCGATACAAAATCAAAACTGGCAGGCCTTTTTTCGCTGTCGGTGGACAGTGTTGACGAAGTAAACAGCATTACAAACGCCGGATTGAATGCCGGTGGAACCGAACCCCACGAAATGAGGGATTACGGGTTTATGCAACAGCGAACAATTGAAGATTTCGACGGTCACACATGGGAGATTTTTTATATGGACATCACAAAGTTCCCGGCTGAACAACCCAATGCATAAAACAACTTTAAATATTAGAAACTAAAAATTAAAACAATGGCACAGATAAATCCATACATCCACTTTAACGGCAACGCCGAAGAAGCATTTACATTTTACAAATCGGTATTTGGCGGAGAGTTTGCCATGGTCAGTCGTTTCAAAGACTTGTCCGTTCCGGGGCATTCATTTCCTGAACACGAATCAGAAAAAATAATGCACATTGCGCTGCCCATCGGTAAAAACAGCCTGTTAATGGGAAGCGACACTCCCGAATCACTGGGAAGACACAACGAGCTTGAAAACAGAAGCAAAATTATGGTCAATGCTGAAAGTAAGGAGGAAGCAGACAGGTTGTATAACGGACTTTCGGCAGGCGGTACCTTGGAAATGCCGATTGGTGACAGTCCGTGGGGCTCGTATTTTGGCATGTTCAGAGACAAATACGGTATTGAATGGATGGTGGATTTTGAGCCCAGCCAAAAACCGTGAGAATCTGCTGTCGCTTATTTGCAGTGCGGGATTTGATGTTCAGCATTTGAAATGTACGGACATCCGGATTTGTATTGATGTCTTTTGATAAATTACTCCGTGGAAATATTCTTTCCAGCTTTGGAAATATTGCTTTTTGCTTCGGAAAAAATCTTTTTTTGCTTCGGGAATATTCCTTCCCGCTTCGATAATATTGCTTTTTGCTTCGGAATAATTCATTTAATCCGAAGCGAAAGCCAATTATTTTCGGGAGTAATTCTTTTATTCCGCGGAGTAATTCTTTAGCGGGAAAAGGAACCGTCCTTTCCAAAAAGGAAGGTTCCTTTACAATTTACTGCGGGGACAGAATTTTTTCACCACTGCAACTCCCCTGAAACCAGTAATATATTAGATTTGGGAAAAAATTAACCTGGCATGAACGGCTTACCACCCATTGCAAAATCCATCATCGATTATTTTCCCTCCGAAAAGCGGGAAAAAGTGAGAAAAATGGGGAATAACTTCGGGATATGTTGTAGTTAGCAACCACTTTAAACACTCTGACAAGAATGAGTTTTAGAACTATAATATTTGCAATTTTATTAATCGGGTTGACATCATTTATAGCTGATTGTCAGGATATCAAAATTCATTTGAGACATACAGACACAAATGAGATATGTGTAGATCAAATTACAATGCAGCATGCGAATGAGATTGTTGCAAAGGTTATGACTGATAAAGACGGGTTTGTACATATTTCGTCCTCATTAAGGAAAGACTCAACCGACTATGATTTATTTCTGACAACCCTTGGAGTAAAAGGAACTTATTTGACAACCATTGACTCAAAAACAAGTGGATTAATCGAAATAAATCTTCCCAAAATATATAAAATGAGATTTGGCAGAGCAATTTGCCCAAAATGTGGAAGAACCAATAAAGTTTGTAAAGTAATTTATAGTGAAGCACCTAATGTTGTAATGAAAATATTAAAGGGAGACACTATTTATTCACCAATTTATAAGGGTAAATACTATATGGATTCTGACGTGACTAACAATTTGGATCCCAAATGGTATTGTAAAAATGACGATATTCTGTATTAAATAAAAAACGGGTGCTAATAAATAGGATTCTGAGCAGTCGGCACGACCCAGTCTCGCCTTAGGTGAGATTAAACTACACCAGCAGGGACAGGGGTTTGAGTTACAAACGCAAAACAACTTATCCATCCTTTGCAACGACAGGCAGGAGTAAAAAAGTCGCAGACATGAGCCTGCGACTTTTTTTATGCAATGCAAAAGCACTTTTATTTCCTCAGAAAAATATCGCCGCTGATGGTTTTCAGCGCTATTTCGGGGCCACCGCCATTTAACACAAGATTGTAATCGCTGCCAACCCATTTCATTTCCTTGTCTTTTTGTTCGTCGAATTTCAGGTTGGAATAAACGTTGCCGGTGATGGTGGAGATTTTGATTTTGGCCTTGCACGCCGAGGGTGCTGCATAATCAATAAATCCGCTGATGGAATTGACATCCATTTTCCCTGTGGTGCCCTTTATTTCCACCTGGCCCGAAATGGTTTTCAGGTTAAAAGCCAGGTCGGCCGGTACTTTTAGCGTGTAAATAATATGGCTGTTGATGTTGCAGTTTTCTTTGGCCTTCTTTTTCTGAATGGCTTTAAAATCCACCTTTTCTTCCAGTTTCACCGATCCCGGTTTTTCGCTCACATTCAGTGTGTAATCGTCGTTAAAACGGTTTTCGTCGATGTTAACCGAAACCTCAAGCGCGAGGGTGCTTTTGTTCCAGGCTTCAATAAAAATGGTGTCGGCAAAGTCGAATTTCATTTCCACAGTTTTGCCTTTGGCTTCCAGGTTTTTCTGAATTACCTTCTGGCTGCGGGCAACAACCGACATCCCCACCACGAGGGCGAGTAAAATTGTTAATCTTTTCATGGCTTTGAGATTTACTTTTTACGCAGGTAGATGTTTCCGGAAATTGATTTCAACAGGAGTTTCTGGCCGCCGCCGTTGAGTGTAAAATCACCAATATCCTGCCGTATAGGCGACATTCCTTCAGCTCTTTTATCAGTTGCAGCTTCCTTAACAGGTTTCAGATCAAGATTATTGTAAACATTTCCATTCATGTTGCTGATGTTGACCGTGGCTTTTTCACCCGATGAAACTGTTACATCAATCAAACCACTGATGGACGCCAGCGACGTGGGCGCTTCCTGGCTGATACTACTGAAAACCACTTCCACATCGCCGCTGATGGTATTTACTGTAAGCGGACCTGTTGTGTTGGTGATTTTCACACTGGCAGCAAGGGTTTTGGTTTCCAGGCTGCCTTTAAACGATTCGATAACCAGGTCACCAGCTACAAACGGACTGTTATAATCGAGATTGACAGACGCTCCGACAGGAACTGAAATTTTGTACTGGTGGTCGCGTACCTGTTTAACAGCGCCGGTTATTAAAACCACACCATTTTCTTCGGAAATATTTACGCCAATGCCGGAGTTGTCTTCGGCCGCACCTAGAAGTTTCAGGCCCTCTGCCCTTTCGGGTGTCTCCATATCAAAATCAGATTCGATAATGATGGAGCTGCCGGCCGAATTCTGCAGGGTAACTTCACCCAGCAGGTTTTTGATTTCTATTTTGCCTTTCACTTTGGGCGAATACTCATATTTTTTCATCTGACCCAAAGCGATAGCAGGCAATAAGATCACTGCTAATAAAAACGTTGTACTTTTCATTTTCTTAATTATTAATTGTTTATGGTAACAGTTTCCAGCCGGGCCGGCACCGGCTGAATCCTGCAATACTCAGATAACTTTGATCATATCTTTTGCAAATTTTTTCACACTCTCATCTGCATTATCGCTGTTCATGATCTGTTCAATTTCAGGACGTGCTTCTTTCGCGCCCATTTCAGTCAATACCTGGATGAGCGAAATCTGCAACAGCGAATTTTCCTGTACCGAAAGCGAGCGGATAAGTTCCGTTTTCACCCGCGGATTTTTGGCCGCCATTCCCGAAAGCGCATTGATGGCTGCGAGGCGCACATTGTCGTTTTTGTCGCTGTTCATGGTGTTTACCAGCGCATCAATTACCTCGTCGCCTGTTTGCGACATCTGGCTGATCGAGTAAACAGCGTCGATTTTCTGCGGGCCTGTCATTTCCTGCAGACTGGTCAGGAAAACCTGTTGTTTGGTCTGGTTGAGTTCGGCCTGCAGCAACTGCTGCTCACCGCGTCCTTTTTCTGCTCCGAAATAATAACCACCAGAATAAGTAATGATTGCAATTGCCAATACTGCCGCCACCTGGAGCCACACAGGCATCAGAACCCGTTTTTGCTTTGTTGGCATTTCGGTGTCGAGCATTTTCAGAAACTCACTTTTCATCCCGGCAGGTGGTTCAATGGCGGGCATTCCGCCTGCAAAACCCAGAAACGACTCAAAACCTGCATGAAACTCGCTGCAATCAGCACAACTTTCGAGGTGACGGCCGATTTCTGCCGTCGTTTTTTCATCCAGTTTTCCGTCGATGTAAGCGGGGAGATTCAGTTTTACTTCTTCACACTTCATAACTATTCAACCATTATTTTCTCGTAAATCTCTTTCAGTTTTTGTATCGCCCTGAAAGTTTTCACCTTCACGGCGTTCTCGTTGCTGTCGGTAGCAGCGGCAATTTCGCGGTACGAAAACCCCTGGAACCGGTTCAGTTCGATGATCTCGCGGTACCCGGGCGGAAGCTGGTTCATGGCTTCGAGCAGCATTTCGTACGACTCGCGCACTTCGCTTTCGCGCACCGACTCTTCGTTGTCTCTGGCACCGATTTCAGGATGGCCGTCAAGGTCGCTGAAATGCCGGAGACTCCGGTAGTGATCAGCCAGAATGTTTCGTGCAATCCTGAAAAGCCAGTACACAAAAGTTTTGTCATCTTTCCAGGTAGCGGCATAACGAATCACCCGCAGAAACGTGTTTTGTGTGAGATCGCGGCCCGCCTCGCGGTCGTTGGTCATCCTCACAAAATAGCCATAAACCCTTGCCTGGTAACGGTCGTACAACACAGCCGCCGCCTGCCGACTGCCCTGCGCTAATTGCACCATCAGTTGTTCGTCGCTCAAGTGATTCATTATTTTTTCCTGTCAGATTCTGTTTTTAATGAACTTCTGAAAACAATACCTGCAAAAGGAGTGAATCGTTACACAGGCAGAAAAAAATTTTGATAAAATCGAAGAAAGGGTGTTGATGTGACCCGGGAATTGTCTTAACCTTTTTTGCTGATCTCCTGCAAACTCGCTTCATTCAAAATGGTGATGCTTTTTTCGTGGAGTTCGATCAGCCCGTCTTTTTCAAAGCTTTTGAGCACTTTCACCGCGCTTTCGGTGGAGATGCCGGCAAATTCGGCAATATCTTTCCGCGAAATCAGTTGAAAAACATCCTGCCCCTCCTGTTTCAGGCTGTCGATATACAACAGCGTGTCGGCCATACGGCCATTCATCTGTTTGTACAAAACCGTGCGCAGCGTGTCGTACAAATTGCCGTTCTGCTCAAAATAGCGTTTGATAATGTTAAAGGCAAAATGGCCGTTTTGCATCACCACCGCGGCAATGGCATCTTTTTCAACCAAATATGCCTGGCAATCGGTAAGCGCCACCGTGGAGTAGTTAAAAGTGTTTTTGCTGAACACCGCCGACAACCCGATAAACTCGCCCGGCTGGATCACCCGCAGGTTAAAATTCTTTGAACCATCGCCTTCGACATATTTTTTGGCGAGCCCTTTCACCAGAAACAACGCATACGAGGCAAAAGCGCCCTGCTTGGTGAGGTTGTCGCCTTTGCGGAACAAAACCTGTGTTTTGCTGGCTTTCACCAGGTCGGCTTCAACCGGTGTCAGCATCTGAAAACAGGGAGCCTGTATATCGCAGAAAAACTCTTTGTCGGTTTCAAGAATTGGCTTCATTGGATGATCCTGTATTCAATTTGGGTGTAAAAATAATTATATCCCTTATTATCCCGTTAAAATCCGCTTTCTAATAAAAAGATTCTTTGCCACATTCATTGTATGCGGCGACTGTTATATTTTTTTTTCATTTCACCAACAGGAGAAGTCTGCTATTTTGAAAAGATTTAGCTTCGCTGATTTTCAATTCTCCCCGTTCCTCGTCGAAATGACAGCTAATTAAATACCAAAGAAGAGGGATTGCTTCATGAGTTTTCGTTCCTCAAACTCATTCGCAATGACGAAAATTTGATAT
>CAZXVT010000147.1:0-8813 GCA_964644015.1 uncultured Maribellus sp.
GAATTTATTTATAACAGCAGGTATTGTAGGGCCACAGGAAGTTATCATTATACTGGTAATTGTTGTCTTACTCTTTGGCGGACGTAAAATTCCGGAACTGATGAAAGGCCTTGGAAAAGGGATGAGGGAATTCAAAGCTGCCAGCAAAGGTGAAGACGAAGCAGAAAACAAGCCCAATCAGGAAAAAATAGAAAAATAAATATCAATTGATAGAAATTGAAAATCCCGTTTCTGATGTAATTCAGCAGCGGGATTTTTATTTACGGTTTGGTAAGATTTTTGTTAAAAGCAGTTGAAAATTTTAAATCAAATAAAATGAAACGGTTACTGAGTACCTTCACTGGTTTAATCATTGTATTCTTTCTTTTTCAATCGTGCAAAAATGATGCACCGGTGTTGCATAATAACATATCAGGCAAAGCCAACGATTTGCTGGTTGTAATTTCGGAAGATTCATGGAAAGGTAAACCAGGTGAGCTGATTAAAGGAACTTTTGGCCAATTTCAGTACGGATTACCACAGGAAGAACCGCTGTTTGATATTATCAATATTCCTCCGATTGCTTTCAAAAATATTTTTAAGTCGAACAGAAATATTCTGCAGGTTACGGTTTCATCTACAGTTACAAATCCCGGTGTACAGATAAAAGACAATGCCTGGGCTTATCCGCAGGCGGTTGTGGAAATCAATGCCCAAAATACTGAACAGTTCGAAAAGCTTTTTAACGAAAACAGTGCGAAGGTTTTATCCTATTTTCTGAATGCTGAAAAGAAAAGAATAACCGCAAATTATGAGAAATATTATGAAAAGGCTGTTTTCAACATTCTTGACAAAAACCTGGGTGTTACCATGAAAGTACCCCCCGGATTTACGGTTGCATTACAAAAAGAAAATTTTGCCTGGTTCAGATACGAAACACCGGAAATATCACAAGCTATTATTGTTTATGCATTCCCTTACACCTCTGATTCAACTTTCACAGAAAGTTACCTGACTGCCAAACGCGACAGTGTTTTAAAACAATATATTTCGAGTACAGCACCCGGCAGTTACATGACAACAGAGAAACGAATTCCTGCACTTTTTGGCGTTACTGAGCACAACAAAAATTATGCAGCCGAAACCCGTGGTTTATGGATTCTTGAAAACGATTTTATGGGAGGCCCATACATTGCATTAGATGAGCTGGATGCTGTAAATCAGCGTATTGTTTCTGTTTACGGATATGTTTATGCGCCCAGCAAAGACAAACGAAACTACCTGCAACAGGTTGAAGCAATGGTTTATTCGCTGAAAATGAACAAACAGGCAGAAAATGATAAAATCAACAGCCAGGTTAAAATGGGGAACTAAAAACCAAATCCTTTTCAATATCCTTTGACAGGAAAAAAAGCGCCGGAAAATGTAATCTTCCGGCGCTTTTTCGTCTCACTACTCAAATCTCATAGCTGAATTCAAAATACAGTCTTCACTATTTCCTTCACATTGTCTGAAACTCCGTATGTATAAATATGTAACGATGGCACTTTGTTGACAATCAAATCTTTTGCCTGTTCAATTGCCCATTCGGTACCCACTTTGGCGGCATCGATATTCGATTTACATTTTGACAGTTCTTTAGCCAGTTGTTGCGGAATATCAATACTGAAAATTTTAGGTAACACTGTTAATTGATTTAGCAGGTTGATCGGTTTTATTCCGGGTATTATGGGAACTGTAATTCCAACTTCACGACATTTCCTCACAAAATTGTAATAAACCTGGTTGTCAAAAAACATCTGGGTTACAATATAATCAGCACCTGCATCCACTTTTTGTTTCAGATAAACCAGGTCCTGCTCCATGTTCGGGGCTTCAAAATGTTTTTCAGGATAGCCGGCCACCCCGATGCAAAAATCGAGCGGTGCATTATTTTTCAGATCTTCCTCAAGATATTTTCCTTTTCTGAGGTCAGTTATTTGCGTCACCAACTCATTAGCATTGGCATGTCCGTTTTTCTCAGGCTGAAAAACATGCTGCCCTTTTATTCCGTCGCCCCGAAGTGCCAGTACATTTTTAATTCCCATAAAATTCAGGTCGATTAAAACGTGTTCTGTTTCACTCTTTGTAAAACCACCACACAAAATATGCGGAACTACCGGAATACCATATTTATGCTGAATGGAGGCCGCAATGGCAACAGTTCCGGGACGTTTTCGCACTGTGCGTTTTACAATGGTTCCATCGCTCTGTTCCTTGTATTCCACCTCATCGCGGTGGGTGGTGATATTGATGTATTTCGGATCAAAATCAATAAGACTTTCAATGGTCTGAAACAATTTACCAGCATCGTTTCCTTTTAAAGGAGGCAGTAATTCAAAAGAAAAAACAGTTTTCCCGGCGTTTTTTATAATATCAATTACCTTCATTTTCTTTTATTTAATCACATCTTCTATCTTTTTCTGCGCTTTATTGAACTCATCGTCCAGTTTGTCTTTCACCGAATTGTTGAAATGAAAAATCATGTCGAGAGCAAGCATCGCCAGCATTCCAAGCAGAAAGAAAAGGACTTTACTTCCAATACCACCTGATTTCTTTGCCATAATATCAATATTTAATTTTTATGTAAAACTAATAAAACGCCCACTTAAATCAGAATTCACCTTCAAACAAACCGGATAAACATATGAACTCATTAAAAGCTTCCATTTCTGGAATTTTGACTCTGGAATTTCATCCAAAAACTGCCAGGTTATTCAGCTTATTAACAAACTCATTTTACGGCCCGTCTTCTTATTTCTCCTGTTCTTTCTCCCGACTTCCGACTTCCGACTCCCGTCTTTTACTTGTAATTCAGATTAGTAGGCAGAAATTTTTCAATAAACTCCACCGTTTCACCTTTACGCCGTGCGTAGTCAGCTACCTGGTCTTTTGCTACTTTTTCCAGTCCAAAATACCTTGATTCGGGATGGACAAAATATTCGCCTGAAACCGATGCATTCGGATACATGGCAAAATGTTCTGTCAATGTAATCCCCACTTCTCCAGCTTTCAGAAGGTTGAAAAGATTCTGCTTTTCAGAATGTTCGGGACAAGCCGGATAACCAATTGCCGGCCTGATTCCCTGGTAATTTACTTTCAGCAGATCATCCAGCGAAAGATTTTCATCCGGAACATATCCCCAGTAATTTTTTCTGACTTCCAGGTGCAGCCATTCAGCAAAAGCCTCACTGAGCCTGTCGGCCAGCGCCTCCAGCATGATTGCCTTGTAATCGTTGTTATCCTTTCTGAATTCATCTTTCCATTTTTCAATACCAATTCCGGCAGTTGTTGCAAATCCCCCGCAATAATCAGCTTTCCCTGATGCAAGCGGCGCCACAAAATCAGAAAGACAAAGATTGTACGATCCCTCCTTTTTCTTTTCCTGCTGCCGCAAATGATAAAAACGGCCAATTTCCTTCTGCCGGGTTTCATCTTCAAACAAAACAATATCGTCGCCATCGGCATTGGCAGGCCAGATCCCCACAACTGCATTGGCCTGCAGCATTTTCCTTTCGATGATTTCATCCAGGAATTCGTTGGCTTCGGCATATAATTTCCGGGCTGCATCGCCTTGTTGTTCGTCGGTAAAAATTTGCGGATAATGGCCTTTCAAACCCCAGGTGAGGAAAAAGAAAGTCCAGTCGATGTATTTTCTCAGTTCATCCAACGGAAAGTCAATCAGTTGTTTTACACCAATCAAATTGGGTTTGTAAATGGGCGTACTATTCCAATCAACGATGCTTTTGTTGGCGCGGGCCTGCTCCAATGTCAGGTATTCTTTTGCTTTTCGCTGTCCCTGGAAAGAACGGATTTCAGCATATTCATTTTTTACCGCACTAAGGTAATCTTCATTTTTTGCAATCAGATTAGCCACTACATTTACCGCCAGCGATGCATCTTTTACATGAATTACCGGGTGTGAATATTCAGGTTCAATTTTGACTGCTGTATGAATTTTTGAAGTGGTGGCACCGCCAATCAGCACAGGAATCGTCATTTTCCGTTGCTCCATTTCGCGGGCAATATCCACCATCATTTCAAGCGAAGGAGTAATCAAACCACTCAACCCAATCACATCCACTTTTTCAGCAATGGCTGTATCCAGAATTTTTTCAGTGGGCACCATCACACCGAGGTCAATGATGTCGTAATTATTACAAGCCAGCACAACACCCACAATGTTTTTTCCAATATCATGAACATCGCCTTTCACGGTGGCCATCAAAACCTTTTTCCGGTTATCAACTGTATTATTTCTCAGTTTGTCTTCTTCAATATACGGAAGTAGATAAGCAACCGCCTTTTTCATTACCCTGGCCGATTTAATTACCTGCGGCAAAAACATTTTCCCGGCACCGAACAATTCACCAACAACGTTCATACCGTCCATCAGCGGTCCTTCGATAATACTGAGTGCTGGTGAATATTTTTGTACGGCTTCGGCCATGTCTTCATCCACAAACTCGGGCAGGCCTTTTACCAGTGCGTGTTCAATCCTTTTTTCAAGCGGAAGCTGCCGCCATTCATCCACCTTCTCTTCTTTGCTCCCCCCTGGTTTGAGGTTCTCTGCAAAACTCAGCAATCTCTCGGTTGCATCAGGCCGGCGATTTAAAACCAGGTCCTCAGTTTTTTCAAGCAGATCGGCGGGAATTTCGTCATAAATCTGGAGCATTCCGGGATTCACAATCCCCATGTCGAGACCTGATTTGATGGCATGAAATAAAAACACCGAATGCATGGCTTCGCGAACCACATTATTTCCACGGAATGAGAAGGAAACATTGCTGACTCCGCCACTGGTTTTGGCGTATGGCAGGTTTTGTTTGATCCATCTTACCGAATCAAAAAAATCAACTGCATAACCGTTGTGTTCTTCCATCCCGGTGCCGATTGTCAAAACATTCGGATCGAAAATGATGTCCTCCGGATGAAAGTTTACAGTTTCAGTAAGTATTCTGTAGGCTCTGCTACAGATTTCCTTTCTTCTTTCCAGTGTGTCGGCCTGGCCCTTTTCGTCGAATGCCATTACCACAACAGCAGCACCGTATCTTTTTATCTTTTTAGCCTGTTGAATAAAAACTTCCTCCCCTTCTTTCAGACTGATTGAATTGACAATTGCCTTTCCCTGCAAGCATTTTAACCCGGCTTCAATCACATTCCATTTCGAAGAATCGATCATCACCGGCAACCGGGCAATATCGGGCTCTGCCATCAACAGGTTCAGAAAAGTCACCATTTCTTTTTCCGCATCCAGCATGGCATCGTCGAAGTTCACATCAATTACCTGGGCACCTTCTTCAACCTGGGCGCGGGCAATGGCAAGTGCTTCCTCGTATTTTTTATCAATAATCAGCCGGGCAAATTTTTTGGAACCCGCCACATTACAACGTTCACCAATATTTACAAAATTGGTGTTTTCGGTAATCGTCACCGGTTCCAGCCCGCTTAAACGAGTGTTTTTATCGATAATATTTAAATGATGGGGTTTTGCTTTGGCAGCAATTTCAGCAAATGCATGAATATGACCGGGCGTGGTTCCGCAACATCCGCCAATGATATTGACAAAAGAGTGATCAAGATAATCTTTGATGTGACCGGCCATGATTTCAGGTGTTTCGTCGTACTGACCAAACTGGTTAGGCAGCCCGGCGTTGGGGTGCGCACTAACAAAAAACGGCGCTTTTTGTGAAAGTTCCTTCACATAAGGTCTTAATTCCGTGACTCCCAACGAGCAGTTGAGCCCGATACTTAATAAATCAATGTGCGAAACCGAATTCAGAAAAGCTTCCAGCGTTTGTCCTGAAAGTGTTCTTCCGCTGGCATCGGTAATGGTTCCCGAGACCATCAGCGGGAGCCTGATATTTCTGGCTTCCAGCGTTTCTTCAACAGCAAAAAGAGCCGCTTTGGCGTTCAGTGTATCAAAAACAGTTTCGATCAGAATCAAATCCACTCCGCCATCCAGCAGTCCTTCCACCTGTTCGCGGTATGCAGCTTTTACTTCGTCGAAGCTCACGGCACGGAATCCCGGGTCGTTTACATCGGGCGAAAGAGAAAGCGTTTTGTTGGTTGGGCCAAGACTTCCGGCAACAAACCTGGGCTTTGCCGGATTTTCATCTGTAAACTTTTGTGCTTCTGCAACAGCAATTTCTGCCGAAACCTTGTTCATTTCATACACAAATTCCTCGGCATGATAATCGGCCTGAGAAATTCGGTTGGCATTAAAAGTATTGGTTAAAATGATGTCAGCACCTGCTTCGAGATATCTTCGATGAATTTCATGAATGATCTCAGGATGCGTCAGCGAAAGCATATCGTTGTTTCCTTTCTGGTCGAAAGGGAAATCTTTTAACCGCTGACCATGATAATCAGCTTCTGTAAGTTTGTACTCCTGAATCAGTGAACCCATCGCCCCATCCATCACCAGCACACGGGTTTTCAGTTCGGTTCGTATGTCTTTTTTAGTGTTCATTGTATCTTTTTTTTAACACAAAGACTCAAAGCCACAAAGAATCTTTGTGTACTGGTGACTTTGTGTTGAATCATTTCAAAATCTTTATTTCAAAATCTCCCCTGATTCCAATTTTGTCGTCGCAAATAATTAACAACGAAAGAAGTTCAGGAATGTTCTCGGCCTGGCTAATAACTTTCTCTACACTGGCCGGCGATTTTACCTTGTTCCCGAAGGCTGTTGCATAGGCATCGGCCAAAACAACATCTTCGCAAATCACCATTACAGCGTCGGCTTTGCCAAAACTCATTGATGGGCCAACTTTCCCGGCTGATGTGCAGATTCCGAGATTTTTGAACCCGGCTGGAATAACCATTCCAATTCGTTCTGACAAGGGAGATTCACCAGCAAAAACAGATAAAATCAGTTCGTTTTTCAGCATTGCAAAAATATCACCACCATTCTCAACGATCAGCTCCTCCACTTCAAATGTTTCGGTGAGAATCTTGCCTGCTTCGCGGGCAAAAAGTCCGGCCACTGCCGACATCGGGCCAATCCCGGCCTTTGTGGCTGCTTCGGCCATTTCCATTGCTTCAGCCGGTGCAGTTTCAGAGGGATGAAAAGGCTGAAGGCTTTTTCTGAACATCGGCTCTTCGGAAATATATTTGTCAAACATATCGCGCAAACCGGTTATTCTCTTCAAAACCATTTCTTTCATTTCAGGTTTGAAAGAATCAGGGTCAACGCCAATCCACAGGTCAGTTTCCTTGTATTTTACTTCAAACGAACTGAACCTTTCGGAATTAAATTGCGACCGGTAAGTCCGTTCCACAAATTTTTCCTTTGGCAATAATTTACTCCAGTCAATATTCATCTGAAATCGATTTCAAAAAGATGTAACGGACAGGCAGGAATACAAAGTTCACAAACCACACACTGATTTTTATCGAACCGGAGTTTCCAGGTAACCTGGTTCATGGTAAGTGCTCCGGCAAAACAAACTGCTGTACAATTGCCACAATCAATGCACTTTTCTTCCTTAAAATGAATTCGTTTATCGAGCGACTCGCAAACTATATTTTGTTTCCGTAAATACTCAACACCATTATCAATGTTCTCTTTTTTCCCCTGAAGTTCGAGCAGCAAACTGCCACGTTTGCCAGGGTAAACCTCGGCTTTCAGAATATTAATCCTGATATCGTAATCCTTTACAAGATGATAGCTGAATGGTTTGTCGCCGCTGTCGGGTGGAAAATTGAGGATGTATCTTTTTTTAATCATTGTCCACCTCCATTTCTTTTAATCCTTTTAATGAGGTATTTTTTGGAAATATCTGTACTGGTTTGGTTACTTCGAAATCGCCTTTCAATAACCAGTCTTTTAATTCATCAGCAATTTTGCGTGCCTTTGCAAGGCTCGAGACCGGTGCAGTTCTTACTTTCTTCCCATCAACTTTAATAAATCCTGAACGCAGTTCTTCGTAGGTTACCTGTCCGAGTTTCGGAGTTCCGGCAGAACCATAATCAAGCACCGAAGTTTCAATCTGGCTGTTGTTAATTGAAACCCGTTTTGCCATTTCTGCATCGAGAATTGGTATTGGGATGCCGATTCCCACAAAAAGGCTCACGCCATATTTTTCGAAATAAGCAGCCTGAATATATTCCGGTGACATCTCTTTCAGATTTCCCATCACCGCAATGGTGGCAGCGTTTGAAACCGGAATTCCGAACTCATTTTTTGGTTTCGAAGTATTAAACTGGGTTCCCGGCCACACCACAAAACCCTGTGTTCCTCCTAAAAAAATCCTTGTACCAATACCAATTGTGCGAAATTCGGGATCATTTAAAAGCGGACTTAATTCACCTGAAGTGGAATAGGTTGCATTCCGAAGATTAGGCAACAAAGTTCCCATATAAGTATGAATCATCCTTTTGGTGGTGTTTACGGCCACATTGTAGTTTTGGTAAGCATTCCGCGGGTTAAAAAGGATAAATTCATTGATTGTTTCGATATTGATTTTGGTTTTGATGTGTTTTCTCGGGTAACAGTCGGTTCCTTTGGCCCAGGCTTCCAGAATCAAATCTTTTCCTTCCAGCAAATCCTGAATAACATGAGCCCCGCCATAAGATTGATTATCGGGATCGCAGGCCGTTGCCCCGATGTAAGAATCAACGGCGGCAAGCCCTTCGTAACAGGGAACTCCGTTCAGCCTGATTTTTTCCATTCGGATTGGCGGACTGGCGTGACCAAAATTGATGATGGCACCTGATGAACACATGGCGCCAAATGTTGCCGTAGTTACCACATCCACTTTTTCTGCAATCTCTTCGGGAGTAGCTTCTTT
>CAZXVT010000147.1:8823-11381 GCA_964644015.1 uncultured Maribellus sp.
GTTTGCATCCGGACGGTTGCCAGGGTTTCGGTGAGCCCGATCTCTCCACCCTTCTTTATAACCAAAAAATCTTCCTCAGAAAAGATCAATTGATGATTCCACAAATGTAGCCCAAAATTTATCAGAATGAATTTTTAAGATAAAATGACCTGTAATAATTGATATTCCCATAAATTCAGATTTTTTATTTGTGTATGTTGTGCCAAAGTTGTAAAATTGCACTCCGAAAATTTCAGGTTTTTGTTCAGAGTTTAAACTAAGAACAAATAACTTTAAACTTTCAAGGGCCCATAGCTCAGTTGGTTAGCAGCACCTGACTCATAATCAGGGGGTCACTGGTTCAAGCCCAGTTGGGCCCACAAAAAAGGAGAAGTAAAAACTTCTCCTTTTTTTATTCATCGTCTTCAGATTCTTCCCAATCGGTACTGTACAGAAAATCGTTGTACGGAAATCGTTGTGTATGTAATTCCTTCACTTTGTCGTACACAAGATTTTTAAAGTCTTCGATGTTTTCTTTTTCTTTTGCTGATATAAATACCGAAGGTGTATTATGTTTCCCCATCCACGAGTTTTTCCAGTCATCAAGTGTAAAGTTTTCTTTGGTACGCGGACTTAAATCATCTTCATCCTTTTCAACAAAAGTGAAAGCATCAATTTTATTAAAGACATAAATAGTTGCCTTGTCACTGGCATTTATTTCCTGCAAAGTATTTTGAACGGTAGCAATTTGTTCTTCAAATCCCGGGTGTGAAATATCAACAACATGCAGCAAAATATCGGCTTCACGCACTTCGTCGAGTGTCGATTTAAATGATTCGACCAGTCCGTGAGGCAGTTTCCTGATAAAACCCACGGTGTCGGTGAGCAGAAACGGAAGATTGGCTACGACCACTTTTCTGACTGTAGTATCAAGCGTTGCAAAAAGTTTATTTTCGGCAAAAACCTCCGACTTCGAAATCAGGTTCATGATGGTTGATTTGCCAACATTTGTGTAACCAACCAAAGCAACTCGCACAAGTTTTCCACGGTTTTTACGCTGAACCGATTTCTGCATATCAATCTTTTTCAGCTTTTCCTTGAGCAACGCAATTTTATCGAGAATTATACGGCGGTCGGTTTCAATCTGTGTTTCACCCGGGCCACGCATCCCGATTCCGCCACGCTGACGTTCAAGGTGGGTCCACATTCTGGTCAGTCGTGGAAGTAAATATTGATATTGTGCCAGTTCAACCTGGGTTTTTGCATGAGCAGTTTGCGCCCGTTTGGCAAAAATATCGAGAATAAGATTTGTGCGGTCGAGTACTTTACATTCCAGTGTTCTTTCAATGTTGCGAAGTTGTGTCGGGGTAAGTTCATCATCGAATATTACCGTATCAACTTCCATCATTTTAATGTATTCACCAATTTCCTGCAGCTTGCCCGAACCAACAAAGGTGGCTGAATTCTTTGTTTCCAGTTTCTGCGTGAATTTTTTTAACACAATAGCGCCGGCAGTATCTGTCAGAAATTCAAGTTCATCAAGATACTCCATGGCCTTTTTCTCATTCTGGTTGCTGTTAATCAGCCCAACCAGCACTACTTTTTCAATATTAGTCGATGTTTCAATCATTATCCATTGTTTTCAAAAAAAAACTCCTGACCCGCTACCGGATCAGGAGTGCAAAAATATTGTTTTAATCGTTTACTGCAATACAAAGTTAATTGGAACAGTGTACGATACGTTAACCGGTTTACCACGTTGTTTTCCGGGTTTCCATTTCGGAAGCGTGTTTACAACGCGAAGAGCTTCTTTGTCGAGTGATGCGTCAACTCCACGAGCAATGGTTGCATTGCTTACAGAGCCATCTTTCCCCACAACAAAGGTTACATAAACTTTACCCTGAATACCGTTTTCCTGAGCAATTACAGGATATTTGATAGCCTGGGCAATAAATGCGCGAAGTGCAGCTTCACCACCCGGGAATTCAGGCATGTCTTCCACAATGTAGAAAACTTCTGCTGTTTCTTCTTCTTCTTCTTTCGGTGCCGAAATTATTGGGGCCACATCAATCAGAGTTTTATCATCAGCCTCCGAATCTTCAATCATCAGTTCATCGTCAATTTTAACATTGTCATCAACAATGTTTAAAACTTCAATAACTTTCGGTGGTGGTGGCGGCGGTGGTTTTACTTCCTGCTCACGTGTGATCGGAATAATTTCTTCTTCAACAGCAACCGCACTCACTGCACCAAGTGAAGAGGCTTTGCTGGGCTTTGAGGTCCATTCGAACCCGACCAGCGTTATTCCTAACGCGATCACAAGCCCGATCATGAAATACAATTGCTTCTTGTTTTCAAGATCTGCTTTTGGTGTTTTCTTTAATTCCATTTTTAGACGTTTTTTATAGTTTTTGTTCGATTTTTTACCCTTAAAAACGGGGTCTAAAGATAAAAAATAATTGTCAAAATCAAACCAAATTCAATTTGATTTAAAAAACAGTGCGAAACTCTTGTAATCAAGGTTTCAGGATCATCGTCAATGAACGCCGGCCAGACATTTTTTACCTTTCAAAAACAAA
>CAZXVT010000148.1:0-11378 GCA_964644015.1 uncultured Maribellus sp.
GCATTGTTATTTCAGAGACGAATCCGTTTACATGAACTCTATTTAATGCAAATTCAATAAAAACAGAAAACAAATCAGTTTTTGAATTGGGATATTTACTGTCAATATACTTCTTTAATTCATTATTAAAATTTTTTGCCTGCATGTAAGGTGGATTTGCTACGATTGCTTCGTAGCGACGAGTCAGCGCAAACATGATGTCGAAGTACGGTTCCAGTTTTTGCACCATAGCCTGTAAAGTAAGGTTGGTGCGGGTTTCGGTTTGGAGCTCGCTTCGGCGGGATTTAAAGAATTCGCGTTCGGTAGTTGTAATGTTCAACAGCATTACAGAGCCAAGGTTTTGCGCCTGCTGCATCAGTTGCAGTGCATTGGTCAGTGCCTTTTCGTGTTGTGTGCCCTGCGGCCCCAGAAAATCGAGGATTTCCTGCCGGGTAAAAACAACGGGTTCGGGCATGGCGTAAATGCGGGGGAGTATCTCTTTTTTCAGTATTTCGGGTGTTTTTGCGGCTGCGGCCAGCAACACGGCAAACCGCGCCAACTGGGCTGCGCGGAGGTCGAGTTCAAGCCCAAACAGGTTTTTGGTGAGGATGTTCTCAACGGCTTCGGCAGGCAGGTAATATTCTTCCATGTACATTTCGTACAGCAGCGCAAAGCCTTCAACAAGGATGTGGCCGGAGCCGGTGGCGGGGTCGAGGAGTTTTAAATATTGGGGGTCGCCGTTTGGTAAAAGAGAAGCCCCCCTTCCGTCCCCCCGTTGGGGGGAAACTTTGGGAACATTTTCAAATGGGAGAGTGGGCTGGGAACTGACGTGATTTTCACCCCACTGCCCCTCCCGATGAATCGGGACAGGCTCTAAATGGGGAATTTGCTCTGAAGTTGCAGACTCACTAAATAAGCCGGATTGGTTCATCGGAGCTCGTCCCCCTTTATTAAAGGGGAATTCAGGGGGATTTTGTTTAATAATCATACCTAATCCCTCCTGCGGGATGCCACCCCCTTTTTCAAAGGGGGACGTGCCTTCGGTTGGGTGGCTGGTGGAATTCGAAGGTTTTTCACCCCCCTGCCCCCCTAAATGGGGGACTGGCTCCGAAGTTTCTTTTGGTGACTCGACAAGGTATTTCATCGATTCTTTCAGCTTGCTTTCCGGGTGGTGGTCGAGCCAGATGCGGCCTGCAGTGTTTTGCACCATGTATTTCACTATCCAGTTGGGAGTAAAAATCTGGGTGGCGGCGGGTATGTCTTCAGCACGGGCTTTCTGGTTCTTTTTAAACCCTGCAAACACTTCATCTTTTTTCTCGGAGATATAAAACTGGTACAACCACCCGATGAGTTCCACCTGCCGGTAATCGTCGTCGTTAATGGCATCGGTGGTGTTCAGCAAATGGATAAAACCGCCGGGAGTAAGTATATTGTCGGGGAGCAGCAGTTCGGTGTAATCGTTGAGCCGTCCGAACACGCGGTTCAGCAGCCCGTGGCTGTGACAATAACCGGTGAGCAGGATGGCAAAAGCACGGGTTTCCTGGCTGTAGTCGGTAAGAAACAACTGCAGTCGCGCCAGCTCGTTTTTATTGAGGAACGCAGTAACCCCGCGCCTGGCTTTGGCAAGTATCACGGGCAAACGCGAACCTGTATCTTCGTAATCCAACTGGGCGGGGTCGTACCTATTTTTACCCAGAATACGGATGGCCATCATGCGGTTAAACCAGGTGTAGGCCGCTTCTTCGATAACGGCGTTTACTCCGTGTCGGCGTATTGAATTGCGCAGGGCTTCCCATTTGGGCATCAGGGTGGGGTCGTCGATGGCCTCGCCACGGATAATAACACCCCCGCCAACCTGTGTTGGTTCGTCGGTTACTTCACCTTTTGCGTTAAATCCCCAGTACAGGAGTTTTTGTTTTACGCCTTCCATAAGGATGCGGCGTGATTGCTGCGCGAATGTTTTGAGTTTGCCGGTGTTCATATTTTTAGTTCAAAGTTTCGAGTTTAAAGTTTAAAGTTCCGGGTTTTCTAATAACTGCAACTGTACATTCAGCAAATTAATCTGGAATTCAGTATGCTCTTTTCTTATTTTTTCATCGAAGTAATTAATTAGAACATCATATTTGCTTTTATCAATTACAACTTCTATTATTTCCTGATTGGCTTTTGCTGCCCACTTAACATGTGGAATTAAATCGTCATTTACATGAATGTCATTCAGTAATTTCATAGTATTATAGTACTTCAATTTTGTTTCGTAGTCTATTTTTACATTCTGAAATAGCTGCGCACTCCTGTCAAGAAAGGCTAAAAATGATTTTTTGAAGAGGGGTCTGAACGTTGGATTAATTACATAACCTTTTATTGTTCCTGTTTTAATTGGAATATCATGTTGGAGAACTAAACGTTTCTCGTTTAGCTCCTGCCATGCATTAGGAAATCGCTCGGAAGCTAAATGAGCTGTTTTTTCATTCAAGGAAATACCTATCCATTGTTGAGTTTTTTCATGTTCGTGAGCATCTATTATTGCCTGGCCTACAATGAAATTTACTTTTTTAGCAATAAGTGAAGGTCTGTCGCCAAACTCCGCAGTTATATCCCCATTGTACCACGAATATTCCCCGATGCTAATTGCTCCCCGCAATGGAATCGGAACAGAATTTGAAAGTTGGCACTTAATCAGAAATACTCCATTAATCAATTGAATTGCTCTTACAAAATGTAGAAATCCTTCATCTGAAATATTAACTAACCTAATAGCAATTGTATCTGAATATACCATGAACTCAAAGTCTTCCTTTATTATCTCAGTAGAATGGTATGCACTTGTTATTTCATGTGCATAAGAATTTATTACATTTTGTAAGGCATTTTCTTCAACAAAACTTTTGAAGCCTAAGAAATCAAAAACCGCTATAGGCCCATTATATATAGGTATCTCCTGTGACATCTATATTATTTTATCGAGTTCGAGTTCTATTCGGTGTATTAGGTAAAAAGGCAGGTTGAGCAGGGTGAACTCTTTGCCGGCGATGGTTTTGGCTTGCTGCATTTTTATTACATGTTGAAAAGTCAGGGTAATTTTGCTGCATTCTTGTTGAAAAGTCAGGGTAAAATTCTCTGTTCTTGTCACAGATTGGGAGTAATTTTCCAAATATTTTGTATCAGATTGAGGGTAAATATAGGTTTGCATGGTTATTCAAGTATTATTTTCTTTTTCTCCTTCAGCATCTTTTCCATATCGGCGCGCAACCCGGCAAGGTATTCATCCAGCTCTTGCTGAGTTGAAATGATGGAAAATTTTGAGCTTTTACCCGGTTTGTATTTCACAGGTGGCTCTTCTGCCTTCGATTCGGGGCCTTTCCTCCGGTTAACCTCTGCTATTATTTTTTCGAGCTGAAGTGATTTAAAGCTACCGGCTTCTTTAATGGCCAATCGCAATGAAGAAATTGACTCCAGCTTTTTGAGAGCATCCAATTTATGTGGACGACTTCCAATAGTCGAAGCATCAAGCTTGTGGTTTGTCAGCTCTGTTTCAAGCGAATCGAAAACCTCTGCATACACAAGCAGGACTTCTTCGTGCAATTCTTTCAGTTTTTCGCTTATAGCCGTTTTCAGTTCGTCGAAAGTCTTTCTTGCAGTCCGGAAATCGGCTGTTGGGTCTTCTTTTGCAAAGAACGAAACAAGCCAGTCCGTTTTTTCTTTGTTTCCGGCAGGCAGTGCATCCAGGTTTTCTGTGTTCCTGTCAAGGAATGCCTTCATCTTTTCGTATTCAGGCAATGCCCGCGCAAGAAAATCACCCAATTGCTTGCATTGGTCACTGGAGGCTTTCAGCAAATCTTTGTCAGTATTGAGCTTTTCAAAAAACCTTTTCGGGTCGCGTATGGTTTCCAGTTCTTCCAGTTGTGTGTGAAAATTGTGAAACACTTTGCGGAATGGAAACCTTATATAACTCTCGGCCTGCGATTCAACTGAACTTCTGAATGTAATCACCTTGTCGAGCATGGCTTCAAACAACTCGTTTCCATCGCTCTTAACAGGAGGCTCTGTATTAAATATCTCTTTATAGCTTGCCTTGGCTGTTTCAATTACTTCTGCGGGTATGGCTTCTCCCTGTTTTACAATTAAAACCTGTCGCTCCGATGTAATCAATGCTTTATTGACAAATTCATCCATCGGGTATCTTGCCTTGCCCCTGTAATCGAACTCCCGCACCTTTTTCTTTTGCAACATCACCAGTATGTGTATTACCTGGATGTCTTTCCAGCCATAGGGTTCTTTTGAGAAAACCTTAATCAGGTCTTCCACCGATACGGCATTTCCCATGGAAGTAATGTGGTCGTTTACCCGGTTTTCCGCCGGAGAAAGACCATTGTCGGTAATAAACTGTGTTTTTATTCCGGGAATCTTCTTTTTTAAATCGGCGCCATTATCGCAGTATCCTTCGGCAAGCTGATGGTATTTATAAAAATTTTCGAGGTGTTTTGTTACCACATTTTTATACCTGTCAGTTGACTTTGTTCCATTTATTTCAGTAGGCTCTATCAATTGCTGGCCCGAAACAAAGCGGGTTTCAGGGAAACGGGCGGTTAGTTTATTGATAATCTTATCTTTTAAAGTGGCATTTCTGCCCCTGAAATTGTTTAGTGTCTGCTCCCTGATACCCTGCGAACTATCGCCGTTGTTGCGGAGGTACTTTTCAGTTTTTGCGTACTGTTCAAATTCTTTTTTTAGCAACTCGTCGTCGCCAAACCATTCGTTTACACAAATCAGCAAGGTATCATTTGGATTACCGAAGGCTTTTGTTTCAGCTTTGGCTTTGTCCATCAACATTACTTTAATCCTGATGTCGCCGTTACGCAATATTTCCTTGTCGTCAATCAGAAAAGCGACCCTGAAATCGTTCTGTCCGAAATGAACCCTGCTTTCCACTTTCATAATGGGTCGCAATATCTTATCCATCTCTTCCAGCCTGTCTTCATAATTCAAATGCGTATTCTGAACCTGAAGTTTTACATCCATTTCGTCTTCGTTAAAAAAGAAATAGCTGTTATTCTCTTCCCTGATAATGTTTTCATCCATCAGTTTATCAAGCGCCTCTTTTACCTTGTTTTGCAACTGAAGCCGGTTTGAATCGATGTCGGTCATCAGTAGTTTTGCCAGGTTTTCGATGTTGGAAGGAAATGTTCGACGCACTGCTTCCGAAAGATTGGAAATCATAAACAGCGTATTCAAAACCCGTTCAGCGAAAGGATTGGTTTTAAGATAGGGCAAATCCTTACCGGCACTGATAGCCCGCCTTCCGCGATGTGTAAGGTTTGTATTAAACTGCTCGTTGAAAAATGCATCGAAAGGCACAATGTATCCCACTTCTTCATTGGCCAGCTTTTTTGCTGTAAAATGCGAAATCCCCAACACCGAACGCTCGTTGTTTTTTACTTCTTTAATTACAAACTGCAATGACTGGAAGGCATCGAACACATGGGCAATTAACTTAAACTGATAGGGGACAAAAGGGTAGGCCAGCACAAATTCGTCTTCATTCGAATATCCACGGTACAAGTCGTGGTGCATTTTAAACTGACTTTCGATGGCGTCTTTGTTTGTCCGGTAAAGGTTTTCAACAGCAACCCTGCCTGTTGCATTTTTATCGAGAACACGTTTTTGTGTGATGTAAGCCGGGTCGGAGCTTTCGAGCGATACCCTGAATTCAGCCGGGAAACGTCCAAGAATTTTGCCGAATTCATCTTTTGCATCCTCACTGCCCACTCCCTGTGTAACATCGTCGAGCGTTTGCTGGGCAGTACAGGCAATCCACACCATGTTGTCCAAATCTTCGCTCACCCTTTCAATGATGTTCTGAAAGTTGAGAAGCACATCGCGGTTTTTACCAATGTATTGCGAAATTTCATCTACCAGAAACAGTAACCTGTAACTCTTGTCTTTTCCCTTGAGATAATCACGCAATTCGGGAATCAGGGTTGAATTAATGCCCACTTTATAAGTTTGCGAGTCGTTAATACGGTTGTAAAGTGAACTTGTATCGAGCCAGGGAGCAACTTTTTTTGCTGCAGTCAGTACTGTATCCAGTGCCATTCCAGCATAATTCTGCTCATTTCCCTTCCAGGTAAAGTTGTAATCTTCTTTCAGCACTTTCTGGAACGCTTCAAAAACACCTTTTTTGTCCAACTCCTTTTCGAGCAGGATGGCCAACGGAATGTTATCAGAATTATAACCTCTTTTCCGGTTCAGCATATTGATGAAAATACGGGTAAGTCTTTCGCCTGTGCCGTCATCTGTTTCATCTTCCACGTTGAATGTGATGGTTTCAACCTGATTTTTTTCGATATAATTCCTGAGGTTGGTAATTTTAGATGACGTGGCCTCTGAAAAAAAAGTGTCCTTTTTCTCTTCTTCCTGAACAGTTTTAATAAAATGTTCGAAGGCCCTTGACCTGGTTGATTCTGAAAGACAATAATCGATGTACTTTATGAAATGTGATTTTCCGGAACCATAATATCCGTTAATCCAGACACCGGTTCGGTTCGTTTTCTTGTGCATCAGTATATCGAGAAAGGAATATAGTTTTTCAATCAACTCCTGAGTGAAAACATATTCGGTTATTTCGTTATCAACCGTTTGTGTATTTCTGTTGCTCACAGTAACTGCTGCATCAATGGTGCGGTCGATTCGTCGTTCGTAAATCTGGCTTAGTTTCATTGTTCTTTGTTTTTGGGTATCTGTTATTTTTGGTCGTCTGGATTGATTAATTTAATTGCCCTGTAAGGGTTCTCATCGTTTAAAAGGTTAAACATACTATAGTATTCTTTGGCGCTCCCCGGGTAAAACATGATTATTTTATACCCTGAAATGTACTTTTCAAAATTACTCAGGAATTTGCTTGCCCGTAACCAGGGGTAAATCTCACCAAAGCCATGTACAAATACATAGGACTTTTTGAAATTATCAACGCTTTGCAAATGGGTCTGGATTTTATCATTTCCCCATTTATAAAAATTGGCACTGTTAGCTTCGCGCTTCAGCGTTTGTTCAACAGTTTGCGCATCACTCATTTCCTTTTCCATCAGTACATTCAGCAGATTATTATTGCCAAACTCCCGTGTTTCAAGATATAGCCTGAATTCTTCAAACAGATTGATTACAAGCACATCAATAAAGGTGTTGGGCCGAATCAGCCGCTTTTTTATATCTGCAATCTGTTCCCTGATATAGTACTCAGTTTCCGGTTTATAAACATACATGTATGCAGGGAAGAACAGGTTTCCGGTTGCCGGGTCCTGGAAGGCTTCGTCGCAGAGCAAATCGTATAGTTCGGGAATGGTCATTTTTGTTTTAGTTTATATTCAGTAAGTACTTTTTCTCGTTCTGCCTGGTTTAAAAAGCACGCTTCAAGAAACCAGATTTCATTATTCTTAATAAATGGCCTGAAAAAATCTGAGTTGCAAACAGGCTTAATCAAGGTATTTCCTTTCAGGAATCCAGCCTCTTTCAGCATTCTTTTGTAAATCTTCAATATTAGCTTTCTCGTCGATTCAGCCCATTCCCGCACATTTTCGTTCCGGTTGCCAATCTCATCAATTTTCATCTGGTAGCTAAATGAATCAAATGTCCTCGTGCTGCCTTTCCAGGAAGGAAGGGTAACCTGAAAGTGAAAATCATAGATTAAGGCATTTGACTTGAGCACAAGGTAAAATAACAGGAGTGCCTGTTCCGTTTCCTGCGATGCTTCAAATAGCTCCAGGTATCCGTCAAATTTGTATTCCAGGCGGCTCAGAATTTCGGCAACCACCTTTTTTCGTGTAATCTGCGAATTTATCTGGAGGAATTGATTCTCCCTGGTTTCCTGAATCAGCAGATACTGGCGATCGTCCTGCTTCAGGAGGTTTAAAACAGCTGAAATTTCACGGTGGAACAGGGCTCCGGTTGCAGTTGTGAATGAAGCTGAGTAGGTAGTATTTCGTGCAATTAAGTTATCCATGATTGATCCCAAAGATAACGTTTTACGCCAACTTTTATAAAACTCAAGCCGCTCTTTTGTCGGTTCTGAATTACAATTTTCACCTTCCGTCTTCAGTTTTTTGCAATCCAATGTATTTTCGCACGACCAACCCTCTTGAGCTATAAGGAAGGTTGAATCAGGAGACTGATTCAGTTTTGGGTTTTCGGTTTGGGATAGGTTCGGCCTATTCCTGACAGATTGAAGCTTATTATTTCATGTCCTATTAACTATACTTTTATACATTTTTCGTTTTAATGTGTCATAAGTGTCAAGTAGCAGATAATTAGTATAATAAGCCGTCATTAAGTTGTCATAAAGCCGTCATGAAATGACAGATTTTTCCGATTGCAGCAGTCTGATTGACTCCCAAACCGGAGGATGACACTTCCAAGGGTTATTTTTATGACACATTCTTCCTGGAAAGTGATATACATAATGAAGAGGAATTCAGATTGTAATTCCAATAGTGAATGAAGAGAAACTCCTGCAATAAGAACCGATGGCACTTCCTTCCGGAAATTGAAAAAGCGGCAGGATAGCCTGGAAGATTTCGATTGAACCCTCCATTTGAAATCCCGGTTGAATTGTCAATATTATGGTCCTGATTACGCATTAGAGAATTTGAAAGTTAAACTGACCTGATTTGTTAGACTTCAGAGGCCGGTGAACCAAACTCTTCGTTTCATATTCATACATGCTCCGAGAATACACTTCCCCTTGTTTTCTTGAAAATATGCACCTATTGCAAAAGTCTTACATATTAAAGTTGGCAGGGTTTGCTGGACTTTTGAATTCCGGAGAAACTGTCTGAAGACACCCATCAGTTTATAGGCACACATAGCATAGATTAATACCAAAAGATGATTGCGTGTTATAACTGTCGATTCCAAAATCATATTTGAGCTGCTTGATCCGGTTCTCGGCATCACCTCTTCCCTGCAAAGCTGCCAAACCTCTGCTGCCTGAAGGTAAAGGTTGGTCTCGTCTGCTGAATATCGGTACTTTTGGTAATATTATTCATCAGCAAAAAGTATGAGCATCTTTCCTGAAGCTTTTGGCTGTTTTTCTATATTTATCCATGTCACAACCATTCTGCAAGGCTTGTTCCATGATGGGCTTTGGTATTGTAATTCGCTGATTTCAATGCCATCATTAAGTAACATCTAAACCCGGTCGCCTGCAATAATGCTTTGTATCGGTTCATCACCGGGCTGCTAAAATATAGTTGATGATAAGTGAGGGGATTGCATGTTTCTCCCTTCAATATTGGTAATTGCTTTTCGTCTTGATGTTGCATAACGGAATAAAGTTTTGAATGGAAGATAATTGCAATTGATGAATAAAAAACCTACCACAGATTATCCATGGTAGGTTCTTATTATAATCTCAGGCGATTTTATACGACGTTGAAAGTCTCAGCATTCATATTTAACTTCAGGAAGAAACCCCTTGCATCTGATTTCGGGGAGGGTACAAATTCATGTCCATTGATTTCACAGAATTTTTTAATCCACATTATAAACTTCTTGTCAGACAAAGTCATGTTTTTTAGGCCAGACTCTTCTAAGTATCTTTTTTTTGCGTTACATGTGCTTATAAATTTTTGTAAATCTGATTTTGAATCTTCAATCCAGTTGTAGAACGATTCACTTGTTGCTCTTATAGTGTCTTTTTTCGCATTTTCCGTCTCAGCGCAAGGTACAACTCCATTTTTAAGGTAAATATGAACACAACACAGCATGAAATAATCAAAACGTGCCCATTCTTCTGCATCCCAATCATGAAATAATCTATGGCCAAAAACATCAACCGGCGTTCTTTCACTACTAAAATAGTGACCTATATCCACAACGTATTGACGACGTTTATGAGATCCACCATAACCCCTTATAATTTTGTTGGTTGTAATAATAATACGAGGTGATTTTTCAACTGGGAGATGGAATTTATCCTTAAATTTTCTTTCAATTGTAAAGCCACTTGTTATAACTGAAAACAAATCTTTAAAAGGGAAGTAATCATCTGCGTCATCAATTACAACAACATTGGTGTTATCTTTAATATTTGACCAGATAAAACTTTTGTTTGGCATAAAGATTTTTCCATCCATAATCTGAACTTTTACAAAATACTCAAAAGCCCTGCAAAACAGACTTTTCCCATTGCCTCCTTCTGGTTGTTCGTTTACTGTCTTATCATTGAATATTATTGCTCTCATATTTGATACGTCCCTGTATTTGTGAAGAACATAACCGATAATTTGTAACATATAATAAAATCTGTCATTATCTTGATCTGCCAGATGCCTTAAAAATTGTGAGAAAAATGATTCCTTATTTAAATCTGTTGGAAATCTGAATTCTCTGTTTAAGATTTCATGTTCCCATACAAGGTATTCAGTTTTGTCGTATGGAATTGGATTATAAATCCCATCTCTTGTAACCGCAACAATTCCATTTTTAAATAAGTAATAGGCTGCATCTTTATTGTCACGTAGTGTAAATGGGTGCACTTCCTTAAGAGCATTTAGGTAATTTACTGAGAATTTGCGATTGTCATTTAGGAAATGATTAACAGCTGGTGTACTTTCAAATTCACGAACGTAATCTAAAACATACCTTTTAATATCAATAGGCTTTACCTTTTTTATGATGTTCCCATTGATTCGCACAAATTCAAAAGTGTCATCCGTCCTTATTGTTCTAAATCCTTCGTGTTCGAGAAAGTCAATAAATTCCGAGTCATTAATATCTAATTTATTGGACCTGGGGTGTTTTAAAAATTCAGGTATTGAAGATTTTTTTTGCTGTGTCTGTACAGCTTCACTGGTAACTGAATCCATAAGCTTAATTTTAATTATCAAATTCTCTTGAAAACTTCTCGAAGGCATTTGTGATATCATCCTTTCTGTAAAAAATACGACCACTGATTTTGTGTGGGGTGAGGTAGCCTTTTTCCTCCCATTTCATCATTGTAATTGGGGATTTGACATTTAACAGCGTCATCGCTTGTTTTCTCGGTACAAAATCTGAATCTCTGCTGTCAATCACTTTAGACAAAATTATCTTGACTGTCTCTTCAGCCACATTTTTTATCACCTGAATTAAATCTTCTGCCGTAATTTCAACTTTAATAGCTACAGCTTTGCTATTTTCTAAATATGGTATTATATCCATAATTTGATTTTATCATTTTTCATTTATCAAATTTCAGGATATTATTTAAGCTGTATTAGGTAAACTGTCTTGTAAAGCTTTACCTATTATTATTGAATAAAAAGATTATGGCGAAAATTATTTTCCGAAAAAATTTGTTTTCGAGAGTTAAAAGATGAGAAAAGTCATATTATTTATATGTTTTGATCGTCAGCAGAGATAGT
>CAZXVT010000149.1:0-11376 GCA_964644015.1 uncultured Maribellus sp.
GTATTGGTTGAAACTTCGGCACCAACAATCAGAAATATCGACAATGCCATTAATGCCACAAAACGGTTTTTCAGCAAACCAAAACATGAGCTGAAAGTTGCTGGTTTCCGGTCGGGTTTTGATTCCTGTATCGGTGTAAACGACAACCACAAAGCCCCGAGCAGCGAAGTGATTCCGTAAATTGCCAGTACCAGTTTCCAGTCACCAAAAACCGAAGCCATTGCCGTGGCGATCAGCGGACCTGAAAATGAAATTATCGCCTTTACAAACTGCGAAGTGCTCAGAAAACTGGCTAATTTGTCGGCTGGTGAAACATCCTGCAACAACGGGTTGGCCGAAACCTGGATGATGGTATTTCCGATTCCCAGCAGAATAAATGAAGCAAACATCATCGGAAATGAATAGTTCAGAAATGGCAGGCCCAGCCCGACCGCCTGAACAATCATTCCTACATTCAGCATGTTTCGTTTGCCATATTTATCCTGAAGAATCCCGGCAGGAACCGAAAGGATAAAGAACCACAACAACACCATCATGGGCAGAAACTGCGCGATAAAGTTGGTTAATTCGAAATCGAGTTTAATGTAACCGGTTGCCACGCCTATAATATCGACAAATCCCATTACGATAAACGAGAAAAATGCAGGTAAAAGCTTGCTCCAACTGGTTTGTTTTGTTGTCATAGTTTTATATTTTTTGTTGGTTTAAAATTGAATAAACGTTTATTCCCTAAAATTACTAAATCCCCCGGCTTCGCCACGCCCTTTAGTAAAGAGGGACTTCCCAAAATAAAATCCGCAGCTGATGTGAAATTACCATAAATCTTCACCATAGGACCACCCTTCCCGAACTGGTTCTTTAATATAGGCATTCAGTTCAGGCTGATTGGTAATCTGCATTTTTTCACCATCATATTCAACACGGGTGGCAAAACGCTGGGCAATTACACCCACCGCCACCATTTCGTTGAGCGATGCGGCATAATCGAAATTAGAACCGGGCAAAGTGCCGTTTTTAATACAATCCACCCACTCCTGCTGCGGCATTTCCTCGCCAACACGAGGAATCGTCTGGGCCGGTGCATTTTTCAGGAATTCTTTCCATTCCTCTTCCGACACCATCAAACGCGGATTGTTGGGTCGTCCGCCGGTAATGAGCGTTTTCTTTTCGCCAATCATCACCATTCCAGAATCTGGCAGTTTGTCAACACCCCACTCTGGTCTGAGTTCGGGTTTTGAGCCGCCCTCATGCCAGAACAGTTCAACCGCCGCTTTGTCGCCACGTGCATTAAACTGAAATTTCACCATCGATTCATCGGGGATAAAACTGTGGTCGGGTATCGGATTCGGAACTGTGGCTTCCACGGTGTGTGGATTCCCCAGTTCAAGCGCCCAGAACGGAGCGTCGATGGTGTGGTTCGACCAGTCACCCAGCATTCCGTTGCCATAATCATAAAAACCGCGCCATGATTTCGGTACATAAACCGGGTTGTAAGGTCGTTCAGCAACCGGTCCCTGCCAAACATCCCAATCGAGTGTACCGGGAACGGGGTGAGCAGGTGGCGGAAAACTTTCGGGCTTTGTCCAGTAACCACCAGGTTTGAATTCAAACGGGCCAAACCACGCGTGTACTTCTTTTACCTGTCCGAGCACTCCGGCATCGTACCACTCTTTTATCAGACGGATTCCGTTGGTGGTGTGACCCTGGTTGCCCATTTGTGAAACGATTCCGTAATGTTTTGCTGCTTTTTTGAGTGTGCGCAACTGCCAGACATTGTGAGCCAGCGGTTTCTCCACATACACATGTTTTTTCAGTTGAATGGCTGCTATGGCAGCGGCAAAATGCGTGTGATCAGGTGTTGAAACCACCACGGCATCAATCTCATTGTGCATTTCATCCAACATCTTTCTGAAATCCCTGTATCGTTTTGCCTTTGGGAAGGCTTTGAAAGCATTGGCAGCACGGTTATCGTCCACATCGGCAATCGCCACAATGTTTTCGTTCATCAATTTTTCCCAGTTGTCTTCGCCACGTCCACCAGCACCAATCAGTGCAATATTCAATTTGTTGTTGGGCGAACAACTCAAAAGATTTGGAAGAATAATTACTCCTGTTGTTGCGGCAGTTGCCGATTTCAGGAACATTCTGCGAGAAAAATCTTTCATGATTTTATTGATTTTAGTTTTAGTTCTTTTTTTCAGGCACTTTGCTGAACGACCCCGGATAATTGCATTCCAGCGCTTTACTTCCGTTTGCTTCCCTCATCCAGGTATCAAATTCGCGTTTACCTTCTTTTAAAACGATCACCCTGCCGCCCGCCTTCGGGTCATCAGACTCAGCCATTGTTTTGGTTATTCTGCCATAAGCCAGTGCAATTCCATAATGAACACCTATGTAGTCGTTAATATGGTCGTGGCCCACAAAAGTGCCCATCACATCGCCGCTTTCGAGCATCGCTGCAAACATTCCGGTATTGATTTCGGGGCTGCATTCATCCTCGTTTTTTACTCCAACCGGAGGGTTGAGAGTATTATTCCACGCATCGGTATATTCAGGAAGCGGAATATGAAAAAATGCCAGCGCCGGAAAAGGCAAACCATTGTTTGAAGCAGTCAGTTTGCGGCTTTTTTCGCGGTACCAGCCCACCTGTTCGTGTGTAAACCATCCCCAGCCACCCACTTTCGGCTTGAGTGTGCTGTACATGTTCGAATCCATAAAATACAACTGGGCAGCGGGTTTTCCGTCGTTACCCAAAACCGGCAAAACAAAATTGGAATAACCATAAGTTTCTCCTTTGTCGTTATTCAGGCAATAGGAAAACTTTTGCAGAAAACCAGCCAGTTCGTTACGCGCGAAATTGTGTTCCGAGTCGTGATTCCCAAAAACCATTGCCCAGGGTGTTTTGTATTTTTCGATGATGCCAAACAGCTTTTTGTAAGCTTCCTGCGGATTATCTTCGGTAACAATATCGCCTGTGAACACAACCAGGTCAGGTTTTTCAGCTTCCATAACCTTTTCAACCGTGATGTAAACTTCCAGGTTTTTCTTTTCCCTTAATTCGATGTGCGTGTCTGTAAACTGAACGATTTTCAGTCCCCCGTTTTTAAACTGAAGTTTTGGGGTAGTTTGCGCATTCAGACTAAAAAAAGCAAAAACGGTAATAAAGAACAGAAAGATTCTTTTCATCGGTTTTTACTTTTTAATTGTGAACGAATCAGCCACTTTGTTTTCACTATCAAAAGTGGTGAAAGTGAGTTTGTTTCCTCCCACTTTCAGGTACTGATAAAATTGTCCTTCGCCATAACGGACTGCTGCATAAGGTTCTTCACCAATATTTTCGTGATGCGAAGGAATTCCAATGGAAATCATGTAAACCGTTCCATTTTTGTATGAATCGGTCACCATGCCACCATTCATGGGTTTCGAGCGCATGTAGTAGTGGATATGCCCGCTGAAAACCATGTCCACATGGTATTTATCGAACAACGGCACCCAGGTTTTTTGTATGTTGAAATAAGGCTCTTCGTAGTTGTAGGGTGGAAAATGGAACACCGCAATTTTCCAGGTTGCTGTGCTGTTTTTCAACTGTTCCTCAATCCAGCCAGTTTGCGCATCGACGGGCGAAGTGGCGTCAATCATCAGAAACAAGGTGTTTTTGTATGTAAAAGAATAAGTCTGCTCACTTGGCACTCCGGCAGGTGCATTTTCAGGATAGCTGAACATGGCCCTGTACATTCCGGCTCCCAAACCTGCTCTGTTATCGTGGTTTCCTGGAACACACATCAAAGGTTTTTTCGAAATCACATCGGGTGCATAAGAAAAAAGCGCGTCCCACTGATCGCGATACAAACCGTCGCTGACCAAGTCGCCGGCAATGGTAAAAAATGCAGCATCGGGATGAAGAGAATCGGCACGGTTCAGCAGTTGGCCAAATTTGGGTGAATAATGTGTGTCGCCAAACCACACAAACGAAAATGTGTCATTTACAGCAGCCGTGGAAAAAGTAAAATCCTGATTCCATACCGAATCGGGTGCAAGCTGGTATTCGTAAACAGTTCCCGGTTCAAGATTGGAAATCTTTGCTGTAAACCGGTTGATAAACCTGTCGTTCATCAGCAAACGGTCTTCCAATCTGAATTTCCGGGCATCGGCTGAACGAACCACGCCATCGCCTTTTTTACGGTAGCTCACTTTTCCTGTGTTGATTGTTGTGTCCGTTCTCCATTGAATATCGACAGTGGTGGCCGGATCGCTGCTCCAGGTCAGCATTACCTGGTCAGGTTTTTTTAATGATGGGTGTTCAGTTCGGCGAAATGCTCCCACCAGATGTGATTCGGTTCCGCGGCCACGGACGGTTGTAAGCAATTGTGCCCCTTTCAGTTCTTCAGGAACTCCGGTTAAAACCAGTTCGTCCCAGTCGTGGTAGGTAAAAGCGCCATCCTGTAAAACGCCCACAAACTGGTTTTCAGGGAAAAAGTTGTTCAGTACAAGCTGGTCTTCTTTTTTCTGAGGCTGAACAGCCACGAAATAATGCAGACCGTAATTTTCGAAACCACTGATTCCGAGACCGACATGGCCTGCAGGAAACGCATTTTGCCAGACTTCATATTCTGTCATTTCGTTTTTAACCGAATGCGTGGTTTTGGTAAAGCCGTTTTCAGCTAACCACCATGGCACTATCTCTTGTTTTTTGCTTCTTAAAACAGAAACTGTAACCGGAACATTCACATCGAACATCCAGTGGCGGGTAGCCAAAATATTTAACTCTTCAGACGAAAAAAGTGCTTTAGCCTGTTCGTAGGTGAGGGCTGTAAGTTCTGCCTCGCTTTTTGTGGCGTACAATTCAGTTACCTTGCCGTCCATAACCTGTTTTACCGAACGGTTATCGGGGGTGGGTTTACAAGAAAAATGTGTGGTAACGAAACCCGTAAGAATAATAAAAACCAGTGTTTTATAATGTCTTTTATTTTGAATCATATTGAATGTATTATTCGTTTTAATCTGTTTTTACTCTGTATTCAACCATCTCTCTGTTCCGTCCGCAACTGGTTTTGTTTTTCAAACTGCCTTCTTCGCTGACGGATTTCCTTTACCTTACTTCTTTCCCGGGGTTAAAACCCCGGGCTATTACATTTCGCACCTTTGGCGCTTGTCCTAATGTTTGTTTTTGCTCTGTTCCGTCCGCCAAAACCAATGATTTTCAAACTGCTTTCTTCGCGGACGGATTTCCTTAATCATATTCCTTTCCCGGGGTTAAAACCCCGGGCTATTCAAATCGAATCCCTACAGGATTTTTTAATTCATCATTCCTTATTCGATATTCTTATTTAATACACTTCCGGTCTGGCGGGACCTGTGTAAGGCGTTGCTCCCAACTGAACACCCGGACGTTTTGGAACTGAAATCAACTCAGTATCTTTTGTTTCGGGTGCTTTGATAATACCATAATAACGTGCCATCCAGTAATCGCGCAAAAAGCCGGTTGGTTCTTTTACCCTTCTGCCATTATTGTGTCCATCCAACTCATTAATCCGACGGCTCGTACCATCGGTAAATCCATCACGTGGTGAAAGTATTTTCACCCAGCCATCGTATGCAGTGTATCCCTTTTCGATAAACAGGTCGTCGCGGTGGGAGTTGAAGTAATTGTTTTCACGGCAATCAAGTGTCCATTCCCTGAAAAATTTCATGGCCTGTTCAAGGTCACATTCATTACCGGTTAAAGCGCCATATGCAATATTATACCAGGGCATTCTTTCAATTCGTTTTACTTCCCAGGTACGCTCGAGACTACGCAGATAAACTGACCGCAAAACAGGGTCGGTTGCATAGCGCAACAAAGTGTAATAACTCATAAAAGCAAGATCATCGTCCCACGGAGCTATATTTTCAGGCGGAAAAGTATTTTTTTGGCGAAGTGTGTTAGCCGGGTAGCCCCATTTTATCAGTTGCTGGTAACCATCTTTGAATTTCTGTTCGTCGGTGGCGGCAATTGCTGCTTCCATGTACGAAAGCGCTTCCAGACCATTCAGGCCGCGGTCCATGTAACCATATGGGCGTAGCAGGTACTCGGGATTCCAGCGTGCCCAGCGGGTAGGTAAGCCATCCATGTCGTGCATGGTCCACCCGCAATCGATGATGTAGGAAGCCATTCTGCGGAGGTGTTCGCGGGCCACTTCTTTTTCCTTTCCTTCTGCTACAAGGTCGAGGAACAACGAAACCGAATAAAAATGAGAAGTCACCTCATCACTCGAAGTATCGCCTTTCCAGTACCATTTCCCGTCGGGAGTCGGGTACCATTTGGCCGGCAATCCGCCGGAACCGGATTTTCCACGTTCATCTTTATCACCGGTGGTTGACCAGATTGAACGGGCAATAAAACCATCTTTACCGGTTATTTTGTTCAGCCAGATCATGGCTTTGAAAGCTTCCACTGCTTCGGCACGTGCTGCCTTGTCGCCGGTTACAGCATATTTATAACACATGGCAGCCAGGTACGGCGCTGTGTGGCCACCGTCATTATCGCTCACCTCGCGAACCCATTCCCCATTCTTCTGGTATAAAAGATGCATGAAACCGAGACGTTTATGTCCCCATTCATCGAGTTCGCGTTCAAAAAAAGCAGCCTTTTTCAGCAAAGTATATGGTTCGTAATGAATAATTCCTATGCCGGTTTCGGTGGCAACATAAACCACATTTTCCCCAACGGCAATGTCGTTCACTTTCATCGATGGAAGCCACATTCCTTCCCCAAAATAATGGAATTCGCCATTCACCATGCGAACAGCGCCACGGGCAGTTCCGATCCATAAATCGTTGGCAAAACCTTTTTCGAGACAGGTTGTGCTTTCCACCGGCAGGCCGTCGGCACCTCTGATTGTTTTCAGCGCCGCACCCCGCAATTCAGTCAGGCCGCGGTCGGTGCCAATGTACATGCGGTTTCCGAAACTTACCATGTCGTTGGTTTTTAATGAGGGCAGCTTTCCCCAGTCGATAAAATCTTCGTTCACGGTTTTGCCATCGAACAACACCAATTTGCCCGGACGCAAAACATAAAAAGTGCCACTGTACGATTCTAACCGGGTCACAGGTCCTAATTCAACCGGATCGGCAAATACCTGCGAACCGTCTTCCATGAGGTTGGTTACATCGCTGCCGTAATATCCGTCGGCGGGTTTGGTCGTCACAAATTTCCCGTTCTCAAGACAGAAAATCTCATCAGAAGTAGCTGCATGGAGTTTCCCGAGATGTAGGCACAAATCCACAAATTCGCGGTTGTCAACCTGTTTCCACTGGTTGTTTTGCAAGGTGTACAAACCCTTGGCCGACAAAGCCCAGATGGCACCGTTTTCGGGTTGCAGTTTTTTTACTTCTGCCGGAGCGCTGTTGTCGGCGGTCAGTTTTTCACCATCAACCCGATAAATTTTCCCATCCAGTAACGCCAGACAAACATTGCCGGAAACAGCAACTGATGTAACCGGTTTTTCAGTTTGTATTTTCTCTGAAATCTCCTGCAGATAAACTTCATCGTTCTGAGGGGTCCACATTTTTTCGGTAACCTGATAAGGTTGTGAAAAACCTTTCAATGAAAGTAAAAATATCATCAGGCAAGCTATTGAGAAACGTTTCATTGTTTTGTTGTTAAAAATTTTGTACTACTTACCAAAACCGTTTTAGCAAAGAATTTTCGATTTCTGCATATTACAAAGAAACAGGCTTTGAATGCCTTTCGCTTCGGTTTTTTTACTCAAAAGCTATTGAATTTTAACTGGATCTGATTTCTGAAAACATTTTTATCTCCATTTAAGGAAAAAATCTGTTTTGTTTCGAGCTAAAATTGTTTTCTCAAAAAATATTGAAAGGTTGAATTCCCTATCTTGCAGCCTGAATCAAAAATAATAAACCTGATAAGATAATGATCATCAATATCCGCAAAGCCACTGAAGCCGATTTCCCCGCCATTCTTGGATTAATAAAAGAACTTGCGCTGTTTGAAAAAGCGCCTGAAAAAGTAACGAACACAGTTGATCAGATGAAGGATGAACAAGGTTTGTTCCGAAGTATTATTGCCGAAAACAAAGACGGCGAAATTGTGGGTATGGCGTTGTACTTTTTTGCCTATTACACCTGGGTGGGAAAATCGCTGTATCTCGATGATTTGTATGTAAAAGAATCGTACCGGAAGTTGAAAATCGGTTCGGCATTGCTGAATGAGGTAATGAATATAGCTCGGGCAGAAAACTGTAAAAGGGTTCGGTGGCAGGTACTGCATTGGAACCAGAATGCCATCAATCTATACAAAAAAGTTGGGGCATTCATCGACGAGGAATGGCTCAACTGTGATTTCGATGCGGAAGGTATCCGGAATTTCAAAGCCATAAAAGTGGAAAACCTGGATAAATCAGAGGAAACAACGCATATCTGAACCAATAATTGAATTCGTTTTTAGTAGTCATTTATAACGACTGACTTCATAAAAAACGGCCTGAAGAAAATAATTCATCCGGCCGTTTTCGATTTTTTGTGAAAAAGGTGCCTTTATATAAGTTTTTGGGCAAATTCTTTAACAGAAGTAAGATGTACCGGTAACTTTTTTAATGTTTCATGCATGTCGATTAAATCGCCTTTTGCCATACAGCACATCAGACCGGCAAATGATTTCTGCATGGGTTCGGTTGCACCATCAAACTGTTCATTTAAAACCTCTTCAGGCATGTTTTGAATTTCAATTTTCTTTCCAAGTACTTCTTCAAAAGTTTTCACAGCATCCAATGGTTTCAGGTTTTCCGGACCTCCAAGTTCCAGGATTGCATTTTTTGCAGCCGGATTATTCAAGCTTTCAACTGCAAATTTTGCCACATCTTTCAGCGAAATATAAGCCACCAGATTGTTGCCACTCCCGCAAAGACTGACTTTGCCGTTCAATGCATCAAAACCCACCATGGATGAAAGCCAACCTTCCATAAAAAATGACGGACGCAATATGGTGAAGATCATTCCACTTTGTATCAAATGAGCTTCCACCTTCCTTTTTGCCTTGCTTAACGGAAAAATCAGATTCATATTTCCGGAGAAAGAGGTATAGATGAAATGTTTTATGCCGGCATACCTTGCGGCAGTAATCATTTCGATCATCCCTTTTTCATCCACACTAATGATGTCATTTTCACCGGGAGTGTATGCAAAAGGCATGGATGAAACTGTTGAAATTACAGTGCTTACCCCATTTAATACATTGTAAAAGGTTGAACTGTCGCGGAGATCGCCTTCAACGAGTTGAAGTCCCAGCGTTTTTAATTCTTTTCTTTTTTCTTCCGGTGTGGATTTGCGAATCATCGCCTTTGCCGGAATGTTTTTTTCTTTAAGTAGCCGGCAGATTTCGTTGCCAAGCTTGCCTGTTGAACCAATAACGAGTATCATAACTGAAAATATTAGTTATTAATTAATTTTTAAATACTTCTCGACATGTTGAGTTTCCTCGCAAGGTTTAAAGTTTTCATCAAGGAAAAAGATCTGCACTAGGGTATCCCTTTTCATTTCCACCCTAAATCTCAGTTTTTTGTTTATAGCTTCCTTATAACTGCTAACAGATAAAGTTTCTTCCAAATTATTTCCATTAATTTTGAATGTTCCAATTCCATAATCTTCTCTGGTTGTTTTGGAAGTTGTTGTCTGTCCAACGAAAAATATCTGATTACCAGACCAAACATTTATTTGTTCTATTTTTTCCCTTCCAGGAAAATAGGTCACATTTTTTCCATCTTCAATCTCCTGAACTACAACTAGTTTCCAGGCTCCCTGAAGATTTAAATCTTTTTTCTGACTAGAAGCGCCAACGCTGAAAATGCTCAGCAAAAGGCAAAGAAATAGCTGTCTCATACTTTTATGTATTTGATTATTAATAAATAAGAAAAATAAATTTGAGAAAATGAGTTTTAAAAACTCATCGGGGAGAGGTCAGGCGTGTACGCTTGTCACACCCAGTTGTTCCATTAAAACTGTCTGGTCTCCAATAATCCAGTGATGCACAATTTTCCCGTTTTCTATTTCATAGCTGATTACAAACGGAAAATCGATATTTCTGTAGGTTGGAGGGATTCCGTTAAAATCGCCAGCATGGCAACCTTTTAAGCGTGCTCTTACAACCACCCTGTTGCCTTCGGCTGTAATTTCATCGGCAAAAATGTCATATTTCGGGAATACGGATTCAAAAAAGGCAATGTGCCCAATCAGTTCTTCATCGGTTATGTATTCTTCCATCAACTCACGTGTTTTCACAACTCCGCTCATGGCATTAAAATAGCGAATGACAAATTCTTTGTTTTGTTTTACCTGATCCATAATGTAACGGTTTAAAGTTGATTCAAATTTACAACACAAAACTGGCTGACTGTTAGTCCGTTTGTTGCATTCTTTTATCTGTTTGTTGCAGAATGATTATTGTGACGGTAAACAGAAGGAGGAATTCCATATTGTTCCTTAAATACTTTTGTAAAATGATTAATAGTCTGAAAACCTGACTTGTAAGCCACTTCACTAATTGTCAGTTCCGAGGTTTCCAGCAACTCCTTCGCCTTTTGAAGCCGTATATTCCTGATATAATTGGCAGGCGCTTCATTTACAAGCGATTTCATTTTTCTGAATAACTGTGTGCGACTTAAAAACATTGCTTTGCACAAATCATCGGTCCCGAATTCTTCGTTTTCAATATTTACTTTGATGAGCGTGTTTATTTTCTGAATAAAAGCGGCTTCCTGCGGATGGTTTTTTTCCAGCGAGGCAATCAGTCTTTCAGTACGGGTAAAATTTTGTGTAAACCGTTTCTGGATTTCCCGGTAAAACTGCGGTGGATCGTTGGTGTGCAGCTTCTGATAAATCTGATTATCGGGCAATTCTGTCACTTCTTCAGTCTGAATCTCCATTCTGTACAAAGTGCCACCGGGTAAAGGATTACTGTTAAATGAATACACCGAATTTGAAGTAACTTCAGGAATATGTATCAGGTTAAGACCTGTATTTTCCACCTCAATAATTAAATTCCGGTTACTATCTCCCTTGTTTAACTTTACAAAAATGCTGCTTTTGGGAGGCAGCAGATTAATCAGGTTACAAATCAGCTGGATCACCGATTGCGACAGCAAAAACGGCTGGTAACTCACCACCCTGTTTTTCCCGTCAGAAGAAAAAGCAAGGTTAATTTTACTTGCCTTTGCGTAAGGTTGCAGGCCCTGAACAAGGTTTTTCAGAAACGGAACAATGTCAGCGTTTGCGGAATAAATCATATTCTTTAGTCTTTGGTGGTTAAAATTGTAACCGGACCCAATAATCCCGAAGGCAGCGGTTCGGTAAAATTAAACGACCGGAGCGCCTGTTCCA